>NZ_JBYQFJ010000460.1:0-500 GCF_057836705.1 Virgibacillus carmonensis | reverse complement strand
CTTTAACGACAACTATACGATATAGTCAGCCAGCATTATCTGTAGTATATGAGGACTTGTTTATGAATACGGAGGAATCTATTAACTCTAAAAAAGATTTTGCATCAATTAATAAAGGAAAGAAAACATATACCGACTCTATAAAATTAAATGGGGTTTCCTTTAGGTATCCAAATCAATTGGAAAACTCAATAAAGGATGTTTCTCTTACTATACCCATTGGTCAATCCGTTGCGTTTATTGGCGAGTCCGGCGCGGGCAAAACAACACTTGTAGATATTATCCTTGGACTATTTCGACCAGAAAGTGGCAGCGTTTTAGTGGACGGGAAAAATTTGCATGAACAAAAGTCTATATGGCAGCAAAAAATAGGCTATATCCCGCAAGCTATCTTTTTATCGGATGATACGATTCGAGGAAATGTAGCTTTCGGGATAAATGATAATCAGATTGCAGATGAGGAAGTATGGAGGGCATTAGAACAGGCACAGATGAAAGAA
>NZ_JBYQFJ010000459.1:0-501 GCF_057836705.1 Virgibacillus carmonensis | reverse complement strand
AAGGTCCTTTCCTTCCGTTTTAATTCCTAACTCCTTCGCCTGCATCATGATTAAGGCCTTATGTTTATAGATCCCGGTATTTTCTCGATTCTTGTACTTAATCATGCCGCTGTCCGGCCCATATTTGTCCGCATGATCTTCGTCAACTGTTGCAAATACGGCGGGTGTGCAGACTACCAGTGTTAACACCAGTGTTAACACGATAAATAAAGTTTTTTTCATGTTGTAAACTTCCTTCCTGATGTAAGTATACTAATTTCTAGTACATAGCTTTTCCCAAATCCAGCAATTAAATGATACAAAATTTTATGGTATTTAAGCTTTAAGGGATCCCTTATATTCCTCCTTCATCATTGAATACACAACCGTATCATGATAATTTTCCCCGTCAAAATCCGTTTGCCTTAGAACTCCCTCTTTCATAAATCCATAGTTCCTTAAAAGCTTTTCTGAGCCCATGTTTCCC
This sequence comes from Virgibacillus carmonensis, assembly GCF_057836705.1. Lineage (NCBI taxonomy): Bacteria > Bacillati > Bacillota > Bacilli > Caryophanales > Bacillaceae > Virgibacillus > Virgibacillus carmonensis. The sequence continues at coordinate 35 of NZ_JBYQFJ010000459.1, read as the reverse complement.
GCAAAAATATCGCCAACAATCCGATTTAATCCAAG
>NZ_JBYQFJ010000458.1:0-501 GCF_057836705.1 Virgibacillus carmonensis | reverse complement strand
ACGGTTTGTGCAGGAAGATTTATATCATCCTGCTGCAATTTTTGTTTTGGTGATTTTTTCATTATACTAATGGCCCCATTGGCTTCTAAATAGCAGTAGGCCACCTCACGTATCGAAAATGTTTCGGATTGTCTAAGCAGGCTTTGCAGTTGATTTATGTTCATACGATTCTTCTTTAATTGCTCCCTGTTTAAAACACCATTATGGATTAAGACAGATGGTTTTCCCTCAAAGACTTTTCGTAATGGAAGGAACTTTTGCCCCAGGATTTCTACAATAAACAGTAATAATGCCCATAAAATCATGGAGAATACGATATATCTTAATCCAATTTTTTCATCATACAAAGCATTTCCCAATAATTCACCAAGTACAATTGCGGCTATAAATGTAAACGGTGTTATTTGGTTAATCAGTTTTTTCCCGAGAAACTTTACCAGAATAAATAATAAAATGAAACCAACAACCAGTTCTGCTGCCAAATACATCATCTTCATGACT
>NZ_JBYQFJ010000457.1:0-501 GCF_057836705.1 Virgibacillus carmonensis | reverse complement strand
CTTATTTTAGCAATTGTTATTTACTTCATCTCAAATGGTATTTGGCACATCAGTGAATCAATTCCTGTACCTATCATTAAAGGAATCATTTCCTATGCGTTTATTGCAGTGATTGGTTTTATATTATTAATCGGGCTGCCTCAAGTTTTTAAGCATTTATATGCTGCAACAGACCTGCAAATGTTATTCACCATGCCAATACCTACACGAAATATTTTCTGGGTGAAGTACATACAAAGCTTCATAGGAATTCCTTTAGCACTTTTTCTAGTGTTCATTATTCCATTAATCGTTTATGGGATAGCAATCAATGCTAATATTCTTTTTTATCCAGTCCTGATTTTAGTTGTATTATCTTTTGTCATAATTGGGCTTTCGATTGCTTATTTATTAAATCTAGTCTTAATTCAACTAATACCGGGCAACCGTGCAAATGAGTTCATGACCATTATGAGTGCTTTATCAGGACTAATTGTGTATGCACTCTTTGTCTTTCCAAAC
>NZ_JBYQFJ010000456.1:0-502 GCF_057836705.1 Virgibacillus carmonensis | reverse complement strand
AACAGAAGGCATGATTGGTCGACAAGAATTTCAAATGATGAAAAACTCAGCAATATTTATAAATGGGTCGCGAGGAAAAACGATCGTGGAGAAGGACTTAATCGATGCACTTAGAAGGGGGGAAATTGCCGCAGCCGGATTGGATGTTTTTGAAAAGGAACCTGTTGATCCGAATAACCCTTTATTGGGATATCAAAATGTGGTGACGACACCACATATTGGTTCATCCACCCATGAGACCGAACTCGCGATGTCAGAGCTTGCAGCAAAAAACTTGGAGGCTGGGTTAACAGGAAGAAAACCACCAAATTTAATCGACCCTAGTGTATGGAAAGGGTGATCATAGAAATGGTCCCAGAAGATATCCTCTGGGGCCATTAACTGTTTTAAATTGCCTATGCCAGGCGGATGTTGGGTTTAACGTAAAGTTCACGGGGAAATTCAGCGAGCACTTCACAACCAGTTTCTGTTACCCGGAATGATTCACTGATCTCAACTCCCA
>NZ_JBYQFJ010000455.1:0-502 GCF_057836705.1 Virgibacillus carmonensis | reverse complement strand
TCATAATTGTATACATATTTAAATCAATTATCTTGTTATGTGCAATATGATTGCGATCGTTACTCAGGCGATCCCACTTACTTTTGAAATTTTCAGGGTCATTGAAGAATGCTGATAACTCATTCTTCCAAAACCCTTTTTCACTTTTTAAATCATATTCAAACGGTTTATCAATCAATTCTTTTAGTGTTTTACGTAACGTTTTTCGGACAATCTCTTTATCAGTCGTTAATTCATAATGGTTCTTAATATCGATTGTGAAATTAACATCAAATGTATATTCACTTTCTACCAATCTAGTTAAATCTTTAATATCTAAAGAATACATGTCTAGACTGATATCTTTAAGGTCAGTTAAGACTCTCTGATACCCCTCTATTCTATCTTCCTTTTTAATTTTTTTTGAAATATGTTCCCACCAATCTAAACCATATTTGAACGTCATAAAATGAACAATTAATACACGAAATGAATTTTCGGCTTTATTAGTAAGTTGGTATAA
>NZ_JBYQFJ010000454.1:0-503 GCF_057836705.1 Virgibacillus carmonensis | reverse complement strand
ATGGACTAGGCATCGAGGTTCATGAGGAACCTTCCATCCATGAAAATAATGAACAAATTGCTGAACCAGGATTGCTGTTTACAATCGAACCTGGCATCTACATCCCCGAATATGGTGGAGTACGAATTGAAGATGATGTTTACTTAAACGATGAAGGAAATGTGGAAGTACTGACATCATTTCCAAAAGAACTGCAGGTTATCGGAAAATAGGATCTAAATATGGAGTTAAAAATCACCGGCATAGGTTACCACGCCGGTGATTTTTTTAGTTTATCTATTTTGGTAGTTTAAATGACGGGGAAAGTGATGCATAATCTCCCGCAAGCCGGGCTAGCGGCTTCCAATTTTCAATATCTACTTTAAAATTACCGAGATAGGCGGATTCATCAATACTCGCACACTGGATTTGACCTAGCACCATATGGTCCGTACCTACCTCAATGATTCTATCCAGTTTACATTCAAATGCAATTGGTGATTCCTTTACAGATGGCACGCTAA
>NZ_JBYQFJ010000453.1:0-503 GCF_057836705.1 Virgibacillus carmonensis | reverse complement strand
AATTGGGAGCAGTTCCCTAACAAGCATAAATGGTGAAGTAAGCCGAAGAAAAGTCGAAAAGCTAGTTGATGAAGTTGTTCGCTTAAAAGATGACGGCTTTGAAGTTTTACTTGTTTCTTCAGGTGCTGTGTCGGCTGGATACCGCAGATTGGGTTATCTCACCCGTCCGGAATCATTACCTGAAAAGCAAGCATCCGCGTCCATCGGTCAGGGATTGCTTATTGAAACATATTCAGATATTTTTATGTCACATGGGTATGTTGCTTCACAGATCTTAATCACCCGTGATGATTTTTCTGATGAACATCGTTATAACAATGCACGAAATACCATTAATGTATTACTCGAGAGAGGGATTGTGCCAATCGTTAATGAAAATGACACAATTTCAATGGACTTTTTGAAATTTGGCGATAACGATACGCTCTCCGCAAAAGTTGCTGGACTTGTTGATGCGGATCAGCTAATTATCCTTTCTGATATTGATGGGTTATATGATGCAG
>NZ_JBYQFJ010000452.1:0-503 GCF_057836705.1 Virgibacillus carmonensis | reverse complement strand
AACAGGGACTCTGGGTGTACCTGAATTTGGTACCAAGTTTGTTAGACAGATGCTTGAGGACACTAAACCGAAAACATTTGCAGAGCTTGTGATTATTTCAGGATTGTCCCATGGAACGGATGTCTGGCTTGGAAATGCCCAGGAATTAATTAATGATGGCATTTGTAAACTACCTGATGTAATTGGTTGTCGTGATGACATTATGGTCTACCTGATGCATAAGGGACTAGATGCATCACTTGCATTTAAGATAATGGAGTTTGTTCGTAAGGGTAAAGGTCTGCAGGATGAATGGATAACCGAAATGAAAAAGCATGATGTTCCGGACTGGTATATTGAATCCTGTAAGAAAATTAAATACATGTTTCCAAAGGCCCATGCTGCAGCTTATGTGCTTATGGCGGTACGGATCGCTTACTTTAAGGTTCATCATCCGATATTCTTTTACGCAGCATACTTCACTGTTCGTGCTGGGGACTATGATTTGGATACGATGGTAAAAG
>NZ_JBYQFJ010000451.1:0-503 GCF_057836705.1 Virgibacillus carmonensis | reverse complement strand
ATGGAAAATGGAAATAAAATCGAATTTGAACTTTTCCCAAACGAAGCGCCTGGCACTGTAGCAAACTTTGAAAAACTGGCAAATGAAAACTTTTATGATGGATTAACATTTCATCGTGTCATTGACGGATTCGTAAGCCAAGGTGGGTGCCCAAAAGGGAATGGCACCGGTTCTGCTGGTTACACAATCAAATGTGAAACAGAAGGAAATCCGCATAAGCATGTTGAAGGTTCATTATCAATGGCGCACGCTGGCAAGGATACCGGAAGCAGTCAATTCTTTATTGTACACGAAGCACAGCCGCACCTTAATGGTGTTCATACTGTTTTTGGGCAAGTGACTTCTGGAATTGAGCATGCAAAAGCAATGCATAATGGCGATGTAATGAAAGAAATGAAAGTTTTTAATGATTAATAGATTACTATTTGTCCATGACAAATCAGTAAAATAGTAGTATGATTTAGATTAAATCAGTAAATGCTGTTAAAGGATGAAGGCACTTG
>NZ_JBYQFJ010000450.1:0-504 GCF_057836705.1 Virgibacillus carmonensis | reverse complement strand
AGGAAGCCGCTCCCTAAATCACGAATCCCGTGCAAATAGTTTGCAATTGCAAACAGAACCATCGATACACCAATCATTAATACGATTTGCCACCAATTATTCGCATCATAAGCTGCTGTTTTGGTAACCCAACCGAGTGGTGAGATCCAGCTCAGCGTCTCATTACTTACATCGCCAACCGCACGCACAATGTAAGCGATTAGCAGAATAGCAATAGATAAACCCATTGTACCGCGTGAACTCTCCGAAAGCTGGGCGAAAACTGTTGTGACACCAGCAAAGAAAATTCCCGTTGCCCCAAGTGTCGCGCCATATAATAAAGACCCTTCTATCTGCATACTTTCAATATTTAGTGCGTATAACCCTAAACCGGTAAGGAGTGATAAAACGATAAAACTGACGGTGTAAACTAATATCGTTGCATTCAAATTGGATAACCGCCCGACCGGTAAAGAACGGACCAATTCGATACGGCCCTCTTCCTCATCTCCCCTTGTATGCCGT
>NZ_JBYQFJ010000449.1:0-504 GCF_057836705.1 Virgibacillus carmonensis | reverse complement strand
CGAAATTATAGCGATAAACAGCCATGATTTTCCGATTTCAAAAGTAAATAAGACATTCTTAAAGATGAACCAAAATCCCCAATCGCCTGAAAGTATTTTAGCGGTACTGGCAACAGGAAGAAGAGAAGTCAGGGGAATTAATCCAGTTGCTAAATAAAGTATCTTTTTAGGTATGTACAAAGAGGGTCTTTTGTTTTCTGGAACCAAAAGCAGAATTAATGACCCAATAAGTATTGAAAAACAACAATATAAAATAAACTCAGTTAATGAAACGAATAATGTCATAGCTTACACCTCTTATTTTCTACTTCTACTAAACCACATCCAAGTAAGGAATATTATTCCTGCAATAATTAACAATGAAATAATTCCAAATACTAAAGTTGATTCATTGTCATCGTTTGTTTTCCCTGTAGCATTTTGATTATCTATTTCACTACCGTCTAGTGATTTAAGCGTTTCTTTTTCCGGTTCATCAGTAGTAGTATTTTGTTGCTTTTTTTC
>NZ_JBYQFJ010000448.1:0-505 GCF_057836705.1 Virgibacillus carmonensis | reverse complement strand
AAAGAAAAACTATGATCCTTCTTTCCGGAAACTGCTGCACCATTTAAAGTCACCAGAAGAGCAGGTATATCCGATACCGGAGAATTTGCAGGCTACATTAAGGAACTACCAAGAAACGGGATTTCAGTGGTTTAAATCGCTTGACAGCTATCATTTAGGCGGGATACTGGCAGATGATATGGGACTAGGAAAGACAATCCAAAGCATTGCTTATTTGCTTTCATTAGAAGTTGATCAACCACATTTAATTGTGGCTCCATCATCTGTTTTATACAACTGGAAGAACGAGTGTGAAAAGTTCGCACCAGATCTGCGTGTTCGGGTAATCGCAGGTAGTCCGATGGAACGGATAGCGATGATCGATCCAAAAACAACAGATGACGTATGGATAACGTCTTACGCAACATTACGGCAGGATATAGAGTTGTATCAGGAAATCACCTTTCATTCATTGATATTGGATGAAGCACAATATATAAAAAACTATGCAACTAAGACATCACGT
>NZ_JBYQFJ010000447.1:0-505 GCF_057836705.1 Virgibacillus carmonensis | reverse complement strand
CTTGGATTGATTGGTCCAAAGCAAACTTGGCTAGGTCACCAAGCTCCATTAACTCGGACTTTAACGTTATTAATTGCTCTTCAAAGCTTTCTCTAGTCAAAATCTGCACCTCCATTAACTATCCAAAACGGCCGGTAATGTAATCTTCCGTACGTTTATCAGTAGGATTAGAAAAAAGTTTATCTGTATTGCTGTACTCTACTACTTCACCGTTTAGAAAGAATGCCGTTCTATCTGAAATTCTCGCTGCCTGTTGCATATTATGCGTAACTATTACAATGCTGAATTCCTTTTTAAGATTCTGCACTAGTTCTTCCACCTTCAACGTTGAAATTGGATCTAGCGCCGATGTTGGTTCATCCATTAAAATGACTTCTGGTTCAATCGCTAAACATCTAGCAATACATAGCCGTTGTTGCTGCCCGCCAGACAACCCAAATGCATTTTCGGTTAAGCGATCTTTTACTTCCTCCCATAGTGTGGCTCCCTTCAAACTTTTTTCAAC
>NZ_JBYQFJ010000446.1:0-505 GCF_057836705.1 Virgibacillus carmonensis | reverse complement strand
TGGAGACGTGGAGCATACCGGTGTAAAAATCGATATAGAACGGCTGAAGAAAATGCGTGGCGAATTAAAAGAGCGATTGGATGAGATTGAAGCAAATATCTATGAGCTTGCTGGTGAGACATTTAATTTAAACTCACCTAAACAACTGGGACCGATTTTATTCGAAAAACTGGAACTACCAGTAATAAAGAAAACAAAAACGGGTTATTCTACTGCAGCAGATGTGCTGGAACAACTGCAGGGGGAGCATGAAATAATTCCTAAATTACTTTTGTACCGTCAATTAAGCAAACTGCAATCCACATACCTTGAAGGATTGCTAAAAGTGGTTAATAAAGATACAAACAAAATTCATACGCGCTATAATCAGGCTTTAGCACAAACGGGTAGACTTAGTTCTGTTGACCCTAACCTGCAGAATATACCTATCCGACTGGAAGAGGGAAGAAAAATCAGGCAGGCCTTCATCCCTTCAAAAGAGAATTGGATTATGTTTGCAGCAGAT
>NZ_JBYQFJ010000445.1:0-505 GCF_057836705.1 Virgibacillus carmonensis | reverse complement strand
ACCAGTGCACGTGGGTTGGTACCGATCGCCAGTTTACAAATATTCGCATAGCTAACTTGTTTATACGTTGCTAGCAGGTTTTTCAATTCCTGTACTTTGCTGTCTGTTTTCAACTTTTCGATTTCCTGTTGATAAACAAACAATACATAATCATTTTGTGACATAGGGCTGAAATTAGTTGGATTCTCATCCATTACCAGGCAGCCCATGTATTGATATCCATACTGCAGTTGGCGGGTCAAAAGAATCGTATTTCTAAACTTTTGAAACAGTGTTGGACTTTTTGCTTTTAAATTATCAATTGCACTTTTAGCACCTTGCAAATCGTTGAAATTAGATGATATCAGCATGCGCGATCTCTCCCTTTTGTTATAAGTTTAATCCCATGGTTTTTCCAAGGTTAGTTTAGATACGAGTTCCTTATTTTGCTGTCTTTTCAGCTTGCGTAATTTTGCCCGCTCTTGACCAGTCTCGTTAAGAAATCGTTCTTCCTCCGTTTCTGGAA
>NZ_JBYQFJ010000444.1:0-505 GCF_057836705.1 Virgibacillus carmonensis | reverse complement strand
CCGACCGCCGGAAAATACATGCCCTCATCAGCTAAATACTCCTCTCCGTTCAAACAAAACCAAATACCAGCAACGCTCACCCCTATTTACAGTCAACAAACCGTACATTAACTCCAACATACATAGTCCCACCGATTTCGGATAACCTAAACAAAGATATGTGGTAAAAAGGGGTTGTCATAAATGGAAAATCTGCTGCCAATTTTTCTGGATTCAGTCTTCGGCTTTATTGCCTTGTTTTTGCTGGTAAAAGTACTTGGAAAAACACAAATTACGCAACTAACGCCATTTGACTTTATAGCCGCCCTGATCCTTGGAGAGCTTGTGGCCGGAGCCTTGTTCGATAAGGACATCGGCATAGTGGAAATCGGTTTCTCGCTTTTTTTATGGGGGACAATGTTATTTATTACGGAAACTATTACTCAAAAATATAAGGGGACACGCGGATTGCTTGAAGGCCAGCCCTCGATCATCATCCGCCATGGGCAACTCATTCGTGAGGAAA
>NZ_JBYQFJ010000443.1:0-505 GCF_057836705.1 Virgibacillus carmonensis | reverse complement strand
CACACCCGGGTTATCTGATTTACCGGCGGGATTTGGCAGCACCCATTTTAAGACATAACCGCTAGAAAGTTCATAAACAAGAATGATTTGATCATAATTTTCATCCTGGTAGTAATGCGTGTCATCCGGTTTTTCATATGATTCAATCGTATCCAGATCGAACGCCGTGAATTGATCCTGAGATGACCGTAAATCGGACACAATATCGCCTGTAATACCGACATCAATGCCATGTGACGGATAGTTCAAAAAAAGACCAGCATTCGTATCTGAGGTCCCATTCGGCTTTCCCCAAGCCTCTTGCACCTCATCGACAGTCGTTTCACCAACAATGATATTGCTGTCCGGTATTTTTCCTTGCTTGGCCAAGTCGAATATGCTGTCCAGGGTTGGTTCAGCCTTAGGGACGTCTTTGCTTTCATGACCTGGTGATGTTTTCTTAGATTGTTGGTCTGCTTGTTGATCCTTTGTATCATCACCCGATGAACTGTTGAAATAAAAAGCC
>NZ_JBYQFJ010000442.1:0-505 GCF_057836705.1 Virgibacillus carmonensis | reverse complement strand
AGGCACATGCACGCGGAGCGATTTACACGTCTTCCGTAATATTTTCTGCAGGGATATTTACCGGGATCCTTGCCGGGACGGGAATGATTGAAGCTATGGCGAGCGTATCAGCAACTGCGATTCCAAGTGGATGGGGCCAGGCGCTGCCGGTTATTCTCGCATACTTGTCTATGCCACTCAGCCTTATTTTCGACCCAGATTCTTTCTATTTTGGTGTACTTCCTGTCTTAAGTGCCACTGCGGAGGCGTTTGGAATTCAACCTGAAACAATGGGACGGGCAGCCATTTTAGGGCAAATGACAGTTGGTTTTCCGATAAGTCCATTGACTGGTTCAACTTTTCTATTGATTGGCTTGGCAGGTGTGGATTTGGGTGATTTACAGAAGAAGGCAATTCCTCTGGGGTTTGGGATTACCGCAGTGATGGCAACTGTTGCATTGCTAATGGGGCTACTCACAAACTAAAAATAGTTTAAAACTTAAGGGGGTAAACTTATATGTTGAAA
>NZ_JBYQFJ010000441.1:0-506 GCF_057836705.1 Virgibacillus carmonensis | reverse complement strand
GGTCAAAAAGAAAAATGCTGAGAAAATAATACTTAGACGAACCATAGAAAGTATGGGCTATAGTGAGGGAATTATCGATGAAGATCACCAGTACGATGCGGTCCTCGCCAAAGTGCAAAATAAAAACGAAGCCAAACTTATCGAGATTAGCAAGGAAGTAAACCGAATTAGGGCATATTACCAAACTTCCGTGCAAACGAAGGTCAAATCCCTCCTACTTTATTTAGCATTGGCCGTATTACTAGCCATACTTCTAGTTTACGCGATCAATATACTGGGATAGGGACAAGAAACCTGTCCCTGCGTCCCATAGTCTATTTAATCAATTTATCAAAAGTCATGTGTAACGACCATTCCTTTGTTTAACGGCTGAATATACTACCTATAAAACAAGGTTAGGAGGGTTTTTATGGGAAAGTATAAGATAGTCGTTGGCACAACCGGTAAGAAAAAAAGTGCTCAGAACCAGTATAATCTATTAACCAGGAACAGAATTAATGCTGACA
>NZ_JBYQFJ010000440.1:0-506 GCF_057836705.1 Virgibacillus carmonensis | reverse complement strand
GTGCGGAAACTTCCGCGGACAACTCCTTCACATTTACTAGAAAACTACTTCCCCAAAGACCAATTGTTGCCTCAGCACTGCAGTAAAACAGGAAAGAGGCTAAAGCTAGCTTAACTCCTGTGATTTGGATAGATTTTACTTTTTTACTATCTGCATCATGCGAAGCATATTCTTGCGCTTCTTGTTCCTCAGTTGCGGCAGCATTGCCTTTTGACTCTGTCTTTTTCCATAAAGGCAAAGTAAAGAAAAGGATGATCGCTAATGCGAACTGAATACTTGCGATTGTAAAATAACCATTTCTCCAAGAACCTTGTCCTGACATAAAATAGGCCATAATGATCGGTCCAAGCGTTGCGCCAACTCCCCAAAAGCAATGCAACCAACTCATGTGATGTGCTTTGTAATGCAAGGCAACGTAATTGTTTAATCCTGCATCCACGGACCCCGCACCTAGTCCAAGCGGAATGGCGCAGATAAATAACCACACAAGCGATGGGGCAAAATAA
>NZ_JBYQFJ010000439.1:0-507 GCF_057836705.1 Virgibacillus carmonensis | reverse complement strand
AATCACTTTAATAGTGCCTGCAAACTTTTGCGCCAGTTCAATTGCATGATCTGTTGATCGCAGCGAATGCTCGGAGCCATCGGTCGCCAATAAAATGTTTTGAAACAAGAGCTGCACCTCCATTTGATTTATTAACTCTTTTACATCCACCCAATAAACTCTTTAGTGACCAGACGCTTTTGATAACCCGCCAATCCGATTCTTCAAATGCTGACTATCTTCATTTAATCCCGTATACGTAACGCTTATTCCCTGCTGTTCGAATTTCATTTCAATTTTATCTAATGCACCGATCGCAGAGTCATCCCATAAATGCGCGTTGCTCAAATTAACTTCTACTTCCTCAACGGTATCATGGAAAGTAAATTTTTTCGTGAAATCAGTCACAGATGCAAAGAACAATTGACCATTTACATAATAAATGCGTTTTTCCGTATCATTCACTAATTCATTAGTCACTTTCACCTTGGAAATTTTTGCGGCAAAGAAAATGGCACTTAATAGTAC
>NZ_JBYQFJ010000438.1:0-508 GCF_057836705.1 Virgibacillus carmonensis | reverse complement strand
CATTGTTTCGTTCAGTGTTTGATGGTCTTCAAATACATTTGTAATCGTATTGCGGATTTTTTCCAATTCGTTTCCATCGTTCATGTGGCCGGTTTCTTTTTTATTCGTCATTTCAAAGAGACTTCGTATCGGCTTATATTGGTTCCTGCCAAGGAAAATGGCTAGTGCCAAGCCAACAAATAATAATATTGCTAAAGTACCCATTATGATTGTTTTCGTCTGATCAAGCTTTCCAAAAAATTGATCTGCATCCATTAATGAAATAAATGTCCAACCGCTAACCTCTGATTTTACATAAACAAGTGAGTAGCTTTTTCCATCTATTTCGATGCTGCCAACCCCGTCTTTATCCATGGTAAACGAATCCAGATCTTCCTGTTTAATCCCTTTATCATTTATTGCAGCAGCAACGACCTGATTGCTGTCGTTAAAAATATATGTATTCCCTTTAAAGTCACCTAACACATTTTGAATCAAATCAGTCATTACCGATTCGTCAATAAAATAC
>NZ_JBYQFJ010000437.1:0-508 GCF_057836705.1 Virgibacillus carmonensis | reverse complement strand
TCAGGATTTTATCAAAGAAAATGATCGTATTGTTGGTGTGCAAACGCAAACCAACAGTTATTTTACGGAACACGTTGTTGTTGCTGGAGGAGCTTGGAGCCAGGAGCTGACGAAGAAGGTAAATATCTTTTTGCCAGGGCATCCGGTAAAGGGTGAATGCTTTTCGGTTAAAATTTCGGGACAATTGGTAACATCAAGTATTTATTCTACTTCGGGTTATATTGTTCCCAAGGCTGGCGGAAGGTTAATTATTGGTGCTACCCAAAAGCCGGAGATCTTTGACGAATCGGTTAGTCTAGTAAGCTTATCGGAATTAATTGCGAACGCTCAGAAGGTCATTCCTGCTATAAAGGATGCCACATGGGAACAGGCATGGTCCGGTATTCGACCCAAGACTGCTGATGGGCTACCGTATATTAGCGAACACTCACACGTTCCAGGGCTATTGATTGCTACTGGTCATTACAGGAATGGGATATTGCTTGCCCCCATAACCGGTGTGTTAATC
>NZ_JBYQFJ010000436.1:0-508 GCF_057836705.1 Virgibacillus carmonensis | reverse complement strand
TTCCCTAATAGGTACCGAAGTCGCTAAATCCAATTCTTTATTAACTTTATCCATATTATTAATAACTGTCTCAAAAAACGATTTATCTAGATAAAGTGATTCCAAAGCTTTAAGCGACTTTCCTTTTCCCTTATCCAGAATTTTTTTAATTTCTTTATTGTACCATTTAGCTGAATTCTTGGCTGGTGAACTTAAGCTTCCGCCTTTCCCTACTAGGGCATTTTTTATTTCTTTTCCAGCTATCACATTTAAATAATAGGAAAATGCAACATCTTCATTGTAATTTTTCTCATAGTTATCTATTTCTTGTTGTTCACCATCTTTTAATTCTTCCTTTTTCTTAAGTTTGTGATAGCGATCATAATAAAAAATTAATTCTTCAAATGTTTTAATGCCTGAAGGGATCTTTTTATCTTTTGAATTATCGGTAACCGGATTACCGATTATCTTATTCGGTATGTCGTCCTTAAAAACAGCACTATAATGTTTATATTCTTTAACCGCTTTG
>NZ_JBYQFJ010000435.1:0-508 GCF_057836705.1 Virgibacillus carmonensis | reverse complement strand
ATCTGAGCCCTTTTCAACTGAAAATATCGCAGAATTAACAGAGATATCCAGGGTTTCAGTAAGGAAGTATTTAAAGTTTTTGAGTGGGATTGAGTTTTTGGAAGAAACACTGATATATGGTGTCGGGAGGCCCATTTATCAATACAAATTAAATAAATCAAAGCGCAACCAAATCGATTATTATCTTTAAAGCAGCTGTTTTAGCTGCTTTTTTTAATTACAAAAGTTTAATTAGTTTCACAATATGTGAACTTTCTGTTAACAATAGTACGATGAATTTATTAGGTTGAAAGCGTTTTCCTATAGGGTTTTTTGCCAATAAAAGAAAAGGAGTGGTCAACATATGGGACAAACAGCTCAAGAGCTGAATTATGACAACCAGCCGGACGAAAGAATAACAGAATTGAATAACAGCAAGAAGAAGTTTACGATTTTTGAAATTCCCGTTCTGTGGTTCGGTATTTTTACAGCTATTACTTTAATAAGTTTATATTCAGGGAACTTACCG
>NZ_JBYQFJ010000434.1:0-508 GCF_057836705.1 Virgibacillus carmonensis | reverse complement strand
GTATTTAGAACGGCCCTGTGCACGTCCCTCTACACCCGCTGTATCCAACGCACCACGAACTACATGGTAACGCACACCTGGCAAGTCTTTTACACGACCACCACGGATTAATACAACACTATGTTCTTGCAAGTTGTGTCCAATCCCAGGGATATACGCAGTAACTTCCATGTTGTTAGATAAACGAACACGTGCATACTTACGAAGTGCTGAGTTTGGTTTCTTAGGTGTCAACGTACCAACACGAGTGCAAACACCACGCTTTTGCGGTGAGTTTTCATTCGTTAGTTTCTTTTTGAAACTGTTGTACCCTCTGTTAAGTGCAGGAGAGTCAGACTTTCTTGGTTTGTTTACGCGACCTTTGCGTACAAGTTGATTAATAGTAGGCATTATAGTTATCCTCCCTTCTAATTTTCATATTACTAGAAAAATAAACCTGGCAACCACCGAAATTATTCTGTTTTGTAATCCCACATATCCAGGTGGTTCATCTTTGAGCAAAAAACAA
>NZ_JBYQFJ010000433.1:0-509 GCF_057836705.1 Virgibacillus carmonensis | reverse complement strand
GACGTGGTGATGATGAAGAAAAATAAAAAGCGAATTTTGGTAGGATCCCCCGTCCATCAAAAACCAGAAATTTTAAATGAGTTTTTATTGTCGTTGACAGGTCTAAAAAGTGACTCTTTCGACCTTGATTTTTTCTTTGTTGATGATAACAACGATGAAAAGGCTACAGAGCTGCTTCTTGACTTTAAGCAACATAGGGAACGAGTAACTATTTACCAATCGAAACAGGAGGATGATTATTTTTGTGATGATCAAACCCATTACTGGAATGAACAACTTGTCTGGAAAGTAGCTAATTTTAAAAATAGGATTATCAAAAAAGCTGTGGAAGAACAATATGATTATCTATTTTTAATTGACTCTGATTTAGTGCTGCATCCTATGACGATGGAATATTTAGTGAAGGCCGATAAAGACATCGTTTCCGAAGTATTCTGGACGAAATGGCAGCCTGTATCAGAACCCCAACCACAAGTTTGGTTAGTTGACGAATATGGGCAATGGCATCA
>NZ_JBYQFJ010000432.1:0-509 GCF_057836705.1 Virgibacillus carmonensis | reverse complement strand
TATGCTGCCGATTTACAATAAAAATACGGCGATTAACGTGGAAATGAGCAAACCTGCCACAACTGGTATAAAGTTTTTCCGAACCAAATCCATTACAGATACACCACAAAATCCTGCAATGGCAATCAAGGATGACCATGCAACAATCGTTCCGCCACCAGTCCATATAGCACCCATTTGACCGATAGCCGCCAACGTTTCCGTATCAATTGCGCCATTATTAAGGGAAGCTGCCAGTGCGCCTGTCAGTGGGAGCCCTGAGAATCCGGAGCCGTCTAAACCAGTAATTATCCCAATGATTAAAACACTGAATCCTGATAATAAGGCGCTTTGTGGCAAGAATTCCTGAACAGACTGCACAATATCAAACAGGAATGCTGGCGGATTTTCGCCCACCCCAAGAATACTTCCAGCAAAATCTGCACTGCCCAGGAAGAAGAAACCAGCAATTGGAATAACAGGCCCCATTGCTTTAAATGCAAAAATGAAGCCTTCCGTGATGTGACCAC
>NZ_JBYQFJ010000431.1:0-510 GCF_057836705.1 Virgibacillus carmonensis | reverse complement strand
TAGAAGGTGTATGGGAAAAGAAAATTATTTTTGCCGGTACAGAAACGAATGCACAATTTAGCGGACATCTTGAAGGAGCACTTCGGTCAGCTGAGCAGGCAGTTTATCAAACCATTAATTTAGTTGAGAAAAAAGATCGCGTCTAAACGATCTTTTTTTTGTTTTCATTTCAGAAAATTAAGATGGATAGTAGGGAAATTATGATAGAATTTACGTATAATAATATCATTAACATTGCTGGATTTTGAAAGAAGCAAGCAATCTAAGGGAGGGAACAATATGACAAATAAATTTTTCTTTCTGTTAATATGCTCATATTTGTTGGCTTTTTCAACAAATTTGATGCCCTCTGCAAAGCATCCAGACCTAAATATGAACATCTTTAACTTCCTTACCACTACATTATTTATAATAATCCTGTTACTCTTCGCTAAACAAGGTTCGAACGGAAAAAGTGGGACCAGGAAATTGCAGATATTTTCAACACTTGGGATTATATCTGGCGGAATA
>NZ_JBYQFJ010000430.1:0-510 GCF_057836705.1 Virgibacillus carmonensis | reverse complement strand
GTATGATAGAATAAAACCTCATCAAGTGGGAATTTCTGTCCAACAAACTGTGTGATAGGTTCTAGTAAACAATTAACAGGGGGTTATGCTCATGTTTTTCCGTGAAATTGATGAAGATCTTACATTAAAATTAATGCAAATTGATGATGCCGAAGAACTTTTTAATTTAACAGATGCGTCGCGGTCCTATTTACGCGAATGGTTACCTTGGGTTGATACGACCACAACGATTGATGATTCGCGTGGTTTTATTGAACACACCATGCAGGGATTTCAGGATAAGAAAAGCATGACTGTTGCAGTCCACTATAAGGGAAAAATGGTTGGTACTGCTAGTTTTAATAGTTTGGATTGGTCCAACAAAGTAGCTTATATCGGTTATTGGCTTGGACAGGATTACCAGGGAAACGGGATTATCACACGTGTGGTTCGCTACCTGACTGATTACGCGTTTACCGAACTAGCTTTTAATCGGGTTGATATTCGTGCAGCATTTGAAAATAAAAAGAG
>NZ_JBYQFJ010000429.1:0-510 GCF_057836705.1 Virgibacillus carmonensis | reverse complement strand
TGTTGCAGTTGCCCACGGTTGTACTGGTAAAGGCAATGACCAAGTACGTTTTGAGGTTTCTATTCAAGCGCTGAATCCAAATTTAAAAGTAGTTGCACCTGTTCGTGAATGGGGCATGACGAGGGATGAAGAGATCGCTTATGCAACAAAGAAAGGGATTCCTGTGCCAGTAAACCTTGATAACCCTTTTTCAATAGATGCAAACATTTGGGGCAGGGCGTGCGAAGCTGGGGTGTTGGAAAACCCGTGGGAGGAAGCACCAGAAGCAGCCTTTGACTGGACAAATCCAATCAATCTTACACCTGATGAACCGGAGTATGTAGATATAACATTTGATCAGGGTGTCCCTGCTGCATTGAATGATGAAGAAATACCGCTAGTGGAATTAATTGAAAAACTAAATGAACAGGGCGGCATCCATGGAGTCGGCCGGATTGATCATATTGAAAACCGTCTAGTTGGCATTAAATCAAGAGAAGTATACGAAAATCCGGGCGCGCTTATTTTGAT
>NZ_JBYQFJ010000428.1:0-512 GCF_057836705.1 Virgibacillus carmonensis | reverse complement strand
GAAAATGGATCCGGACGATGATTAAACAGGTTCGTTCAGGGCAGGTGATTGCTGATGAACATACAGCCTTATATGCTATGTCATGGCGCCGAAATCTAAACGGCAAATTAATGAGCAGGCAAATGGCTGCGGTAGAATTGATCAACATTCTACGACCGATTGTTGCTATTGCAAGATACGTGACATTTGGTGCTTTGGCTTTGCATCTTCACCCTGAAACACGCAGGAAGTTACAATCAAATGAAAATGATTATAGCCAAATGTTTGTCCAGGAGGTTCGCCGTTTTTATCCATTTGGTCCGTTTCTAGGTGCACGTGTACGTAAGAGATTTACTTGGAGGAATCATGACTTTAAGGAAGGAACATTGGTATTGCTTGATATTTATGGACCAAATCATAGTTCTGCCATTTGGGAGAGCCCAAATGAGTTTAACCCGGAGCGATTTCGAGATTTTCAAGGAAGCCCATTTAATTTTATTCCGCAAGGTGGCGGCGACTATATGGGACATCGC
>NZ_JBYQFJ010000427.1:0-512 GCF_057836705.1 Virgibacillus carmonensis | reverse complement strand
ATACCAGGATAAAAAGATAGCAGCTATTTCCCTTTACTTTGATAGTGAAGAGGTTATAGAGGATTATCAAATGAATATTGGTGAAATAAAGGTAACGAGTAAACATAGTGACAAAAAAGTTCCCGACGCGCCAACGAACCCGACATGGTTGGAAACAGCTTACGAGGGAGGACTATATGCTGATTTATCGGTGAAATGGGATCCGGTGGATGATACAAACATCCAGCACTATGAATTGTACCGCAAGCATGCGAATGGGGAAAGGGAATTCATTGGAGCAACACCAAATAATGCTTATCATATCGAGGATTTACGTAGAGATGGTAAGGAAACGTCAACAACACTCGAAATTGTTGCTGTAAGTAAAGATTATGTGAAAAGTGAAGCGGTGGAAGTCACCTTTGAGTGGCCACCCTATCCAATACCTGAGGCTGACTTCAGTGCAAGCCAAACAGTTGCAGCTCCTGGGGATGAAATTCAATTCTTTAATCATTCCTCAGAAGCAACGGAGA
>NZ_JBYQFJ010000426.1:0-513 GCF_057836705.1 Virgibacillus carmonensis | reverse complement strand
CTTTCCATTCTTCAGTTTCAACCATTTTTCCTAGCTTTTCATCCCAATAGGCAATTTCCTCTTCAGTCATATCTGGTGGTCCCATGACTCCTCTCCAATGTGGGAATACCATGTCTACACCCTGTTCTTTAAATGTGGGAACTTCCTTTAAATCTTCCAATCTTTTTTCCGAGGAAATAGCTAGAATTTTTACCTTTCCGGCTAAATGTTGATCATGAACCTCAGAAACGGATGTAGTAACAACATCAACATGGTGCCCAAGGAGAGCAGTTACAACATCCCCGCCACCTTCATAAACTAGAAAGTCAACCTCAGTTGGGTTCACACCATATTCACGAGCAGCTTGAACAAAAGATAGATGGTCATCATTACCTAGTGCAGGTCCTACCCCTACTTTAATCGAGCTTGGGTCTTTCTTTAGTTGTTTCATTAATTCTTCCAAGGATCCATACTTTGAATCTGCTGGAACAGCTAATGATTGCCACTCTGTTGCTAAAGTAGCAATAGGAGTAA
>NZ_JBYQFJ010000425.1:0-513 GCF_057836705.1 Virgibacillus carmonensis | reverse complement strand
AAATCATCGTTTGCTAATGCGTTAATCGGCGAGTCTATTTTACCTGTTTCGCCAAATCCGACTACAGCAGCAATTAACCGGATTGCTCCCGTTTCCAGTGAGCATAAACATGGATCAGTAATTGTAACAATGAAAGATGAAAAAACTATTCTCCAAGATTGTTTAGTCCTTTTAAAAGGACTTTCCCCGCGAAGTAATAGTCTGGAAGATTTGTATAAATGGCTTAAAGGTACAGATATTTCTTCCCTGGCTAGAACACAGGCCCATTATTTACGGGCAATAACCGATGGCTATGAATCAATGAAAGTTAATATAGGTGGTTATATTGAATCTAATGTTGATGATTTTGCTGCATATGTTACTGATGAAACAAAAGCCTGCTTTGTCGAATCGATAGACCTGTATTATGATTGTTCCCTGACGAAACAAGGTATTACCCTGGTAGATACCCCCGGGGCTGACTCGGTAAACGCCAGACATACCAATGTTGCCTTTGACTATATTAAGCATGCG
>NZ_JBYQFJ010000424.1:0-513 GCF_057836705.1 Virgibacillus carmonensis | reverse complement strand
CTATGGGATTAGTCCAAAAAGTTTCATTCAACAATTTGGCCCTTATATATGACACGGGCGCCAATCTTTTATTCAAGAATGGCGCCCTTTTGCGGCATAGTCAAATCAAGGTTCTTAAGTTAAAGTACTTTATTCACAAGCTCACTTTATATTTCACAAAATATGGTATGAACAAAGAGCCAATCATTAGTATAGTGAGTCCTATAGCAAGAGTCAAAATGAAATTAGTGAAAGGGGAAAGGAAATTAGTAAAAATCAACATTGGTATAACAGTCAGAGATACAAATGTAAACCTTCCAGGAATAGTTATACTGTGCTCCGCACCACACTTGTCACATATAATTGGTTTATTTCCCCATCCAAAAAACGATTTATAGATTTTACTCCAACCAAATTGCGCGTTGCACTTTTCACACTTTTGCAAAACTAATCACCACTCTTTTTATGTAATTACACATTAGCACCCTCGTATATTATTATTAACCAGAATTTTTCTGGCTTTAAAACTTTATA
>NZ_JBYQFJ010000423.1:0-514 GCF_057836705.1 Virgibacillus carmonensis | reverse complement strand
ACAAATACAGAATAGACAGGCAGTGATTCAGTATATTCAGGACAATGGAACGATTGATCCATCGGCAGACGGCAACTGGTCTTTTGCAGCGGTTGACGGTAACCCTGAACTGACATTCCAGTCATCTGTTGATGCACAGCAGTTCATCCAGCCTGATGGGAATATCACTTATCTTGGCGTGGGAACAGAAGGTTTTGCCAAGTATGGGCTTGACCTATCCGGGACAGAGGAACCTGAGCCGGAACCTGTTACACTTGCATCTCTCAAGCAGGATGTAGCTGATTTTATAGAAGCGGATAAAATTGACCATCCACTTGCTGTTCAGCTTACAAATAAACTGAATCAGGTGGAGCATCAATTAGAAAAAGGCCATGATAAGCAAGCGATGAAGAAAATGGACGGATTCCTGAAGCACTTGAACAATAAAGCAATGAATAAATTCATCGCTGCAGATGCAAAAGAAACATTAAACAATACAGCGGAAGAACTAATGAACAATTGGAAATAAAGTAAT
>NZ_JBYQFJ010000422.1:0-515 GCF_057836705.1 Virgibacillus carmonensis | reverse complement strand
AATGGAAAACTGACTCTGATAGAGTGAGATACCGACTGGCACTGTCCGCCAATTATCCGCAGTGTCAATTGTTAACGCAAATAAATATTCATTCCAGGCGGCAATAAATACCAGAATTCCAGTAGTAAAGATTCCCGGTGTCGCTAGTGGGAAAATAACTTTCCTGAACGTTTGAAATGGACTTGCCCCATCAAGCTTAGCAGATTCTTCAAGTTCATATGGAATTTTTTGGAAAAACGTTGAGAGTATCCAGATTGATAACGGTAAACTAATTGTGATATATGGAATAACCAATCCTAAATAGCTGTTTCGAAGCCCAAGTCCCGTAATCAAATTAAACATTGGTGAGATAATCGCAATCTGCGGAAACATGGATGCCGCAAGTACGATCCCCAGTATCAGACCCTTACCTTTAATTGGCAATCTTGTAACCGCGTATGCCGTAAAGGACGCAAACGCCAGTGACAAAATAGTTGTTAAAGACGCTACAACGAAACTGTTTAGCATATACCGAA
>NZ_JBYQFJ010000421.1:0-515 GCF_057836705.1 Virgibacillus carmonensis | reverse complement strand
AGAAAATATTGATAAAATCGTGGAAGCCCAAACAAAAGAAGAAATCATAGCACTATTTGATGAGGTGAATTAAATGTTAGCTGTACACTTTGGCGCTGGAAATATTGGTCGCGGATTTATTGGATCCCTTCTATATCAAGCAAATTATCATACCACATTTGTTGATGTAAACGACGCTGTCATTCAGGAACTGAACGAAAAACAGCAGTATAATGTCGTGTTGGCCTCTGAAAATAGTGAAACATTAACAGTGAAAAACGTTTCCGGAATCAACAGCATCACTGATCCGGACAAAGTGGTTGAAGCTATCGTCAACGCTGATATTATCACAACAGCTGTCGGCCCGAACATTTTGGCGGTGATTTCAGAACTGATTGCAAAAGGTTTACAAGCGAGAATGAAATCCAATCAACATCCACTTAATATTATTGCCTGTGAAAATATGATAGGTGGGAGTTCTTTATTAAAAGAAAAGGTCGCCGAGCATTTAACAGAAGAGGAACGGACATCTTTTG
>NZ_JBYQFJ010000420.1:0-516 GCF_057836705.1 Virgibacillus carmonensis | reverse complement strand
TGCTGGTTTGTTTTTCGTTTGCAGCAACAGCCTGCTGGCACCGCTTCCTGTGCTGGTATTACTTGGGGTTTCGTTCTATTTCGCGTTACTGCCTTCCCTTTTGATTGGAGCGACTGTTAATGCGGCCATTGCAATAATTTTCATTCCGAAATGTAAAATGCTTTTCCAAAAAACGATGGCAGGTGAGCAATGATGATAAGGGACAGTTTAATCGCACCATTTGATCAAAAAATGGATATCGTCATTGCCTGTGACAATAGCGGCTCGATTGGAATGAAGACGGCTGATGATGTGTCCGCTCCCTATGACGTTGTATCCTATTTTGCATTTCGAGTTGCCTACATGGAATGCATGGCAGCAGGAGGAATTCCATTTTCCGTCATCATTCAAAACTTTAATGACAAGTCTGCATGGAATTCCCTATTAACAGGAATTAAGCGCGGATGTAATGAATTAGCAATAGATCCTCTGCCAATAACCGGCAGCACCGAATCTAATTTTTCGTTAGCACAATCC
>NZ_JBYQFJ010000419.1:0-516 GCF_057836705.1 Virgibacillus carmonensis | reverse complement strand
CAACCTGATCCATATCATTCATTTGCAAGCGCAGTCTTGTCGCACAATAGTCCAGTGACTTAATATTTTCCGGGCCGCCTAATGCGTTTAAATAATGATACGCCTTTCCATCATAATCTTTGCGGCCCTTTCCAGTAGAAGGAGCTCCTGTTTGTTCATTTTCCTCTACATAAACTTCATCTTCATCCTCACGACCAGGTGTTTTAAGATTGAACTTTTTAATTAATACGTAGAAAATAATGAAATAGATAAATCCAAATACGATACCTTGCACGAGTAAGAGCAATGGTTTCGATGCAATTCCAAAGTTAAGCACATAATCGATAAGCCCCGCTGAGAAACCGAAGCCATCTTTAATTCCAAACCAGAATGAAACCATCATGGACAGTCCGGTTAGTATTGCATGAACGACGTATAGCAATGGACTTAAGAACATGAATGAATACTCAATCGGTTCTGTGATTCCCGTTAAAAAAGAAGTTAGTGCAATACTTCCAAGGAATCCTCCGACAGCTG
>NZ_JBYQFJ010000418.1:0-516 GCF_057836705.1 Virgibacillus carmonensis | reverse complement strand
AACTTAACTTCTAATGTTTAAGAAATTGATTAGGCCATACCTTTGCTAATGCTGGAATAAACCAAATCACTTTTGACATTTCCTTCAATATAGGATGGTGCTCTATTTAAGTCATTGTTTCCATATCCAAAGGGCAATCTAATCTATTTGGTTCCCTTTGGAATATTTTTTATTCATACTTGGTTTTGAGAACCAAGGATTAAATTTCATTTTCAATATTGGCGAAAATTTAGATGCGTAAAACAGAAACACCACATGTAATAGAAATTCAAAAATTAATTAGTAACAGGTAATTCAAATTTAGTCTCTGTAGTTGCTTTTTGTTCATATGTTAAAAAATATACCTCATCATCGAAACTGTGCGTATACACTAAGTTACCTGTAACTTCTTCTCCAGGCTTTAATTCTTCATTTCTTTCTTTAAAAAATTTGTCATCCGAGGTTTCCGCAACACTTTCTGAAAGTAATTGAGCGGAAATCTTTTCTTTAGGAACAAATGGACGGTCGCTTGTATTT
>NZ_JBYQFJ010000417.1:0-517 GCF_057836705.1 Virgibacillus carmonensis | reverse complement strand
ATAGAGGATGGAAAATTTTATGTCAACAATGGCTTTTGGGATACCTATCGTACAACATGGCCAGCATATTCACTCCTAACCCCTGAAAAAACCGGAGAAATGATCGATGGCTTCGTGCAGCAATATAAGGACGGCGGCTGGATTTCCAGATGGTCATCACCGGGATATGCCAATTTAATGGTGGGAACAAGTGCAAATATTGCTTTTGCTGACGCCTATCTGAAAGGTGTTACAAATTTTGACGTAGAAAGTTTTTATCAATCAGCTGTAAAAGATGCATCCGTTGCACCGCCAAATGATAATGTTGGCAGAAAAGGGATGGAAACCTCCATTTTTGATGGCTATACAAATACATCAACAGGTGAAGGTATGTCATGGGCACTTGATGGCTATATCAATGATTTTGGCATAGCCCAATTAGCAAAAGCACTTGATCAGGAGGAAGATTATCAATACTTTTTAAGCCGGACCCAAAATTATGATAGAATGTTCAACCCCAACATTGGATTTTTTAATG
>NZ_JBYQFJ010000416.1:0-517 GCF_057836705.1 Virgibacillus carmonensis | reverse complement strand
ATATGGTAGCGGAATTTAAGAAAGAAAACGGAATTGATCTTTCAAAAGATAAAATGGCTACCCAACGCTTAAAAGATGCTGCTGAAAAAGCTAAGAAAGATCTTTCAGGTGTTGCGCAAACACAAATTTCGTTACCATTTATTACAGCCGGAGATGCGGGTCCATTACACCTTGAAATGAACCTGACTCGTGCTAAATTTGAGGAGCTGTCTTCGGACTTAGTAGAACGTACAATGGTACCAACACGTAAAGCCTTGAAAGACGCTAGTTTATCTTCAAGTGAAATTCACAAAGTGATTCTGGTTGGTGGATCAACTAGAATCCCAGCAGTTCAAGAGGCAATTAAACGTGAAACTGGGAAAGAACCATCAAAAGGTGTTAACCCAGATGAAGTAGTAGCGCTAGGTGCTGCAATTCAAGGTGGCGTATTACAAGGTGATGTAAGAGATGTTGTATTATTAGACGTAACTCCTTTATCATTAGGTATTGAAACAATGGGTAGTGTATTTACCAAATT
>NZ_JBYQFJ010000415.1:0-518 GCF_057836705.1 Virgibacillus carmonensis | reverse complement strand
CATCTAAATCCTTTTCATCAGTTTCAACATCAATTCCAGTATCGGTCACCATGGATAATGATTGTCTAATTGTATTGACTGCAATTCTCATATCTTTATTTACGCCCTTTAACTTCGGCTTCTTCTTTTTTGGTTCTTCCTTTTTATTTTCTATTTTGTCTATTCTTTCTTCTGTTTGTTTAACATTAAGGTCATGTTCAATGATTTCATTTAACAGTGTAGACTGTTTCTCTAAATCCTTTACTTTTATCAATGCTCTTGCATGACGTTCTGTAATAGACTTATTTAATAATGCCTGCTGAACAGCATCATCCAGTTTTAACAACCTTAGTTTATTTGCAATTGTTGACTGACTTTTCCCTAAGCGCTGCGCGAGTGCTTCCTGTGTAATGGAGTGTAATTCAATTAGTCTGGCATATGCACGTGCTTCTTCAACAACCGTTAACTCTTCCCGCTGAAGGTTTTCAATTAATGCTACAGAGGCAGTCTCTGTGTCGGTCATGTCCTGTACAATTACG
>NZ_JBYQFJ010000414.1:0-518 GCF_057836705.1 Virgibacillus carmonensis | reverse complement strand
GCTAGGCATAACTTAGCAAAAGACCTGCATACTCTATAGAGCATCCGGTCTTTTGTCTATGTCCAAGCTATTTTGAACTACCTAATCCGTACTTCATACCATATTTTCTTCGGGGAGTGATCACTAGTCTCAGGTAATTTTGTTACTTTTGATTTTGGGAATTTCAGCTGAACATACTGCAATTCAGCATTTGTTAAACGTAATTCCCTAACACAGGCTCCATCCTTAAAGGATTCGGATAGAAACTCATCGAATCGCTTATCCTTTTGACGGTTCATCCATCTTCCCCCTTCGCAAAAAAGTAATCGGATTATTACATTCTAACTTAGAATATGCAAATCCTTGCGGGTATAGAAGCAGAAACTTTGTTTACTCGCTACTATGATCGGACAATTTGCTTTTTCCGTTTCAAAGCCTTCAAAACAATTTCCCTCTCATTAAACGGTAATTCCTGATCACCAATTATTTGTGTGGTTTCATGACCTTTTCCAGCGATAAGGATTGTATCATCTTTATCA
>NZ_JBYQFJ010000413.1:0-519 GCF_057836705.1 Virgibacillus carmonensis | reverse complement strand
TGAGTATGAACGTCCAAATTCAATCGGGCGGGTTAAACCATATTATGGTAACTTCGGAATTAACTTAAGGGCATATACGTATATCCGGACAATGGGTGCAGAAGGTCTTAGGAAGGTTAGTGAATATGCTGTGTTAAATGCTAATTATATGATGCGGAAATTAGAACAGGAGTTTATCCTTCCTTATCCACAGCATTGCAAGCATGAGTTTGTTCTTTCTGGAAAAAAACAGAAAAAACTGGGTGTCCGAACATTGGATGTTGCGAAGCGCTTACTTGATTATGGATACCATCCGCCAACAATCTATTTCCCATTAAATGTTGAGGAAGCATTAATGGTGGAACCAACAGAAACGGAGTCTAAAGAGACACTGGATGGGTTTATCGATACGATGATAGAGATATCAGAGGAGGCTAAAAACGATCCAGAGAAGGTACAAGAGGCTCCATACACAACTATTGTGAAACGGATGGATGAAACAACTGCTGCAAGAAAGCCGATTTTACGATATTATAAGTA
>NZ_JBYQFJ010000412.1:0-519 GCF_057836705.1 Virgibacillus carmonensis | reverse complement strand
AAAAATGACTATGCAATTGCGCACATATAAGAAAGAAAGGAGGTTACAAATTGAAATACAACCGCTGGGATGATTCTAAGGTAGACACAAATCTTTTCCTGCAGTTACAGGACCTGACCACGATACTATCGGATAACCAGGACTTAAAATTCGAGTACAAGTATGGTTCATTCATCGATCTGATTGATGATGAGGTGACGGGCAGCCATTTCTGGGATGTGAATAATCAGACGATTAAGGAATCCGGTTACAAGACGGATGTATTTTTGCGTTCAATTGGAACCTTGCAACATTCGCATGTCCCCACCCTGAAAGGCTTTTTGGAAAATAACGTTGAATCCAGCCTGCCGAAGTTCACTATTCAATTCATGACGTTGCTGGAAGATTTGCGTCTGGAGGAAATCATTACAAAAGTGCGGCCAGGTACGAAGAAAGACTTCTCTGTCCGGAGAAATTACCTGAAGCACCATTTTCAGACTGAATTAACTGCGAATGTGACACGGAGCAACCGGCTTGATG
>NZ_JBYQFJ010000411.1:0-519 GCF_057836705.1 Virgibacillus carmonensis | reverse complement strand
AAAGGAAGGCGAATTTGCCCCCCGTGGTAATGTCCCGCCATTAATAAATCATAATCCGGCATTTCCAAATTGGGTGAGTCTAAAATATGATCAATTCGCGGATCCACAACAGGATAATGATTAAGTGCAATAAGTGTATCAGCTTCCTCTATATTTTTTAATTCCTGCATTAGTTCTTTTTGATAGGACAGGTACTGTCTATTTGCTGCATAAGATGGTTTTGGGATTCCATTTGGTATCCCCACATTTCCTATTGATAGCTCAAAGTTTACAAAACGAAGGCTTTTGCCATCTACTGAAATAGTATCAAAATTCTCTAGGAACGTAACTCCTCTTTTTTCCATTCCTTGAATAAACTCACTTTTTTCAACAGTTTGGTTCACTTGATAACTTTCTGGGTCAGCGTTTCCAGGTACGTACCATGCATGCTCTTTATTATTAATGCCATCTATAAGTGTATAAAAGTATTTATAATTTGTACTTTCAACCCCATCCAGCATATCCCCGGTAAAGACAATT
>NZ_JBYQFJ010000410.1:0-520 GCF_057836705.1 Virgibacillus carmonensis | reverse complement strand
TTCAGATGGGACAGCTTCTTTTTACATAGCTGATAACGCCGCTTCATCCGCAATTACCGTAACATGAATATGTTCTTTGAGAACTGACGCTGGAAAGTCTTCACTTATCTTACCATTTACAAGTCTGGATAACGCTTCAGCTTCTTTGTTTCCTGAAACAAGCACAATTATTTCCTTGCTCTCCAAAATTGTTTCTATCCCCATGGTGATGGCCTGTTCAGGTACATCATTATACGAATCGAAAAACCTTGCATTCGCCTGACGCGTTGATTCCGCTAAATCAACGATATGTGTTCTACTGTTGAATGAAGTACCGGGTTCATTAAATCCAATGTGTCCATTTGCCCCAAGCCCTAATATTTGCGGATCAATATTTCCATGTGAGCGAATTGATTTTTCATATTCCTGACATTCTTTCTTGATATCCAGTACATCCCCTTTTGGTACATGTACATTATCCATATTGACATCAATATACTGGAAAAGGTGGTTCTTCATATAATAATGATAGCTATTTGCG
>NZ_JBYQFJ010000409.1:0-520 GCF_057836705.1 Virgibacillus carmonensis | reverse complement strand
ATTGTTCGTGATGGTATTGCACCAAAAACTGTCCTGCGTCTGGCACTAACATTTTTTGGTATCGCTGCACTGCTTGGTGTGTACATTTGCCTGGAGTCAACTTTTTGGATAGCCGTGATTGGTTTAATTTGTATGTTATTCGGATATTTATATACTGGAGGGCCATATCCAATCGCATATACACCGTTAGGCGAAATCTTTTCCGGCTTTTTCATGGGAACCGTTATTATCGGAATCAGTTATTACATTCAAACCGCACATATTACATTAGAAATTATTTGGATTTCTATTCCAATCGCCATTTTCATTGGTTGTATCATGCTATCTAATAATATTCGTGACCTGGATGGCGATAAATTAAACGGACGAAAAACGGTTGCTATTCTGCTGGGTCGAAAAAATGCGGTAACTTTGCTAGGCATTTTATTTATTATTTCATATGCATTGACGCTTTATTACATCGTTGTTGATCTACTTCCATTATGGTCATTGGTGGTATTTTTCAGCGGTAAAATCGCAG
>NZ_JBYQFJ010000408.1:0-520 GCF_057836705.1 Virgibacillus carmonensis | reverse complement strand
CAATCGCAAAAAAGTAATCTTATACGCACCTACCTATCGAGATAATAAACTCAATGAGGCAAAAATCGCCCTGGATATTCAAAGGCTTGAGGAACAGCTATCGGACCAATATGTTTTGTTTTTAAAACTTCATCCCGCAATAAAAAGTGATTTTTACAATGCCTATTCTAATTTTGTTTATGATGTATCAGATATTACCGATGTTAATGAATTGTTGGTTATTACGGATATCCTAATTACCGACTATTCATCTATCCCATTCGAATTTTCATTGCTCGAACGACCAATGATATTTTTTGCTTATGATTTGGATGAATACAAAAAAGATAGAGGGTTTTGTGAAGACTACAAGAGGCTTATTCCTGGTCCAATTGTAAATAATACGGATGAACTTTTACAAATAATTTGCAATAACAATTTTGACTTAAAACAAATCAAAGACTTTGCGCAGAGATGGAATCAATATTCAATAGGAAATTCTTGCAAATCACTTGTTTCATCCCTTTACACCGAAGAAAAG
>NZ_JBYQFJ010000407.1:0-521 GCF_057836705.1 Virgibacillus carmonensis | reverse complement strand
ATCGGGACTTTCTAATCCCTTTTATTAAGCATCCGGTAAATTCATTTGCAATTGGAACTTGGATTGCAGGTGTTTCTGTCTTATGTAATGTATTTGTTAAATACTTCCCTACGATTATTCTTATTACGCAGGCAATGGCAATTTTAAATACATTTTTATGGCTGTTTTTTCTTTTTACTTGTTTCTACAACTTTCGCAGGTTATTTTTTGAAAATCAAAATTACCCTGTCCATGGAGTAATTCTGCTGTCAACAGTAGGTACACAGTCTATTATTCTGTTACTGAACAATGTATTCTTTCAATTTCCAACGTATTTTTCCGAGGCTATTATTGTTTTGGGATTTATGTTTTATTTAGCAGGAATCATATTAATCGGAAACCGTTACGTTCGGCAACATAATTGGACATTGATAAACGACTGGTCCAATACCAACTGTATAATTCATGGTGCACTATCCATCACTGGCCTGGCAATTGTTACTACAAACACCTTTACTCCGGCCTTTATAACTGTGTTTTGG
>NZ_JBYQFJ010000406.1:0-521 GCF_057836705.1 Virgibacillus carmonensis | reverse complement strand
ATAGTGGGGAAGTGGAAAAAAGCTGTTCGGAATTAATGTCTATTTGTCTGCTTTATGTCTAATCATAAAGAATTACGACGAAATACTTAGGCATTGTGCCAATAGAACATAAAAAAAGTAGAGGTGAACGGAGTGCCGGTCATTGAAGTAAAGAACCTGTCAAAAGTGTTCGGCAAGAATCCTAAACAAGCGTTAAAGTTGCTTGATAAGGGTACGTCTAAAGATGAAATTTTAAAAGAAACTGGAAATACGGTTGGGGTTAATCGAGCAACCTTTTCGGTGGAAGCCGGGGAAATATTTGTCATTATGGGACTGTCAGGTAGCGGGAAATCAACATTAGTACGATTGCTAAACCGGTTAATTGAACCTACCGAGGGAAATGTGTTAATTGACGGAGAAGACTTGTCTACCATGAATAAGAAGGAATTGCGAAAAGTACGCAGAGAAAAGATGAGCATGGTTTTTCAACGCTTTGCGTTATTCCCGCATCGGTCCATTCTGGAAAACACAGAGTATGGATT
>NZ_JBYQFJ010000405.1:0-521 GCF_057836705.1 Virgibacillus carmonensis | reverse complement strand
ACATGGAAGGAAATTCACCACTTGGGTTTATATTTCCAGACGGGGCAAGCCCCAGCCCTCCGACGATGGCTGATCCCAAATCCGATAAAATGTCACCGAATAAATTGGACGCGAGTACCACTTCGAAAGATTTCGGCCGCTGGACAAAATAGGCAGCCAAGGCGTCAATATAATATTTTTCATAGGCGATATCCTTGTTCTTGTCAGCAATTTCCTCTACCATCCGATCCCAAAATGACATTGCATGGACAACGACGTTTGACTTTGTTGCATTTGTTCCTTTCGTTAAACCATGTTCCCGGGCATATTGATACGCAAATTCAGCAATTTGCGTGATACCCTGCCTTGTCATCACCGTGTTCTGTATTGCCATTTCCCTCGTTTCCCCGTGAAACATATTGCCACCCGAATCGGTATATTCCCCCTCACTATTCTCACGGATAATGACAAAATCAATCGGATTATCCTGTTTCAAGGGGCTTTCCATTCCACGGAGAAGCTTGACCGGTCTAAAATTAACG
>NZ_JBYQFJ010000404.1:0-522 GCF_057836705.1 Virgibacillus carmonensis | reverse complement strand
CCGTATTGATCAGATGGTAAAACAGTCAATGAGAGAAAGGTATTCCCTCCTGTTTCAATTATTTCGCAGGGTAGCTAGCGAGAAAGAGTGTTTAAAATATATGCCAAAGCGTTCAAATAACCAATAACGAATAGCTTCAAAAGAATTGTCAGAAGCTGTCCACACCAAACTCAGATGGATAGCTTTTTGATTATTTTATTGGAATGAGCGGAAATAGAGGAAACAGGTAAACAGAATGAGATTTAGGTGTGATTCGACATTTATTATTTTATAACATAAATGTTGTTTTTTTGTATTTTTTGTTGAATTAATACAAAATATATGCTATATTATTTCATGTTGTCAGCAAGTTTTATCGGCAATATGAAACATTACATAAAAGTTTTAAATTGTTTTTAGAAATCTGTTGACAAATAATTGTATGCATGGTAAATTATATCTTGTCGCTAAAAACGACAAAGGGTGAAATTGCTCCTTGAAAACTGAACAAACAATCAAGTATGTCAAGCAACGAAACAAAGC
>NZ_JBYQFJ010000403.1:0-523 GCF_057836705.1 Virgibacillus carmonensis | reverse complement strand
CAATCTGCATTTGAAGATGTGGTTACCTTTTATCAGCATAAAATTTACCAGCATTGTTACCGAATGCTTGGTAATGCGCACGAGGCGGAGGATATAGCGCAGGAAGCTTTTATTCGGGCATATACAAATATTGATTCGTATGATATAAATCGAAAATTTTCAACCTGGTTGTATCGTATTGCAACGAACCTAACGATTGACCGGATACGAAAACGAAAACCGGATTACTATCTTGATGCAGAGGTCAAGGGTACGGATGGATTAAATATGTACTCGCAACTTGAATCAGATACTATTTTGCCAGAAGCGGAAGTAGAGAACCTTGAACTTAAGAGCTATATTCATCACGAAATTTCTGAACTCCCACCAAAATATCGATCGATAATCATACTGAGATATTTAGAAGAGTTTTCCTTACAAGAGATTAGTGACATCTTAGATATTCCCCTTGGAACCGTAAAAACAAGGATTCACCGGGGAAGGGAAGCTTTACGGAAAAAGCTTCGCCACGTGTAAAGGAGTG
>NZ_JBYQFJ010000402.1:0-523 GCF_057836705.1 Virgibacillus carmonensis | reverse complement strand
TTATATTATTATTTTAGGAATCCTACTCCTGACACATATCCAAACGTATGAAATGTTGCTGTTTAAGTCAGATAATGCTTCCATTATCCGGTCTACATGGAGCCGTTTCTTTACATATGTAAACGGTCCAGGGGAGTTGGCGCAAACAGGCGGAGGGATGATTGGAGCAGTTTTATTTTCTTTTTGTTATTATTTGTTTTCATCAATTGGAGCAAAAATTGTTGCTATTTTTTCTATCATAATTGGAATTATATTTCTGACTGAATTTTCTTTGGGTGACTTCTCATCTAAAGTATGGTCCAGGGTGAAAACTGCCACTGCAAATGTCAGGACAAAAACGAAAGAAAATAAGCAGGACAAAAACGATGCAGATGTAGAACCAGAAATTAAACAGGTTGAATCTAAGCAACAAGCTGTAGACCACGATGAACCCGTAATCCAGGATTTCACCGATGTAGCATATTCATTTGATGAACCAAAAAAACAAGAGGCACAATCAGCCCAGGACACGAATCAAACGGAG
>NZ_JBYQFJ010000401.1:0-525 GCF_057836705.1 Virgibacillus carmonensis | reverse complement strand
ATTGACCCCCGTACCATTTTTATCGAAAAGAACAATAATTGCAATGGAACAACAGCCATCTGTCGATTGTCGACATTATGTTTCTATATATTATATTATAATCCACCACTTTTTTATGTGTCAATAATATTCTGATTATTGTAATTTCCATTTTAAAATAAGACGAAACAACACTACCCAATTGGTATGTTGATTCGTCTGCTTTATTATGCCACTCGATCAATTTCTTTTTTCATATGGTCATCTGCGTATTCTTTACCGTACTTAGCCATTGAAATTTTATAAAGGATAAACCCTAAAACAATCCAGAACCCTACAATCACCCACTCATAAGGCCAGACAAGTGCTGAAGGCATACCCGGCATATAAAGTACAGATATCCCTGCAGCCATCACAACTGCTATCCAGCCAATTGTCGTACCTCCACCAAGTTTAAATGGCCGTTTCATGTCTGGAGCCTTTTTACGGAGAATGATAAACGAAATCGCAACCATTAACCATGCGATAACAAGTCCAAGTCCACCA
>NZ_JBYQFJ010000400.1:0-525 GCF_057836705.1 Virgibacillus carmonensis | reverse complement strand
CGAGTTCGTTAGCAGTCATCATAAATCCGCCGTCCCCTGATAGGGAAACAACTGTTTTCCCAGGTGACCCCAGTTTGACACCAAGGGCAGCCGGCATACCATACCCCATTGCCCCTGATGTTGGCCCTACATAGGTTTTGGACTTTATGAACGGATAAAACGAGTGAAGCCATCCGGCGAAATTACCAGCGTCGTTCGTTAGCACGGCATCCTTTGGCAATCTTTTCTCCAACAATGCAATTATTTGTTTGTTAATCACATCTTCATTTGTTGTACTTAGTTGACTGATTTGTTTGTATGCTTCATTACGCTCCCTAGCCCAATTCCCCCATGATCCGGAACAGGTAATGTCACGCAGTTTTTTTAAAGCTTCGCCACTATCAGCTAGGATTCCTAGTTCCGGTGCATATACTTTCCCTAGTGATGCATAGTCAATATCGATATGAATTAGTTTCTTGTCAGCAGTAATGACTTTATAATCCTGCGTGGTGACCTCTGATAGCCTTGTGCCTATAGCCAGGATAA
>NZ_JBYQFJ010000399.1:0-525 GCF_057836705.1 Virgibacillus carmonensis | reverse complement strand
AACAGCAAAAAGCCAAATAGTAACAGTAGACAATAACCGTTTATTCCTTGAAGATATTTACGTTTTAACTGAAGAACAACAAAACAAACTTATGAAACAACTTAATAATACTATTTCTGAATACTATTCATCACTGAGTAAAAAGGACGTCTCCTCATTAAAGGGAGGTGTATCCGAAAATCTTATCAAACAGGCGAAAAAGAATATTAGAGGAATAAAGGAAGAAAGGCCAAAATACACAGCGAAATTATTAAAAGCAGTATATGACAAAACTTCATTTTTCCATACCACTTATAATGAGGAACTTGATGCATATACAATTACAGTCGAGGCGGAACTTACATTCCATGAACCTATCCGATATTTTGATTGGTTGACAGGGGATTTAGAAAAAAATAACTATATGCGCCCTACTGCACTGACTGTATTTTATAATGAAGATAAAGAAAAATGGATACTTGATCAATTGGAAATGGATTATTTCTCCATATCAAATTCGGAAAGCAAAACCTTTGAATTTTAAAA
>NZ_JBYQFJ010000398.1:0-525 GCF_057836705.1 Virgibacillus carmonensis | reverse complement strand
CAGACGAAAATTCAACCTGACAGCAATCGCACCGAGCTTAGCTGCGGCAAAATACAGACCGAAATATTCCAGGCAGTTGTACAGCAGAATTCCCACGCGATCACCTTTTTCAACGCCCAGCTCTTTCAGCTTATTCGCATAGCTGTTTGAAAAATAATCCAGTTGCTCGTATGACCACGATGCCTCTTTTTCAAGCTGGAGTGCCACTTTTCTTTGATCCGATTGATTCCCGTGGTGCATAACTCCTCTTGTCATATAACCTAAATCCAAACGATTACCCCCTTCTTTGTAAGCGCATACATATTGAAAATCGGCTTGCATTTCCTTCCTTCTATTAATGCAAATAACGTGCCAACTATAAAAATCCATTATGGACAGCAATTCAACGCCTTATGAAATTGGGGTTTTCCAATATTCTGGAATGATCGTTAGACAGATAGCAATTACGCCGTGACAAGCATACCAATAAGAAAATTCCGAATTATTGGAATGGATTCCAACAATCCGGAATTTACGGCAAAAATC
>NZ_JBYQFJ010000397.1:0-526 GCF_057836705.1 Virgibacillus carmonensis | reverse complement strand
GCGCCTTCTTTGCTTTATCATAAAATGGAACTTTATTGCCTCGCGCCACGACAGCAATTTTTCCGCGTAAATTGGCTTCTTCAATTGACGCCACTTCATAGTCCTTGGTAAAGTCCCAAGCTGGTGCACCATTCATTGATTGAAGCGGAATGGCTTTGTCCTGCAAGGATTCGTAGAGGTAGGGAACCTTTTCCGGATACGTTGATGCCCCGACTGATAACGCTTTTGATGCGGTAGCTGGTGAACCAACTGTCCAATTCGCCGGTCCCGCATTACCATTAGCGATAACCACAGCAACTCCGAGATCAACGGCTCGGTTAACGGCCACACTCGTCGGAAAGTCAGGACCATTGACTGTATTGCCCAGTGACAGATTGATAATATCAACACCATCCTCAATCGCCTGCTCCATCGCGGCGATTACTTGGATCGATGTCCCGCTCCCCCCTGGTCCAAGTGCACGGTAAGCGTAAAGATCTACATCCGGTGCCACACCTTTAAATTCTCCGTCAGCCCCGATAATCCC
>NZ_JBYQFJ010000396.1:0-526 GCF_057836705.1 Virgibacillus carmonensis | reverse complement strand
CGTCTAAAATTATCACTCAAATCATCGACAAGTTTGCAGACGGAAGTTTTTTTGTTCATTTACAGGCAACCGTTGTCGAAACGATTATCGGATTCGTTCTTGGAACATTACTGGGTGTCATTCTTGCAACTGTTCTCTGGACTTCCTCCAAATTATCAAAAATAACAGATCCCTATCTTGTTGTCGCAAATGCAATGCCAAAAGTCGCATTAGGTCCAATTATTATTGTGGCGCTTGGTCCCGGTTATACGGCAATCATTGCCATGGGTGCACTCATATCAGTTGTAATAACCACGCTAGTTGTTTATTCGGCATTCAGGGAAGTGGATCCAAATTATGTCAACGTATTAAAAAGCTTTGGCGCCTCGCGCTTTCAATGCTTTCGCGAAGCAGTGTTTCCCGCAACGCTACCAACTATTATTTCTACATTAAAGGTAAACGTTGGTTTATCCTGGGTTGGAATCATTGTAGGTGAATTCTTAGTATCGAAGCAAGGACTTGGCTACTTGATTATCTATGGATTCCA
>NZ_JBYQFJ010000395.1:0-527 GCF_057836705.1 Virgibacillus carmonensis | reverse complement strand
CCACTCTTAGCCGGTATTTCTTTACCTGTAACGGTTCGTGCGGTATCAATCATTTCCTTTACAGAAAAGCCCTGGTTACTGCCAAGGTTAAACACGTCACTCGCACCGCCATTGTTCAAGTAATTAAGTGCAAGCAGATGCGCTTTGATCAGGTCCTCCACATGCACATAATCACGGATACATGTGCCATCAGCCGTATCATAATCCTCACCGAAAACCGTGATATGAGGGCGCTGGCCAAGTGCTGCCTGTAAAATAATCGGCACGAGATGTGTTTCCGGGCGATGATCTTCACCGATTTCTGCAGATTCTCTTGCGCCGGCCACATTGAAATAACGTAAGGAAACATACTTCACACCATGTGCCTGCTCGGTCCATTTCATTATTTTTTCCATGGTCAGCTTGGTTTCCCCGTATGCATTGGTCGTTTTGGTCGGCATTTCCTCGGTAATTGGAACAGCTTCTGGTTCACCATAGGTTGCGGCGGTTGAGGAAAAGACGATTTTTTTCACATCATTTTCAACCAT
>NZ_JBYQFJ010000394.1:0-527 GCF_057836705.1 Virgibacillus carmonensis | reverse complement strand
ACTGGACCATCACAACGGATTGCTTCTCATGCGCAATGACCACTTGGGTGAACGACGCTTGCGAAGTGATGACTGTTATAAGCTAATTTATTCTCCATATGGAAAAGGAACATACCAAATGAAGCGACAGGATTTAGCTATTAACAAAGATGAGTTTATCATTGTTAATCCGAATGAGGAGCATAAACAATTGCAAATTTCCAAAGAAAAATTTCTGGTGGAACTTGATCAATCGTTGCTCAGTAATATTGCTATCGAAATAGATGTGTCGTTAACAGATCCTGAATTTGCGTTGTTTTCCTTTAAGCATCCACAGATTACAAAGTGGGTTGGTTTCTTGCGTGAATTTATGCTGTTTAATCAAGATGCTTCGGAAAAGAGTCAACAACTTTTCATTGAAAATGCCCTCACACAGCTCGTCATTTTAATGCTCCAATACGGTCCAGGATCTCACCTTAAAGAATTGCCAACATTTCAGGCAAATGATGAACTGCATAAGGTTATCAATGCATTAAAAGATAGTTATG
>NZ_JBYQFJ010000393.1:0-527 GCF_057836705.1 Virgibacillus carmonensis | reverse complement strand
AAATGGAGTGGATAGGAGCACTTCTATTCATCGGCACCACTACATGGATAGGTTTTGAAATTAGTAACAAACTGCGAGATCGTCCTAAACATATTCGTCAACTCAAAAACGCTCTGCAAATATTAGAGGCTGAAATCCTTTATAGTCAATTGCCACTTAGGGATGCATTTGACAGTATAGCAAAACAATTACCAGATCCTACGAGAACCTTTTTTCAGGACCTCGCAATTAATCTGGATGAAAATAAAACGGACTTGTTCAGTGTATGGAGTCAACATATGGAAATGCTTAACCGGATATCCGCAATTGGTAAGAATGAAAAAGAAATTCTTAACCAGTTTGGCCGGACACTCGGCCAGCATGACTTTAATCAGCAACAAAAGCATATTCAATTAGCTGTACATCATTTAGACCGCGAGTTGGAGGAAGCGCGGGATAATGAAATGAAATATAGTAAGATGGCCAAAAGCCTGGGCGTATTAAGTGGTTTATTCATTGTCCTTCTACTCATTTAGTAAGGAAAGGGG
>NZ_JBYQFJ010000392.1:0-527 GCF_057836705.1 Virgibacillus carmonensis | reverse complement strand
ACAGCTAGATTATCTTGAAGAATGTGGAAAGATAAGAAAAGCAACCCATAAGGGCATTTACTATTATCATGTGATTAGGTGATTCAATGAATAACAGGGTAACTTCTAAAAAGATTATTGTTACGGGTGCTTCAAGCGGTATTGGGGAAAGGCTTGTTTGGCATATTGCTAAAAACGGCGGAATTCCGATTATGCTTGCCAGATCAATAGATAAACTGCAGGATATCCAACAGCGAATCAAGGAATCATTTGGCATTCAGGCGTATTATTATCAGTTAGATTTACTTGATGAGGAAATTCGGGAAACAACTGTTAAGCAAATTCTTATGGAGCATCCACGTGTACACGGGTTAATTAATAATGCAGGCTCCGGGTTGTTCGAATTTGTTGAATCAATGCACTTTGAAGAGGCGAAAAAGATGTTTGAACTAAATGTTTTTGCGCTGTTGCAAACTACCCAGCAACTCGTAAGTCACATGCTTGCTAATGGTGGCGGTCATATTATAAATATTGCATCGCAAGCAGGA
>NZ_JBYQFJ010000391.1:0-527 GCF_057836705.1 Virgibacillus carmonensis | reverse complement strand
CTTCAGTTTACCAATCTCTCGATCTTCCTGGTCCTTGACAATCCATCCGTTCGACAAAAAGGGAAAAGAACCTTTTACAACGATATTCCCTTCCACATCCAGAATATCGACACCAGAAGAAAAGGCACTCTTTAAATCTAGCGACCCAACCCGCTCCTGTTTCCCATTGTACATATCCGTATTGCCCGCCGAAAAAAAGTTATCCGTAAAATAGATAGACTCCCCCATCAAAGCTCCTCCTTGTATCTACTATGTTAATTTTCATACGGATTAGAACCTGAATAAGTTTCACTTTGGAACAGAGGGACCTGTCCCTCCGTCCCGCCTTCGACCCACCGTCCCCGCCACTCTAGTAAACTGATATTCCTTTCAATCTAGGCTCTCGGGTACTTTTCGTTACTTCTACTTCAACTCCTCGGACTTTAATGGCTGGCACTTGGATTATGGCTTTATTTCCTATACTCCTGCCTTCATATATGGTGACCTTTTGGCGGGACTTTTCTGAAATAATGGCGACCTTAAAGCTT
>NZ_JBYQFJ010000390.1:0-527 GCF_057836705.1 Virgibacillus carmonensis | reverse complement strand
ACAGGCACAAATGGAAAAACAACCGTTGCAGCTTATGTAAAATCATTATTGAATAACTTGGGTTTACCCGCGGGTTCAATTGGTACAACTGGAGTATGGTCTTCTAAAGGAAAGCTGGATTTTCAACCGAGTACGCCGACGACACCAGAATCATCAGATATCCATGAGATTTTTGACCAACTTTATGCTGCGGGTGATAAAGCAGTTGCGATGGAGGTCTCTTCCATTGCTATTGAACAAAAAAGAGTGGAAGGTATTTTATTTGACGTAGGCGTACATACAAATTTGTCTCCAGAGCATATCGAATACCATAAAAACTTTGCAAACTATAAAAAAGCAAAGTTGAAGTTATTTGAACAGGTGAAGACTGCAGTAGTTAATGCTGATGATCCAGCGATGGCTGCTGATATCCTTGAAACATGTGAGGGTGATATTCTTACGTACAGCCTGTTAAGTGAGTCACAAGCAGATGTGAAGGCAACAAATATCATGGTTAACGACAATGGATCACTTATCGATTTAGAGGT
>NZ_JBYQFJ010000389.1:0-528 GCF_057836705.1 Virgibacillus carmonensis | reverse complement strand
GCCATGACAAAATTTAATATAAGTTTTGCGTATCCATTTATGAGTCTTTCTTTTGTACTCGTTTTTTTACTTTCTGTATTCTTGTTTGGCGAACCGGTTACCAGCCAAAAAGTAATCGGACTATCGCTGATTGTTTTAGGCATTATTGTTACAAGTCAATCGATATGAGGTGGTAGCTATGATTCCATTTAACCGACCATGTGTCACGGGAAATGAACAAAGATATATCCAAAAGGCGATTCAGACACCGAAATTATCTGGTAATGGCCCTTTTGGGAAGAGATGTACAGATTGGCTTGAAAATCACTTGAACTGTGAAAAAGCATTACTAACACCATCATGTACAGCAGCACTGGAGATGACTGGGCTGTTGATTGAGGCAACTGGAGGTGACGAGATTATTATGCCATCGTACACATTTGTTTCAACAGCAAATGCCTTTGCCCTCAGAGGTGCATCCATTCGTTTCGTTGATGTCGAGCCGGAAACCATGAATATTGACCCAGCAGCTATAGAACGCGCAATCAC
>NZ_JBYQFJ010000388.1:0-529 GCF_057836705.1 Virgibacillus carmonensis | reverse complement strand
AGGATATTTGGTTGGAACAAGGTCGTTTAGAAGAAGCATTTGAGCAGCTTACTGCGGAACCCAGGGAGGTTGGTCAACGTGAACGCAATAATGATGCAGTGTAAGGCGGAAGTACTTCGGATTTTTCGCAATCCATATTTTGTATTTTGGTCCCTGTTCATGCCGATCGTGTTTTACTTCATTTTTACGAACATTGTTAATACCGGCGTTCCAGATGCAGAGCAATGGCAAGCCCACTATTTAATGTCAATGGCCACATTCAGTGTAATGGGGTCGGCAATTATGACATTTGGTATTCGGATGGTTCAGGAACGAACACAGGGGTGGTCCACCTTTATGAAAATTACGCCGTTTCCATCGTGGGCGTACTTCTCAGCAAAGATGTTCGGACAGACCGTTATGCACGTTTTTTCCATCATTATCATTTTTTTG
Source organism: Virgibacillus carmonensis (assembly GCF_057836705.1). Taxonomy (NCBI): domain Bacteria; kingdom Bacillati; phylum Bacillota; class Bacilli; order Caryophanales; family Bacillaceae; genus Virgibacillus; species Virgibacillus carmonensis. The sequence goes on along the minus strand of NZ_JBYQFJ010000388.1, from coordinate 97 downwards.
GCAGGATTTCTTATCAATGGGGTCTCGTTAACTTTTGCTCAGTGGTTTTTTTCAGGTTTATGGATCCTGCTCGCTTCTGTGCCGTTTCTGGCAATTG
>NZ_JBYQFJ010000387.1:0-529 GCF_057836705.1 Virgibacillus carmonensis | reverse complement strand
CACCTGATCTTGTGTAAATTCGCATGATTAATACCCCCTGGAAAGATTAATTTTATTTATCATCAAATCTGTTTTACCTTGTTGATAGGTATGCATATTCTGCGTAAAAATTTCTAGTGCCCGTTTTTGATAATGCGGCGATATTCCTGATAAATGGGGAGTGATTGTCACATTGTCATAATCCCAAAGTGGATGATTTACGGGAAGCGGTTCCTCCTCTGCAACATCCAGAATGGCATGAGCAATTTCCTTCGATTGGATAGCATTTTGCAACACGTCAGTTGTAACAGCGTCACCCCTTCCCATATTAAGACAGGCTGCATGGTCAGGCAGCAGTTTAAAATGCTCTTTAGTAAAGAAACCTTTTGTTTCTGGTGTGCTTGGCAAGACAGATACAAGGAAATCTGACTCTGGTAGCACTGTATTTATTTCTGCCGCTGTTACATTCTTGTCGAAAAACTCGACATTTCTTCCGCTTCTGGATACACCATATGTTATCATGTGGAATGCCTTTGCCAGACGTGCAACC
>NZ_JBYQFJ010000386.1:0-529 GCF_057836705.1 Virgibacillus carmonensis | reverse complement strand
CTGCAATCTCAGCTCATTTTATATCCTTTAACAATCCGTCAAGATAAAAAGCATTACATTGTGGAAGAAAGCCTCTCGGGTGAATTTTTTGAAATGCCGAAAGTTTGTATTGATGCCATTCAGCTAATTAACCAAGGCGAATCACTGGCAGTCATAGAGCAGCATCTGATCCAAACTTATCCGGATGATGATATAAACTTAGTCGAATTCGCGGAGCAGCTCCTTGCCCTTGGACTCATCAAGGAGGTTGACGGTGAAGCCATTCGGGTTATCAAAAAAAGTCAATCACCAAAAGGCTTTATGTGGATTCCTTCATGGGTAGGGCAGCTCCTTTTTAACAAAATAACAAGTAAACTGTTTGTGGCGGTTATTTGTATCAATATTCTCCTTGCAATCATTCATCCCGGGCTACTGCCTGAATATCAGGATATTTTCCTGTTTGATTCCATGATGCTAAACGTGCTCATGTATATGGCAATTACTTTGGTGTTAATCGTGATTCATGAATTCGGGCATATTTTGGCTGTTC
>NZ_JBYQFJ010000385.1:0-529 GCF_057836705.1 Virgibacillus carmonensis | reverse complement strand
ATACATAAACGGGGAAAGGTACGTAAAATTGCTGCCTAACGCTAATACTTCCCTTCTTGCTTGTTCATTTGTTTGTGTAACATAAGCATTAACCTCTATTACAGGTTTATTTACATTTGGAATTCTCAAGCGTTGCCCAGGATAGATATAAGATGAATTTGTAATATTATTCGCTTCGATAATTTGATTGACAGGCACACCATATTGTTGAGCGATTCCCCACAAAAACTCCCCGACCTGGACCACGTGAACTGAATATGGCATCTCGAGCAATTGCCCAACAAAAATCAGGGAGGAATTCGTAATATTATTCGCGCGAGCAAGCTCATTAACCGATACACCATACATTTGCGCAATTTCCCATAAAGTGTCACCTGGTCTAACAACATACTCCTTGTTTGGATTTGGGATTACGAGTGACTGCCCGACAACTAGTGTATCTGGACTATCAAGCTGGTTGAGCAATATTATCTGATTTATATCACTCCCATAATTCTGTGCTATTCTCCACAGCGTTTCCCCACGCTGC
>NZ_JBYQFJ010000384.1:0-530 GCF_057836705.1 Virgibacillus carmonensis | reverse complement strand
GAACAAATAGAAATAACTCCCGTAAATATTTTACGCTAAATCATATAAAAACTTCAACCCATCGTGGAAAAATACATAAAGTGAAATTTCATTCAGCTAGGTAATTACTGCCCGCCATACTGCAATAAAACCGTTTTCAAGTTCTATTATAGCAATGATAATTCCTGTTGGCGAATAGTTTCACCTAAGAGTAAGTGTATTTCCAGCGAATCCCAATACAAAAGCATTTATAATATCATTAAAAAAGCTTTCCCCCCTGCGGGGTCTCACCTATACCTATCATGAGGCCACTGAAAAAGTGGTGGATTTTAAAAATTTCATTTTTCACCTTAACTTAGATTCTTGAATATACAAAGACTCCTCGAAAAAGAAATGCACTTTTTCTTCGTGCGATGCCTATTCAGGAAAGCTTTCCTTGTCCTGTGGGAAGTGAGAGATCGGCGAGACACCGGAGGACGGCATTTAAGGAGGCCCTACTAAAACCGCCCTTTGCGGGCAACGTCGGCTACCCCTTGCCGGGGCAAGGAGGC
>NZ_JBYQFJ010000383.1:0-531 GCF_057836705.1 Virgibacillus carmonensis | reverse complement strand
CAGGAACTGCCAATAGCTAGTGAAACTATGGCACAAATAACTGCAATGGTTATGAGAAAAGAGGAGGGGGAAATAATGTTTAATCCATAATAAATCATTGTCGCAACGACTCCGCCGCCAATCCAGGAACCAATGGTTAATCCGACAAGCATGATGATTACAATTGCCGGAAGGGCTAGCTTAATTCCTTTGTACATCATTTCTTCAATCTCTTTCCATTTATATCCATACCCCGATGCAACTAAAGCAGCTGCCGCGGTACCAATAACCAATGGTACATGTGGAGCTTGTTCAAATACAATGACAGCTAACAGCATGGCAATAATCATTACAAAGAGGGGGATTATTGCCCACCAAACATTGATTTCCTTTTTCATAAGGTAACGCCTCAATTCCTATTAAATTAAAATTAGAACTTATGGTAAAGGAAGTTGCAAGCAATGTCAATTATCTTCTGAACATTTGAATAGATCTTTTGACAAAAATGTTTGCAATGGTTTCCGATAAATAGAGGTCGAACGTCATATCCTG
>NZ_JBYQFJ010000382.1:0-531 GCF_057836705.1 Virgibacillus carmonensis | reverse complement strand
CATTAGGGGAGCCTGATGCACCCGTAACTGTTGTAGAATTTGGAGATTTCAAATGTCCAGCTTGTAAGGTTTGGGGAATAGATATCTTGCCAAAATTGGTAAGTGATTATGTTGAAACGGGGAAGGTCAAATTCGCGTTTATAAACGTCCTATTTCACGAGGAAGAGTCGAAGCTAGGTTCGCTGGCAGCTGAGTCAGTTTATCAACAAAACCCGGATGCATATTGGGATTTTCATAAAGCTCTTTTTAAAGCACAACCAAGCGAGAACCATGATAGTGAATGGATCACTATAGAGAAGGTCCTTGAAATAGCTAATGGTGTCCCAAACATTGATACAGATAAACTAAAAACAACTATTGAAAACAACTCTAAAATGGATGAATTAAATAAGGATACAGAATTGGTAACAAATTTCGATATACAAGTTACACCAACAATTATGGTTAACGGAATGAAGATCGAGGACCCATATGATTATGATGCCATTAAAAAAGCTATAGAAAGTGCACTGGAGAAAAATTAAAATATGA
>NZ_JBYQFJ010000381.1:0-532 GCF_057836705.1 Virgibacillus carmonensis | reverse complement strand
GGAGAAAAAAAGAAAACGTCCTCCTCGACAAGAGACGTGTTGGGGGTAAATGGGTAAATGAAAATGGATGATGTTGACTGAAAACCAGCTGGTTAAAAAACTCAGGCAAGCTGAGCTCGGTCCACATTGCCTCCGACTCAGGCCGCAGCATTCCAAACTCGGGAGACAGCTGTTTCTCTCCCGAGTTTGACTTTTCCACTCCCAAGTTCCACCTATTCCCGCCCGAGTTCAATCCTTGTCCAGACTGAATCCCCCCTCCGTATTGCAAAGCGGTTAATAAGAGAAGAGTAATCCTATATCCTAAATTTTCAGCTCTTTTTTTACCTCAGATTATGATAAAATTAGACGTAATGAAGGGGGATCATATGATGATTGCTGAAGCAGAGAAAATCCTACAAACTTATTATGGTTTTCCAGCCTTTCGACCTGGCCAGAAAGAAACCATATCCAATATACTTGAATTAAAAAACACACTGGCTGTCATGCCTACCGGGGGCGGTAAATCGATATGTTATCAAATTCCCGGTTTAAC
>NZ_JBYQFJ010000380.1:0-532 GCF_057836705.1 Virgibacillus carmonensis | reverse complement strand
CAATTTCTTCTGGCTCTGGTATTTCCGATGCTGTTATCTCATTGGTTGCAGTTGTTGCTACATCACTGTCGTGCATAACTTGTTTTTCATACGCTTGTTTCAGTATTTTTTCATCCCGATGTTCCGTTACAAACAACCCAATAGCCTGATAGGTTTTTGGAACTTGTTCAATTTGAATCACCATCAGGTTGACGGATTCATACACTTTGTTTACCGGATATGTTGCACCGGATTCCTTTCCTTTTGATTCAAAGGTAAATGTTGGTTCCACCACATCGGTTCCGGTATGAACGGTTTCCAATGTGACTTCCATCAATTGATTGGCAGGATTAAATTCCCAATCCCGAAGAACAACAGTTGTTTGACTTAACCCACCAATAGATTCATTGAAGGGAGTTTGCTCAATAGTCGTATCATCATACATCCATGTTTTGGACGTAAAAAAAACGCCGAGAACAAGTCCAGCGACAATCATTATTCCGATATATACCTTGTTTTCGGTTCCCCGATTTAATTTATTTTTCAAGTTATC
>NZ_JBYQFJ010000379.1:0-532 GCF_057836705.1 Virgibacillus carmonensis | reverse complement strand
CTTTGTGTATTTTGCTACGTAATCAAGCTATCATAACCGATAAAATTACGAAAACATACAATTTTATAACATAAAATTAATGGTTGAAAGTAGGGGGTAAAAGAGCTAAGATGGTTTTTAGAGTAATATTACGATTGTGTTACAAATTCATAGTGGATTCAGCCCTTTTTTTATGCATTAATACGTGAAAAAGGTCACATACGTAATCAAATAGAAATAGAAATTATTTAAAATGGAAGTGATGAGAGAGATGAACAAGCCAAGTATTGTTGTATTAGGTGCAGGCTATGGCGGGATGGTCACAACTGTAAAATTACAGAAATCCCTGGGGATCAACGAGGCAGATATTACATTGGTGAACAAACATGACTATCATTACCAAACGACATGGCTGCATGAAAATGCTGCAGGCACATTGCATCATGATCGTACCCGAATTGCAATTAATGATGTTATCAAATTAAATAAAGTTAATTTTGTAAAAGACACTGTTATTTCTATAAATCCAAAAGAGAATAAAGTCAGATTAAAA
>NZ_JBYQFJ010000378.1:0-533 GCF_057836705.1 Virgibacillus carmonensis | reverse complement strand
GCAATCGATGGATTTATAAACGTGACAGCAGGTATAACGGATAAATTTAATTTTTTATTTAACCCACCTATCGCATTATCGGCAACAATTCCACCTTCATACGCTGCTACATAGACAAATTGAGGTCCTAATGTTACATCTCCTGCTGCATAAATCTTCCCATTATTTGTACTAGCATATTCATTTATCAGGACTTCGTTTCGTTTTCCGACTTCAACCCCCGCTGCACTTAAATTTAAAGAATCCGTATTTGGTTTTCTTCCTGTTGCAACAAGTAAATGCTCTGATTCCACGACTTTTTTCTTACCATCTACAGTTATATAAACCTTTTTTGCCTCTCCAACTTGTTCAACACGCTCATAAGTTGCCTCTTTAATAAGGTTTATACCCTTTTGGATAATGGTACTTTCTACGGATTCTGAAATTTCCGAGTCATACTCTTTTAAAAGGCGATCACTTCTTTGTATAAGCGTGACTTCTGAACCTAAATTATGAAATAGTTGTCCAAGTTCCAATCCGATATAGCCTGTACC
>NZ_JBYQFJ010000377.1:0-534 GCF_057836705.1 Virgibacillus carmonensis | reverse complement strand
CACGTGCTTAAGGAGGTAGTTAAGATGGCAATGAAAATTGGAGAGAAGCCATTTTTTGACAGGGTAGATGATGCCTTGGAAAATGACTTTATGCGAAACGCGATGGCTTCCGCTCAAGATAGGTTACGTGATAAGAAACTGGATGCGACCGAACGGGACGACGAGATTGGTGATTGGGAAGAATGGCGCAGTGCCGGGGAAGAAATTCGTCGGCATACGTTAGAAAACCTTGATTACTATTTGGATCAATTAAGTGAGAATTTTGCCGCGAAAGGCGGACATGTATATTTTGCCAAAACGGCTGAGGATGCTAACCGCTATATTCAGGAAGTAGCAAGGAAAAAAGATGCGAAACATGTGACGAAATCGAAGTCGATGGTTACCGAGGAAATTGGCCTGAATGAGGCACTTGAAGATGTTGGCTGTCACGTCCATGAGACCGATCTTGCGGAATATATATTGCAGGTGGATGATACCGATCGGCCTTCCCATATCGTCGTTCCCTCACTGCATAAAAATAAAGAACAGATTCGC
>NZ_JBYQFJ010000376.1:0-535 GCF_057836705.1 Virgibacillus carmonensis | reverse complement strand
CCGACTATTTATCCTTATGTTTAAATCATAATCCAATCCGCGATACATGAAAAGCAATCCACTCATGTTTGACAGTTTGGTGAACCCTATCATTTCTAATTCCTTGTTCATGATTAACTTTCCCTTAATATGGTATAGTAAAGCCATAAGATGATATTTTCTAACTAAGGGAGCGATAATAATGGCAGCAGCAGAAGCAGTTGAAACCATGGACGGCTGGTATTGCTTACACGATTTGCGCAGCATTGACTGGACGTCATGGAAAATGATATCAAGTGAGGAAAGACAAGCAGCAATTGATGAACTGCATGCACTTTTAGATGAATGGGACTCCGTCGAAGAAGCTAAAGAAGGAAGTCACGTTGTCTACACCGTAGTTGGTCAAAAGGCAGACATCATGATGATGATCCTGCGTCCAACAATGGATGAATTAAACCAGGTGGAAACAGCATTTAATAAAACAAAATTTGCTGAGTTCCTGCAACCATCCTACTCATACGTTTCGGTTGTAGAACTTTCAAAGTATTTCCCACAA
>NZ_JBYQFJ010000375.1:0-535 GCF_057836705.1 Virgibacillus carmonensis | reverse complement strand
CTAATACGATTATCATTAGTTTCCTGCCATTATATTTGAAACATAAAGGTCTTGATGGAACAGAAATTGGCTGGGTGCTGGCTGTGGGTCCCCTGGCTTCCATTTTCGCCCAGCCCTTTTGGGGTTACATGAGTGATAAATATAAGACAGTTAAACGGATTCTATTAATCTGTATTATGGGTCTACTTATTAGCAGTGTCCTTTTCTTTCAAATGAATGGCCTGCTGGCAATCATTCTGATGGGTGCAGTATTTTACTTTTTCACCTCACCAATTGGTGCTTTGGGAGACAGCCTTGCACAACGGCGCTCGGATGATCTTAGGGTTTCTTTTGGAAGTATTCGAATGTGGGGTTCAATTGGATTTGCTACATCGTCATTAATTGTTGGAGAAGTTCTTTCATCGATTGGGATCCAATATATGATCTGGCCATACTTGTTTTTCGGCGTTATTGCATTACTGGTAGCGTTCAGGTTAACCGATGTGAAGGTAGAGTCAGATCCAATCCAGCTAAAGGATGTTAAACAAATCGTTAC
>NZ_JBYQFJ010000374.1:0-535 GCF_057836705.1 Virgibacillus carmonensis | reverse complement strand
TGGAACCTCTTGACCGAAGAAATGATAATCAACGGTATTGCCATATACTTCAGAAGACTGGTGCACTTCTGGCAGCATGCTTTTTGGAATGGTTAGGATGTCTAGTAATTCGTCATCCCATTTTAAATCATAAATATTAAACATCAGTGTTCTTGAGGCGTTTGAATATTCCGTAACATGCTTCTTTCCACCTGTTAGTTTATGGACAAGCCATGTGTCCATTGTGCCAAATAATAAATCACCATTCTCTGCTTTTTCTCTTGCACCCTCAACATTGTCAAGAATCCATTTAACTTTTGTACCGGAGAAATATGGATCTAATAATAATCCTGTTTTTTCTCTGAACAGATCATTATATCCCTGTTCACGAAGCTCTTTACAAATACCTTCCGTTTGGCGGGACTGCCAGACAATTGCTTTATAAATTGGCTTGCCTGTATGTTTATCCCAGACAACCGCCGTTTCACGCTGGTTCGTAATACCAATTCCAGCAATTTGACTTGCTTCTATATCAGCTTTACGCAATACCTCAGCT
>NZ_JBYQFJ010000373.1:0-535 GCF_057836705.1 Virgibacillus carmonensis | reverse complement strand
GATAGTAGTGATATTACAGAAGTAGAAAATTATACAAAAAACAAGTATGCAGAACCTAATAAGGAATTATTTGGAGTCGCAGAGGGTAAAAATGTTATCAAAATTCATCTTGAGTCATTCCAATCATTTCTAATTGATTATAAGCTGCATGGTGAGGAAGTAACACCGTTCTTAAATTCATTGGTGCACGATGAAAGCAAGAACTTTACGTATTTCGATAATTTCTTCCACCAAACTGCCCAAGGGAAAACGGCTGATGCTGAATTGATCATGGATACATCGTTATATCCATTGCCTCAAGGAGCAGCATTTGTTACAAAGGGGAATAATACGTATCAGGCCTTACCAGCAATATTAGGTCAAAGTAAAGAAGACTATACGTCAGCAGTATTCCATGGTGATAATAAAAGCTTCTGGAACCGCGACGAGATTTACAAAGAATTTGGAGTCGATAGGTTCTTTGACTCAAGTTATTACGACATGAATGAAGAAAATGTTATTAACTATGGTTTAAAGGATAAACCATTTTTCAAAC
>NZ_JBYQFJ010000372.1:0-536 GCF_057836705.1 Virgibacillus carmonensis | reverse complement strand
GAAGAAGATCCTACTTTTAGAACGGAAACTAACGTAGAAACTGGTCAAACTATTATCTCAGGTATGGGTGAACTTCACCTTGATATTATCGTAGACCGTTTGAAACGTGAATTTAAAGTAGATGCCAATGTCGGAGCTCCACAGGTTGCATACCGTGAAACGTTCCGTGGTTCAGCTGAAGTCGAAGGTAAATTCGTACGTCAGTCAGGCGGACGTGGACAATACGGTCACGTTTGGGTTAAATTTGAACCAAACGAAGAAGGCGCTGGCTTTGAATTCACTAATAAAATCGTTGGGGGAACTGTACCGCGTGAATACATTGGTTCTGTTGAAACTGGTATTAAAGAAGCAACAGAAACTGGTGTATTAGCTGGGTACCCACTAATTGATATCAAAGCAACACTTTACGATGGTAGTTATCATGATGTTGACTCAAACGAGATGGCATTTAAGATAGCTGGTTCAATGGCGCTAAAAGCCGCTAAAAGCAAATGTAAGGCGGTATTGCTTGAGCCGATTGAAAAAGTTGAAATCGT
>NZ_JBYQFJ010000371.1:0-536 GCF_057836705.1 Virgibacillus carmonensis | reverse complement strand
ATTGTTTGCCCTTTTAAACCTGTTCATAATGTTTTTGATACATTATGATTAAGTTTATTATATTTAATGATATGGGAGAGAACGCTTGTCCTATTACACTTATTTGAAAATAATGTTAGAAAAAGAAGATCAAATTTAATCTTTTTCTTCTTCTAAGTAAATACATTTATGTAATGGCGGGCAGCCAAGCACCATCCAGATTTTAATAAACAATTCCAATCGCGGTTGAGAAGCATTGTTAAATATTTTGCTGATATTAGGCGACTTCATATTTAATTGATCAGCAACATCTTTTATATAAATATTCTTTTCCTTAGCAATTTCTTTGAATCGATTCTTAACAACAGGTTGCGCATCGTTTTCTCCAAATGGGTTAACAAATTCAAAATGCTTTATTTGCTCTATTTTATCTATAATACACCCAACGACAAACTCCTCAATTTTATAATTGTCGTTTCTATTTTTATCCCTGTGCCGATTAATCAAATTTTCCAGGTCTGTTATCTCTTTTATTTGATCATATGTCTCCTCGTTTA
>NZ_JBYQFJ010000370.1:0-536 GCF_057836705.1 Virgibacillus carmonensis | reverse complement strand
ATATCCACATATATAATGTGTTAATGCCTTGTGATCCATCCGTAAATGGCTGAATCATATGACCAAATACTACTAAAAAAATAAGTGCAAGTTTCGCATTATCAAAATATGCAGTTCTTCCCATTAAACTCATTCCTTTATGTTAAATATCACAGTGTATGAACAATATACCCTTTTTTAAACATAAATACGTATTAAAATAGCAGATTTCATATGGTTGTTAGAGAAATGTAAATGGAATGAAACAAAGAAACTGCCATGTAATAATATACCTAAACGTTTACCTGCATGCGAAAGCCGCTCTCCATAGGGAAAGCGGCCATTATCTTATCAATCTTTTACAGTGAAGTGTCTTTTTCTATCGCTGTTTCATCATGAAACGTTTTTATATTTAATTTCCCTAAAATGCGAGACGTAAGCGTACCAGATAAAATGGAATCATTCACATTTAGCGCAGTACGTCCCATATCGATTAACGCTTCAATGGAAATAAGAAGCCCGGCCAATGCGACTGGTAAATTCATTGAAGAAAGAAC
>NZ_JBYQFJ010000369.1:0-536 GCF_057836705.1 Virgibacillus carmonensis | reverse complement strand
AAACGCCGTTCCTTCTCCCGTACCTGCCTGGATTGGAGTGAACGGCAGCATCATCTTGCGGGTGCCTTGGGGCAAGCAATTACAGCTAAGTTTTTTGATTTAAACTGGATTGAAAGACATTCTTCCAGCCGTGCGGTAAAGCTGACAAAAGAGGGAGAAACCGGGTTGAAAAACGTTTTTCATTTGAGTTTGTGAGGTATGGACTGAAACAGCCATCCTGCAAAAAAAATCATCAGGATGGCCCACTTTCCTTTTAATCCGAATGGCTATATGCCACAATTTCGGCCTTGTCACCAGCCGATATTTTCCCAGGTTGCTCCACAATACCGACAATTCCCCTCAACCCTAATGATGATTTTATAAAACGTGTTGAAAGCTTTCGTTCATTCGGATAATTTTCCTGAAGCACTTTACCAGGACCTAAACACGGAAGGTTCTCCCCCTCACACAAAATTCCCGCACCACTTGGAAAAATAATTCTGCTTCCCGGCGTCAATCCTGTCAGGCCCTCAAAGCCTTCCAGTACGATATTGGCT
>NZ_JBYQFJ010000368.1:0-537 GCF_057836705.1 Virgibacillus carmonensis | reverse complement strand
AACAATAATAAATTAAATTAATACTCATGAACTGCAAATATATGAAGGATACATGATGATTCTCCTTTAACGATGCCAAATCGATAAAGGGCTCCTTGCGTTTTGTCTCATAAAAGTAAAAAATAATTGTTGCCGTGATAAAGATACCCAATGACAACCAGCGTACGTTGTCACCTAATGATAATAAAAATAAAATAAGTCCAACCATGGAGATTATGAACAGTGCAATTCCCCCAAAATCAATACGCCTTAATTCAACTTTTCCCTGACCCGCATTAGGCAAAATAAAAATTGCCAGCACGAAAGATAAAATGATAAATGGGATATTTGCAATAAAGATTGCCTGCCAATCCCACGATGCAATTAAAAACCCACCTATTGAAGGACCAAAAGCAGCGGAAGTCGTCGCAAAAATAGAAAGCGTGGCTAATGCCTTTGCCTGCCCCTTCGTTATACTCTTTCGAACCATGCTCATTCCACTAGGAAACAATGCCGAACTGCCAATCGCCTGAAGTGCCCGGCAGCCAAGCAGGAAAA
>NZ_JBYQFJ010000367.1:0-537 GCF_057836705.1 Virgibacillus carmonensis | reverse complement strand
GACGGAACGAACCAGATTTTTCGTGTTATTTTCCTGGACAAGTTCCCCGTTTACGTAAACACGAATGATTATATGATCCGGGTCGTTTACCGCGTCACGGTCAATAACCCATGGCCCTACCGGACAAAATCCGTCGCGTACTTTATTTTTAATATCCGGCCGATAAAAGCTTTCATGTGGAATGCTAACATCGTTTACAATGGTATAGCCTGCAATATAATCCATTACATGGTCCTTAGCTACATTCGTCGCTGTTTTCCCAAAAACAACTCCAAGTGCTGCCCCAACTTGAACAGTGTTTTCATCCTTAGGAATGGCAACTGCATTATTATGGCTATTTACCGTATTCCCAGGTTTAATATACATAATTGGTTTTTCGGGTGGAGCATTATATGGTTTGTCATGCAGGGAGTCTTTCATCAACTCAAGCTGCCCCTTAAAGTTTAACAGCGTGCCATAGATTGTTCCTGTTACTGGTGATTGAAAGGAAACGTCACGATGATTAAAGGTTCTGCCATTCCATGTAATATCATCCGA
>NZ_JBYQFJ010000366.1:0-538 GCF_057836705.1 Virgibacillus carmonensis | reverse complement strand
ATTCATGATAATTGCTTCATAACCCATTTCTTTAATTGCCATCACAGAATGGACTGTGGCGTAATCAAATTCGATACCCTGACCAATCCGAATTGGTCCTGAACCCAAAACAAGAATCTTCTTTCGGTCAGACTTTATGGATTCATTCTCATCTTCATACGTACTGTAGAAATATGGTGTTTCCGATTCAAATTCTGCGGCACAGGTATCAACCATTTTATAAACTGGGCTAATATTTTGTTCCATTCGTTGGGCGTATACGTCATCAACCGCTGTATCCCAAACCCTTGCTATGTGCGCATCAGAAAACCCAAGTTTTTTAACCTTTTCCAATAAATCCTGGTCATTTTTATTTTCACGTAATGCTTGCTCAAGTTCTATTAACCGACTAATTTTCACAAGGTAGAAGCGGTCTATTTTAGTTTGGTCAAAAATTTCTTCGATCGTCATTCCACGCCTGAACACTTCGGCCAAAACGAATAACCGCTCATCATCAGCTTTCTTTAAACGATGCTTTAACTCCTCGAGCGACAAACCA
>NZ_JBYQFJ010000365.1:0-538 GCF_057836705.1 Virgibacillus carmonensis | reverse complement strand
GGGACAGTTTTTGTTCATAAAATTGCCGGAGCAAAAGCAGAACAAGGCGCTTCTTTACAGGATGTAAAACAAACTGCACAAAAGGTAGTGGCAAATGTTCGGTCCATGGGTGTGGCGTTAAGCTCATGCACAGTACCGGCAGCAGGGAAGCCAAGCTTTGAACTTGCAGATGATGAAATGGAAATTGGAATTGGCATACATGGTGAACCTGGAATTGAACGGAAGCAAATTGGCAGCGCAGATGACATTGCTGCTGAACTAACTAAAAAGATTCTGGAGGATAATAAGCTTACGAAGAATGATGATGTAGCTGTAATGGTCAATGGCTTAGGCTCTACACCGGAGATGGAACTCTACATTGTCAACGGAAAAGTGCAGGAACTGCTGGCGGAAAAAGGGATTAACGTTTATAAAACATTTGTCGGGGAATACATGACATCACTGGAAATGGCTGGCTGTTCCGTTACATTCTTAAAATTGGATCATGAATTAAAAGAGCTGCTAGACGCAGAATCAAATGCCCCAGCATTTCGAGCCA
>NZ_JBYQFJ010000364.1:0-539 GCF_057836705.1 Virgibacillus carmonensis | reverse complement strand
GTCCAGAGCATCCCAACACCGAGTTCCCAGCCGGCTAGTTGGGCGTTCTGAATGAATGCACTAACTGCGGCACTTTCTTCCTCAACACGAACCTGATCAGCCTCCTTTGTATAATAAATCAACGCATGATGCGGGATATGTAATAAAAAATTTTTCATCGAATCTACCATTTTCACTGTTTTGGCATCATCAGTAGTTTTTAACATTCCAATACGCTGGTAGCTTTCGATGATTTTATTAACAAAAGGGGCCTTCCCCTGTTCCTGGTAGAGTTTAATTTGCCACGGTTCTTTCATATAATGGGTTGGTGCATAGGAACCATAGGTAAAGATCTCCTTTAGCCTGTCCAAAGGCACTTCTTCGTCAGTAAAACTATGTATCGATCTTCTTTGTTTAATTGCCTGCAGTATATCCAAGTTTCCACCTCATCGTTAATCTTCTCTATCACTATGGTAACAGATTCTTTCGTAACATTGGCAATTAATCACGTGTTCCCTCCCGTCATCACCGTCATAAAGTTGGTATAAAATTTGCTATAA
>NZ_JBYQFJ010000363.1:0-539 GCF_057836705.1 Virgibacillus carmonensis | reverse complement strand
ACAGTATTTTTTGTTTTGAAAACCTATCAATAATTGGTCCATAAAGAAATTGCAACGTTACCGGCACCATAGCAATAGCACTTGTTAACCCTACTAAAAGTACTGAGTCAGTTACCGATTTGACATACCACAATGTAGCGATCATGTAAAAACTATCAGCAAAGTTCGTTATAATTCTTCCCGCTAACAAAATAGTTAATTGTTTATTCATTTTTGTCCTCCTTGGATTTTATATAGGTTAAATTTCCTATATAAAAACAGGAGGACCTCTAATTTTTATTCTACAGGATTAAGTATGATAAATTAGTAGTCGATCTATGATCCTCATTTAAAGCACCCCTTTCATATTACTCAATTTAATCGTTATTATATACTTTGTTTTCAGAAACTTCAATGTGCCCTTAAAGGACTATCTTTCAGTAATAAATGGTTTTATAACACACCACTATACATTAGTTATTTTAAATGTTTCAGCAAGAATAACAGCTACTACAGGCAAAAAACATATTATTGCATACTTATATTCATTAGATTTAATG
>NZ_JBYQFJ010000362.1:0-540 GCF_057836705.1 Virgibacillus carmonensis | reverse complement strand
ACATGACTTCCATGACAGGTTAAAGAAATACAACGCATTAATTCAAACCTGTGAGTTGTGCAATAATACACCAAGAAAAGCGACAGTTCTCCACAACATGGCCTATGAATATTTTACAAGATCAGATTATAAAACAGCCGGTGGCCTGTATAAACAATCGATGGTTCTGAAGGAAAAAGAATCGGATAAATACTTACTATCACTCGAGGGTTATATTCAAAGCTGTGCACGCGGGAAACTGGTATCTGATGAGGAGTTACTGAAGGACGCGATGGCCGGATTACATAGTGCAAAACGCATGAATGCATCACTGTTTATCCATCTTTTTAACCTGACAGTATTATTAATAAATAGTGATGAAGAAACGTATGTTAGCTACTTAAAAGATCATGCGTTACCATTCTTTAAACTAACTGGCCATATCTTTTTGATTAATCGATCCCAGAAAGAACTCTTCTATTACTATTCAAAAACAGAGCAGCTCGATCAAGCGGTAAAAGTTGCACATACCGTTTTAGAACATTAATGAAGGGGGCTGGG
>NZ_JBYQFJ010000361.1:0-540 GCF_057836705.1 Virgibacillus carmonensis | reverse complement strand
CAAGTATGCTAATAACCTCCATTTTATAAAATCGTCTTTATCTTCCCAACTAATTGCCTTGCCCGATGAGCGGTTGAATGATGGTTATGAACGAATCGATACCCCTCTTCTGTAATCCTTTCCAGCTCTTTTGTATTCCTCAAATAATAATCAGCCCTTTCCGAAAAGTTTTCCTCGTTAATATCTACAAAATGTTTGCCTGGTATCAAGCCGATCTCCTCAAGTTCTGGTAAGGCAGGGGCCATTAATAATGTGTGACACGCTGGCACTTCAAAATATTTAAATGTCACAACTTGCCGAACCGAACCGCATGCAAAAAATAGCTTCGCCTGGTTAATGGTCCTGGCATAGTTTTCACCGATCAATGCCTTTTCTGCCTGTTTCGTTGTAAAATCTCTCCATCCTGGATGGGGCTGATTGAAAAATTCGGGAGTATCTCTATAATGCTGTAGGACCTTTTCCCTTAATGGGTAGATTTGCGGAAGAGAAACTTCACCCAGCATCATTAAATCGATTTTCTTTTTTCCACCGTAGTCTTTA
>NZ_JBYQFJ010000360.1:0-540 GCF_057836705.1 Virgibacillus carmonensis | reverse complement strand
CCGGGGCCACCTTTATTGTATGTTTAGACATTTTACTACCAAGAGTATCCAATATTAAAGGAAACACATCCCTCAAACATACAATCGTAACCGGTATCAAAGATTATCTCCCGTTTCCAAAAAACCTTATTTATCCGTATATACAAAAAAAGCAATACCATATGCTCGTAAAGGTTGAACAATCCGAAGATACACATGTGTGGGGTGCAATTATGGAGCATTCTACAACGAACTACCATCCTGTTGAAGTCGATGTGAAAGAAGATTTGGCCCTTCTTCAATATACCGGTGGAACAACAGGGAATCCCAAAGGAGTTATGCTTACACATCATAACCTTGTTGCAAATGTCCAAATGAGTAAGGCGTGGTTATATAAAACTAGAGAAGGTAAAGAAACCGTTCTAGGTGTTCTGCCATTCTTTCATGTATACGGAATGACAACCGTAATGAATATGTCGATAATGTTTGGATCTACGATGGTATTGCTTCCGAAGTTTGATGTGGAGGACGTTCTAAAAACCATTCAGAAACAAAGACCTA
>NZ_JBYQFJ010000359.1:0-542 GCF_057836705.1 Virgibacillus carmonensis | reverse complement strand
AGATTTTTTCAATAAAATGATAGTTCTCAAGCGTGGCAGGACCGCGATTTCCCACCGTTCGGATATTTTGATTATACTTCACGGGATGGCCTTGGCGAGTTGTCAGTGTCTTACTATCCTCCCCTTCAGCTGTCCGTTGATCGGCCGGACCCCCTGCACCGTTAACGGAAGTCCCGTTTTCGGATTCTTTTTGCCCTTTAGAATCTCGCTTATGTTTTTCGTTCACTTTGTCCACCTCTTATTCTAAGTATTAGTGTCAGCATTAGTCTTCACTAAATACCCGTTCATATTCGGCCAACCTTTTGTACTTCCTCTCCTCAACCACTATAATTTAACTAAGGAGTTTTTTTACTTTTAAGGAGGGAAATGAAGTGAAATTAACAGATAAGGTAGCCGTCGTAACAGGTGCAGCTTCAGGAATGGGAAAAGCAATTGCCGAATTGTATGCGAAAGAAGGCGCAAAGGTAATTGCCTGTGACCTTAACCGAGAAGGTGCAGAGGCTGTGGCGGAAGGAATCGTCAATGATGGCGGCGTAGCTAAG
>NZ_JBYQFJ010000358.1:0-542 GCF_057836705.1 Virgibacillus carmonensis | reverse complement strand
CGCCCAGAATAAATGCCGTGCATACGTCTGTTCCGCCACTGGATGAGGCAATCCAGAGGTCGTCTTTCACATTATCGTAGCACCACTGAAAGCCTTCTGGTGGTAATGGTGAGCCAGTCGAACTAATATTTTTCAAATGCTGTAAATTAAATTCTTCTTTTGGAACAAGACCATCCTTCATGCAAGCAGTAATGTAACTTGCACTTGTCCCAAATACGGTCATTTTTGTTTGTTCGGCCATTTTCCAAAGCATTTTTTTGTCAGGGTAACCAGGATTTCCATCATATAAAATAATCGTACTGCCAGTCAGTAATCCGCCAACAAGAAAGTTCCACATCATCCAGCCTGTTGTGGTAAACCAAAAAAACCGGTCGCTCTCATCCAAATCAGCATGGAAGGTCAATGCCTTCAGATGCTCCATTAAAATACCACCCTGACTTTGAACAATGGGTTTTGGTTTTCCCGTTGTTCCTGAGGAGAAGAGCACCCATAGCGGGTCATTAAAAGGGACACGCTCAAAGTTAAGTGTCAATTCCCGTTTA
>NZ_JBYQFJ010000357.1:0-543 GCF_057836705.1 Virgibacillus carmonensis | reverse complement strand
GATTTGTCCGGCAAATTCACGCGTACAGCGTCATTATTTGTTCCTTTTGTTACTGCCTCATCGAGAAGTACAGATGTTCCTTCACTAGTGACCTCATCAGCATTAAGCGTAGTTCCACTTAACCAGTTACCACCATGAAGGGTTTGTAGCATTTCCTTTGAATAAGCACTGATTCCAGGAGGTTCTGTCCCAGGAACGTCCCCAGCCCAGCTTCCGCTTGCCATTAGTGACCAGTATGCTACAGCTTCACCTTCACCACTGTATTGTGTATCGTATTCATCTGGCAGGCCAAGGTCATGGCCATATTCATGGGTAAATACACCAGCGGCACCATCTTCAGGTTCGATTGTGTAATCCCATGCACCTAATTGTCCATCAAAGCGGTCACTGTCTGATGATGCACCAGGAACAGCTACGGGACTAGGTCCAAGGTTCCAGCGATGTGACCAAATAGCATCTCCACCAAGAGATCCACCACCAGCTTCCTCACCAACACCAGCATGGATAACCATCAAGTGATCAATAAGACCGTCCGGTTCAGCA
>NZ_JBYQFJ010000356.1:0-544 GCF_057836705.1 Virgibacillus carmonensis | reverse complement strand
AATCTAAAAATGAAGGGGCTAATCCAAATCGGATTAGCCCCTTCTGATAAGCTAAAGCTTATAACCCGTCCGACTCTTAAACCGTTTCAACAAAACGGAACTTTCTACTCTTGTGATCCCTTGCACCGAATACAATTCATTATTAATAAAGATTTCCAGCATTTTAAAATCTTCCACCAGAACATGCATGTGCAGTGTACTTGGCCCAGTCATCTGGTAAATGCTCGCGACACTTGGATTGTCAGCGAGATTTTGCGCTACTTCCTGCAATTGTTTTGGTTCAACATCCACTTCGAAAAAGGCAGAAACATTCTTACCGATTTTCTCCGAGTTGATCACAACTGTAAAGTTCTCAATTATTCCCTTATCGATCAGGTTTTGTATTCTGTCTTTAACGGCGACTCGGGACAACCCAACCTTCTCTGCCAGCTTTACATATGAAATTCTTCCATCCTCGACTAATATCTCTAAAAGTTCTTGATCAATGCTATCATAGTCCATCGCATTTGCTCCTAAAAAATAATAGTGTATCGTTCCTTTTTAT
>NZ_JBYQFJ010000355.1:0-544 GCF_057836705.1 Virgibacillus carmonensis | reverse complement strand
CTTGACCATTTGTTTAGCGACTGGCCTCTTCCTTTTAATTCTACAAAAAGCAATTGCGGAACCTGATAGCTCTGCTCCTCGATCGTATGTTGGATCACTTTCTCCATTACATGCGGTTCTGTACAATCAGACACATCCACTGTTAAACGATTAAATTGAATTGCCTGCAATGGAATAAAGGTCACGTCAGCAGCCTGTCCTTTGTCCAAAACAACATGGTAACACCCTTTTGCACCTGCCTCTTTACGGTTTCTGCCTTGAGTATTTCCGGAATAAATGATGGGCGGATCAGTTTTCATGATTTCCCGTTGATGAATATGACCAAGTGCAAAGTAGTCAAATTCCTTATCAGACAGCTCACTTAAATGAAACGGTGCATATGTATCATGTTCTGTATTGCTATATAAACTCCCGTGAAGCATTGCAATATGAAAGGCGGCTTCCCCGTTTTGAACCTGAAATTCAGCGGTTTTATTTTCATTGATGGACCGGTTTTCATAACTGAATCCATGAATATTAGCTAGCGGTTTGCCTTTTTGATTAA
>NZ_JBYQFJ010000354.1:0-544 GCF_057836705.1 Virgibacillus carmonensis | reverse complement strand
ATGTATATATATTAGACGAACATTCTCTTTATTTGGCTTCACTTTTTTTAAATTCTTATTGGAAATTTAATAAATATGTTTCACTGTCTCCCACTAGCACAAAACCAGCACAAATAAAGATTGATCACAACTTAGTTTATCAAACCAAGCCTTTGACCAATCTTTCCTATACGTCTAAATCTCCTTTGAAAGTAATAGCTGAATTAAGTTCATGGGAAAGATATTCCGATGAAATATAAATCATATGATTACATCTTTAAAAAAGTTACGTGAACAAGGAAAAGCCGTAATATACGATTAATCCTTAAAATTAAACCCTTTACTCGGATTCACCCACACATTAACTGAAATATTCTAATTAGAACCTTTATAGCGAAGTATTATCGGCTGACTGTCTCCCATCGTTGCCTTATATAAACTAATAGTTCCTACCGTTTTTTCAGAAGCAGCGGAATGAACCTCAAAATTTTCATTTAACGAAATGGTCCAAACGGCCTCGTCATTTTTCTTTAAAACAACAGCAAGTGTACCAAATTGATGTATA
>NZ_JBYQFJ010000353.1:0-545 GCF_057836705.1 Virgibacillus carmonensis | reverse complement strand
ACAACTGCTGAATCCAATCCACCACTAACCCCTACCAATAATCCATTAACTTTCGCTTCTTCGACTTGGTCGCGCAACCAATGTACAATCTTATCTATTATTTCCTCCATATGATTACTCCTTTATGTATTCTGATATCACTATCCATTTTAACATTATTTGTTCATAACGGAAAAAAATACATTAGAAAAGCAAATGCCTTGTTATCGGAAAACAGAAAAAGAGACGAATTGGTTGTTAACTCGTCTCCTTAGTATTCAGTGTGAAAGGCTCGCGGTGTATGAAGTTTTCACTATTCGTTTATATTTTCATCCTCATCATCATTAATTGGTGCAGTCGGGAATGGTTGAAACCCAGGTGGAGCTGGATAAGGATCTCTGTAATTTTGATTCATCCCCATTTGGGGGTATGGCTGATTAAATTTTCCATAATGATGGTTATTTTTATCATCACATTCCATATTGTTATGTTCCGGTTTTTTAGGCATTTCCATTTCTGGCAAATCATCATACATGTTATTTACATGATGATGAAAAGGCGGCTTC
>NZ_JBYQFJ010000352.1:0-545 GCF_057836705.1 Virgibacillus carmonensis | reverse complement strand
GTGTTATTTATATGGCGGGGATTTTCATTGCCCTTTTCATTCTTGATGTAAAATTGGCTGCCCTTTGTTTGTTAATTATCCCATTAATTCTTGGCTGGATGAAGGCGTATAAATATTTTGGCACCAAATATAATACTGTTATTCGAACAACAATCAGTGATATAAATGGAAGTATTAATGAGGCAATTCAAGGGATGCCAATTATCCAGGCATTCCGGCATGAAAAGAAGACGAAAAAGGATTTTGAACAATTAAATGAGCGCCACTATACGTTTGAACGTAAACTAGTTAAGCTTAGTGCGCTTACCTCGTACAATTTGGTTACGGTTATACGAAATCTAGCATTTGTTGGATTTATTTGGTACTTTGGCTTTATTTCTTTTGATGCAACAGCTGTTATATCAATTGGTATGCTATATGCATTTGTTGATTACCTTAACCGTCTATTTGAACCCGTAACGGATATTGTGCATCAGCTTCCTTTAATTGAGCAGGCACGGGTAGCTGGAAACCGCGTATTCGAACTGATGGATCAAGACGGAGAG
>NZ_JBYQFJ010000351.1:0-546 GCF_057836705.1 Virgibacillus carmonensis | reverse complement strand
ACCGGTTGAAGGATAATCCGTTTGCTGCGTCTCGGAAGTAATTATTCCGTCTTTCACATAAACCTTCCAGCTGCATGATCACGTACAGTTAACACCATGTGTGGAGCGGACAATTTTGTCATGCTGCCATCGTTTCCGGTAAATATCCTCTGAATCCCTTGGACGCGGACTTTCCTCTGTCCAGCCTTTATTAATTCGCTCACCATATTTTAAATGTTTCAAGGTCTGAAACAACTTATTATCTTTTTTTCCCATTCAAACCACCCCCGTCAGCGAATTTCTGAATCGGATTAAAACGTTCTCCCATAATCCGGAAATTTCCCATTCCTTCCTCTAATTCTTCTAGAAAAACTGTTAGGCTAGGAGCATTTGCAGCTACTAGGATTAAGCGCTCTAACGTATCTAAATCATTCATTTCATAAACTGCTTCAATTAATCCTGCAGGAATATGGCCAAACCGCATCCTGAGTATCGCAATTAAATCTTCCCGATCCTGAACTAGATTCGCATTATCTTCAAATAAAAACAAACTGTTCTCCACCTTTC
>NZ_JBYQFJ010000350.1:0-546 GCF_057836705.1 Virgibacillus carmonensis | reverse complement strand
GGTAGTAGTTTTAAATAAAATCGACCGTCCGAATGCCCGTCCAAACGAAGTTATCGATGAAGTGCTGGATTTGTTTATAGAACTCGGCGCTGATGATGACCAGCTGGAATTCCCGGTTGTTTATGCATCTGCATTAAATGGAACTTCTGGTGATGAGCCGGAAGAACAGGAAGAAACGATGGATCCTGTTTTCAAAACCATTTTGGAAAATATTCCTGCACCAGTCGATTCATCAGATGAACCGCTGCAATTCCAAGTGACATTGCTTGATTACAATGAATATGTCGGAAGAATTGGCGTAGGCCGGGTTTTCCGCGGCAAGATTAAAGTAGGACAACAGGTTGTATTAATGAAAGAAGACGGAACACAGAAATCGTTCCGTATTACGAAGCTATTTGGTTTCACTGGTCTAAAACGTATTGAAATCGAGGAAGCGAAAGCAGGAGACATTGTTGCAGTTGCCGGATTGGAAGATATTAATGTGGGAGAAACAATTTGCCCGCAGGATCACCCAGATGCATTGCAATTATTACGCATTGATGAGCC
>NZ_JBYQFJ010000349.1:0-547 GCF_057836705.1 Virgibacillus carmonensis | reverse complement strand
TGTAGAGCCATTTCGTATCCAAATAATCATGATAGTAATTTGCTTTTGGGACGATATACAACAATCCATCATCCGAATTAATAATTTTGTACCCCTCATCAATTGCTTGTTCCGGGTTGTACCATCCGACATTCCAAATGTTAAACACAACATCCTTGTCTACCTGAACATCACCCTTATAATACGTCAAGCCTCCCCAAGCTCGTACGGACTTACCTTGCTCTTTCATATGCTGATTTAACGTATTAATGTAATTACGGTAAACATTGCTCATTTCCGTATCATTACGATAAAATTCATCCGCACCAATATGAACTGCATCCGTATCAAACAAACCAAGATATTCATCCCAAACAGACTCAACAAAATCCACTGATTCTTGGCGTGTGATGTCAAGATGGTCCACCGGTAAATCCGGATGAACTAAATCTGGTCTCACTTTGGTAAATGCAAGTGCATGACTAGGCGTATCAAATTCCGGTGTAATTGTCAGTCCATTTTTGCCAGCAAGATCCTGCAATTCCCGGAATTCCTGTTTTGTGTAATG
>NZ_JBYQFJ010000348.1:0-548 GCF_057836705.1 Virgibacillus carmonensis | reverse complement strand
AGATTTTGGTTTTTCGACATTCTATTCAAGAAGCGGGAATTCAAATAACCAAGGGAACGGCAGTAAGAGGGCAGGAGAAATGAAAATGGAATTTAAAGTAAAGGAAATAGAAAATTATTCGCCACAAATAGGGCATTTAGTCAGCATGATGAATTATGTCAGATTAACAACGTTACAAGCTGTGAAGGGATTAACTACTGAGCAATTAGATTTTCTTCCAACTGAAAATAGTAATTCAATCGGCGCTCTTTTACTTCATATGGCCGCAGTAGAATTTGGCTTTCAACTTGAAACATTTGATGAAAGAAAACCAAATAAACAGGAAGGCATGGAATGGGGAGCGGCTTATGAACTTGGTGATCAAGGAAGAAATGAAATCAATGGCAACCCCCTTGAATATTACCTAAATAAATTAGAAACCGTTCGAAATAGAACACTAAGCGAATTTCAAAAACGGGATGATGATTGGCTGTATTCCAGTTGTACGTGGGAGGGTTTTCAAGCAAATAACTATTTCATCTGGTTTCATACCTTTGAAGATGAAATCA
>NZ_JBYQFJ010000347.1:0-548 GCF_057836705.1 Virgibacillus carmonensis | reverse complement strand
GCCGCGTGCCGGTGCACCAGTTTCAAAGCATTATCACATCTTTGATTCAAGCCGATATGCTGGGGGTTGGCATGGCCAAAGTTCTGCGTTCGCTTACGCTAAGGATCAGGGAGCAACGAACACAATTGGCTAGAGAGCAGGCCATGAAAGCTCCAGTGAAAATGGTATTTCCGATGTTGCTGTTTATTTTTCCAGCAATATTCATTGTGTTATTGGGTCCGTTAATTATTTATTTGCTACAGACCTTATTATAAAGGGTACCTCTTCAGCCCCTGGCTAGGTATATGATCAATATTTTGGTAGACTTAAAAGCATCATGAAGTAAAGGGCGGAAACGAATGAAAATCACGATTGTAACGGTTGGTAAATTAAAAGAAAAGTATCTTAAACAAGGCATCCAGGAGTATTTAAAGCGGCTGACTGCCTATGCCAAGGTAGACATCATTGAAGTTGCTGATGAAAAGGCACCAGAAAACATGAGCGAAGCGGAAATGTTGGAAGTGAAACAGAAAGAGGGCGAACGGATTCTGGGCAACATTGGACAGGAT
>NZ_JBYQFJ010000346.1:0-548 GCF_057836705.1 Virgibacillus carmonensis | reverse complement strand
ATACGTTTCTACTAGTTTTCCGCAACAAATCCAGCGCGTTTACACTCTATTTACAAACTTTACAAAATTCGCTACAAAACTACTATTTTTAAAAATAGCTTCCTAATCTACTATATTAGGTGAAGACATTAAAAATTCCAAGGAGGATGGACATGAGAAAAAAAACATGGATTTTCGTAGCAGTCTTTATGTTAGTTGCAGCCAGTGTGATTGGAATCAGCACGACAAATTCTAGTGCTGACAGTGGTAAGCACAAAGGCAAAGGTAATAACGGAAAAGTTAAGAATGTTATTGTCATGATCGGTGATGGTATGGGACCAGCTTATACAACTGCCTATCGGTACATGAAAGACGATCCATCTACAACAAAAATGGAAAAAACAGTTTTTGATAAACATTTTGTTGGCATGGCCAAAACGTATCCGGAAGACCCCAAGGAGAATGTTACAGATTCAGCGGCGGCAGCAACCTCGATGGCCGCAGCAATTAAAACATATAACGGCGCAATTTCAGTAGATAATGATAAAGAACCTGTAGGAACAGTCCTT
>NZ_JBYQFJ010000345.1:0-551 GCF_057836705.1 Virgibacillus carmonensis | reverse complement strand
CATGATTTAGGCGCCGAAATAAAATAAAACAGGTGGAAATCATCAATTTAATGACTCCACCTGTTTTTTGTTATGGTAAAATATGCATCAGCATCCGTTATTATCTTATGGAATAACCGGGAGAATAATATGTGATGGATATTTTTCATTATGATAGATTGTTTGATTGGCTTTCTTTGTCTTAGTACTGTTCATCATAGTTTTACCAGTATTAAGGTTAGTATCAAACCGGGGAAAATTACTGGATGAGATTTCAACCCTTATTTGGTGTCCCGGGAGAAATACATTACTTGTTGCCCAGAGATCAATCTCATACTGGGTCACTTCTCCGTTCAAATCGGCTTCAGGAACATAGCCATTACGGTACCTGGCGCGAACAATTCCATCGGTTAAGTTAAATGCTGTGCCATCTGGCATAACATCGACGAGCTTTGCGGCGAAATCAGTGTCTTTGGCATTGGTAGAGGCCCACAGTTTAACCTTAATTGGTCCGGTAACCTCAACCTGTTCCTGCAACTGCCCTGTTGAATAAACTAATACATCTTCCCTGT
>NZ_JBYQFJ010000344.1:0-552 GCF_057836705.1 Virgibacillus carmonensis | reverse complement strand
GGATATTATCAAGCAGGCTATTAAATCCCTTTCACCTAGTGAAAATGCTGAAGTCATTCCGGATGATGAACGCTGGATTAATACAAACGAACAGACTCTGTTACTTACCTATGAAGATGGCTTGTGGAACGTATATGCTGGACAAAATTTGGATGGATCTTTCCATTCCTACAAACAGGCCACCCAATTTTTAGATGAAGAAGGATTTCAAAGAGGATAAGTTAGAAAAGGGAAAGCGCCCATAAACGATAACGGCGCTTTCCCCTTTTTTAAAAACCTTTTTCAACACTCGCTTTTACCTCTTCAAGTGTCTTATTCATTCCTGATTCAACCGCCGCCACATACGCACCTTCCACTAGTGGAACTTCAGCAATTTCAATCGAATCCAGTCCAGACATTTCGATTGCTAATTCTGCATTCATTTTGGCACTGCCAATATCATAAATTAGCAGAACGCCCTTCTCTCCCTTAGCTTGCTCAATAGCAGCTTGAATTTTTTCAATACTTGTACCAATTTGACCGTCATCAGTTCCGCCTGCTAATTCAATTGAC
>NZ_JBYQFJ010000343.1:0-552 GCF_057836705.1 Virgibacillus carmonensis | reverse complement strand
TGATTAAAAACAAAGAAATGATGGTACAACTGGTAATTATCCTGTACCGCAGCAGAATCCACCTTTGCCACCGTACGGCTTGTCTGTTGAAGGTGATTTAAATCCTTTGATAAACTGTATTTATCACCGAATTCCACAATTTCCGACGGGGTTCTTCTAGACGCTTTCCCCTTACCCCCGGCAAAAAATAAACCCAATTCACCCTGTTCCTCACGCAGCCCCTCCTTCAGGGCGCCGCAAACAACTGTAGTCAAACCAGATGAATTCCAATCAAACCCCAATACAGTACCAAAAGATTGAAACCATACAGGGTCGGATAATCGGCGTAAAACTTCTTCCGTACCATATTCCATGACGATTACCTTGATGATTGATGCACCCATTTTTTTCATTTTATCAAATAACCATGGGGGACAATGTCCACCATGAAGGGGTGCGTTGGCTATTCCAGTTCGCATATAATCACCTCATATTACCCCTAATTTTATCACAATTACGGTTATAAAGGTGCCCATGACAACCTATTGGGATTTATTATCGGATAGCAAAATG
>NZ_JBYQFJ010000342.1:0-553 GCF_057836705.1 Virgibacillus carmonensis | reverse complement strand
TAAGTCAGGCATTTAATAAGCAGGCATTAGTGGACGAAATTTTAAATGATGGATCGATTGTAGCAAAAGGCTTTGTCCCGAAAAATTTCGTGAAAATGCCAGAATCAGGCAAGGATTTCCGTGAAGCAAGCGGGGATCTATCAACCTATGATGCAGAATCTGCCAAGGAGCTCTGGAAAAGAGGCATGCAAGAGTTAGGTAAGGATAAAGTGGAACTTGAATTCTTATCTAGTGACAGTGAAACATCAAAAGAAATGGGCGAATTTATTGCCAATCAGTTAGAGCAAAATTTAGAAGGATTGGACATTACCTTGAAACAAGTACCATTTGAACAACGATTGGCACTTGATTCTGATATGGACTATCAAATTCAGTTTTCTTCCTGGTTCCCTGATTATTTAGATCCATATACATTCTTGAATCTATGGGTTACAGACGGCGGCAATAATAAGATGGGTTACTCGAATCCTGAATATGACGAATTATTGGCAAAAACAGCAAATGAATTGGCGCTTAAACCAGTTGAGCGTTACGACGCATTCTTACAAGCGGA
>NZ_JBYQFJ010000341.1:0-553 GCF_057836705.1 Virgibacillus carmonensis | reverse complement strand
CAGCATCAATCGTTTCCCCTAAATTATGCGGCGGAATATTAGTTGCCATACCAACTGCAATCCCTGAAGTTCCGTTAACTATAAGGTTAGGAAAGCGAGATGGAAAAACAACTGGTTCACGTTCAGATCCATCATAGTTATCCCTATAATCAATGGTGTCTTTGTTTATATCGCGCAAAAGTTCCATTGAAATTTTTGACATTCGCGCTTCTGTGTAACGCATAGCTGCAGCTGAGTCACCATCAACCGAACCAAAGTTACCATGACCATCAACAAGCATATAGCGATAGCTAAAATCCTGCGCCATCCGTACCATTGTTTCATAAACGGCTGAGTCACCGTGTGGATGATACTTACCAATTACTTCTCCAACAATACGTGCTGACTTTTTATGCGCCTTGTCTGAATGCATTCCTAAATCATTCATCGCATACAAAATTCTGCGATGCACTGGCTTTAATCCATCACGCACGTCAGGTAATGCACGCGATACGATTACACTCATAGCATAGTCAAGGAATGAAGTACGCATTTCCTGACTAATATTTATTTC
>NZ_JBYQFJ010000340.1:0-554 GCF_057836705.1 Virgibacillus carmonensis | reverse complement strand
GACAAAGACAAGCCAAAAGGCGACTTTGGCAAAGTTGGACGTTAAAGCAATAATTGAATGTGTGTCTTGAAAAAAGAAACAGGCGGCTAGCATGATTCCTGATGTAATATAGAGGGTCATTTTTTGTGAGATTTTATATAAGCGTTTTACACTATACGTGATTCCCCACATAAGCAAGATCATATTTGGCAGGACAACCATTAGCCAGCTAGTTACCACGATATAGTCAAACCGCTCTATAAAGGAAAAGGACACAATTTTGAATAGACCAAGAGTTGCCCAGTCCAGTGTTTCTAATTGTTTGGGACTATAATAGCCTATTGATATGACAGTCACCATAAGCAAAGTAAAAATTGTCCAAGCAATACCGAGAAAGACAGGGAGTTTTATCTTTTCTTTATTTTGTATAAATGGGTACAACAGCAAAAATATTTCAAAACCGAGCAAACTATAGGTGGTTTCTCTTGCCCCTTTCAGTAAATCCATAATAGGTGTTTGAAAAGCTGGAAGAAGGTGCATTATATCAATTCGCAATGCAGGCATGATTAACAAAA
>NZ_JBYQFJ010000339.1:0-554 GCF_057836705.1 Virgibacillus carmonensis | reverse complement strand
CTCTGGCTGATAGTTTATTAGGCGGAATTGGCCTGAATAACCGCTACACATTTGATATGGTTCAGCAGTATGTCAATGAAATTAGTTTGATAGATGAGGATGAAATTGCCAAGGGGATGGCCTTTATGCTGGATAAGCACCGTATGGCCATTGAGGGGGCAGCGGCCTCCGGAATTGGTGCAATCCTAAATAAAAAGGTTCAGCTTGGTTCAAGTGTCGCGGTGATCATCAGTGGCAGCAGTGTCGATACATCTGTAGTGCTGGACATTGCGAATCGATATAGAAACCCGAATTAGGTAAAAGGGAGGTTTTATGTTGACTAAAATGTTATATAATGACCGAATTGTTGAACGGGAAAGCCTGATTAATATTGAGGACCGAGGCTACCAATTCGGTGATGGGATCTATGAGGTTATCGGAGTCTACGACGGGGAACCACTCATGCTGGATGAACATATGGAGCGCTTGGAAAGAAGTGCCCGAGAGGTTAGACTAAACTTGCCGAGTGCAATTTCAGATTTGAAAAATAAGCTAGTAGATTTAGTAGCAGCCAA
>NZ_JBYQFJ010000338.1:0-554 GCF_057836705.1 Virgibacillus carmonensis | reverse complement strand
CAAAACAACATACGAATTGGTTTTATGAATTTCGTTGGAACCCTAATTGCTTTAGAACATTTTATGTATAAACCAATCGACCCACAAGAAACCGTTGAATTCATAGGAAGTAAGATTGAGATTATGTTTGATAATGAAAAAATTCACCATAAACAAATTGCCGGAATTTGTGTTGGGCTTCCCGGTCTTATTAAAAATGACCAAGGGATAATTAAACTATCTGCGCAATTTGATTGGAAGCAGGTACCATTAAAAGCAATGCTGGAAGAGAAGGTGGGCTTCCAAGTAATTGTGGACAATGAACTAAAGCTGAAAGCATTGGCTGAATATATGACGGATTTAAATACGGAAAAAGAAAGTATGGCAATGATTGGTTTTGGAAGCGGGGTAGGTTCTGCGTTGATTTCAAAGGGGGAGATATACCGTGGAGAGGGAAACTTTTCTGGCGAAATAGGACATACCATAGTCGATCCGTATGGAATTTATTGTCCTTGTGGCAACTTTGGATGTTTACAAACGTATATTGCCGAAAAATTTCTGCTCGATGAGGCTTC
>NZ_JBYQFJ010000337.1:0-555 GCF_057836705.1 Virgibacillus carmonensis | reverse complement strand
TATTTCGTTGTTTTGTTTTGCGGAGGTAATTGTATATGCCCCTCAACTTGACCAATAATAGTAAGTACATGAATATTCGAATCTGGTGATTGCGGGACATTGGATTGTCCAAGCTGTTGTATTTTTTCCACTAGGGAAGACTTGTTGTTTTCCTCTTCTTGGTTTTTGTCTTTATCCATTGATGGTTGATTATTCATTTAGCGACACTCCTCTTGTTTTTATACTGCTAGTAATTAGTATGAACAAGTGAAGGTTTTCCTATTAAAAAAACCACCAACATTTAGTTGGCAGTCTAAAAAGCCTGGGTTGTCGCCGGGACTAATGGCGCCTTGGATTTTTTATACTTTATACCGATTATGCTTTCTTAAAGTATAAATCCCTTTTGATTACATCGTCTATTACCTTTTGTTCGTCTTTTGATAAAGCAACCAGCGGTAAGCGTACACCGCCACATTCCAGTCCTTTCCGTTGCAGTGCATATTTTACTGGGGTCGGCGAAGGGTAATTGAACAATCCTTTCATAACTGGAAGAAATCTACGATGAATGTTTGCGG
The DNA here is from genome assembly GCF_057836705.1 of Virgibacillus carmonensis. Lineage (NCBI taxonomy): Bacteria > Bacillati > Bacillota > Bacilli > Caryophanales > Bacillaceae > Virgibacillus > Virgibacillus carmonensis. The sequence goes on along the minus strand of NZ_JBYQFJ010000337.1, from coordinate 1 downwards.
C
>NZ_JBYQFJ010000336.1:0-556 GCF_057836705.1 Virgibacillus carmonensis | reverse complement strand
ATTGGCACGAACGCCCCGCCGACAGAGGAATTGTTTGCAGACTCAGCGGCTACAATCCCATCTTTCGTACCTTTTCCAAATTTTGAAGGATTCTTAGAAAACTTTTTCGCAATATCATAGCTTAATATATTGGCGATACTCCCCCCAGCAGCTGGAAGGATACCGACAAATGTACCAACTAAACTTGATCTTAGTGTATTCCCCTTTGATTTCCACATATCTTTAACAACCTTGGAAACTGGATAGGAGACACCTGTATTCTTATCAATGTTATAGGACTTCGGCGGGTTTTTAATGTCCTTTAATAATTGGGAAAAGGCAAAAAGTCCAATTAAAACTGGAAGAAAATTAAATCCTGCCAATAGTTCAGTAAATCCAAACGTAAATCTTGGTGTTCCCATTAAAGGATCGGATCCAACTAGTGAAAACAATATACCTAGCACTCCTGCAATAAGCCCTTTTATTAAGGATCCTTCACTTAAGCTTGCTATCGCACTAATCCCAAATAACATTAGCGCAAACATTTCCCATGGGCCAAATGCAAGTGCCCATTCAG
>NZ_JBYQFJ010000335.1:0-556 GCF_057836705.1 Virgibacillus carmonensis | reverse complement strand
ACTATCATGTCAAGCTGCCAATCAGCATTTTAAATACGCTTGTCCATAGGGGATTGCCAAGTGAGAGAACGGTTATTGCGCCTGAAGTAACGGAATTTATGAAGAACATACTTGAACACGATTCATTTTTAAAAGAAACATGTCGTCTTGGTCTGTTAGGTGAGGTTGCAACGATGAATGTTGATCACCGTGCATTTCATCAATTAAAAGGTGTTCCCTATCAATATTTAGAAATGCTTGGCGTTGTATGGAGGGAAAGTATTTACAAGGAAGTTCAAGGAGACGAGAATCCCATTACACTGGCGGCGCTGCTATATGTGGATCATGAAGGCACCCCATTTGTATCAAAGCTCATTGAAAAATCAGGACTGACAGTGGAGCAGTGGGTTCATAAATTGACAAACGCAATTCTGCCACCGCTGCTCCACTGCCTATATCAATATGGTGTAGTCTTTTCACCGCACGGCCAAAATACAGTGCTGGTCCTGAAAGATTCCATACCTGAACGGATTATCATGAAAGATTTTGTTGACGACGTAAATATCAGTGACCAGCC
>NZ_JBYQFJ010000334.1:0-556 GCF_057836705.1 Virgibacillus carmonensis | reverse complement strand
GGTCGTCGTTTAATGAAAACAATATGGAGAGGTTATATCCATGCATCGCTTATTTTGAAGATTACTGTAGCACTAATTCTCGGCATAATTGTTGGGATTATCTTTGGGAAAGATGCGGCCGTTTTAGCACCATTTGGGGACTTATTAATTCGTCTGCTTAAATTCCTTATCATTCCGCTAATATTATTCACACTGATTGTTGGTGTCAATCAAACAAAAATTGGAAACCTTGGACGCATGGGCGGAAAAGTATTTGTCTATTATTTATTGACATCCGCATTAGCTATTATTGTTGGAATCGCCGTGGCCAGCATTTTCAGCCCTGGTACAGGAATGACATTGGATACTAATGAAAAATTCGATGTTCCAGAGAACCCGGGCACAATAAGTGTTCTATTAAATATTGTTCCGGACAATATCATTACTGCTTTTAGTGAATTAAATCTATTAGGCATCATTTTTACAGCAATTGTATTTGGAATTGCCATTTCTTCATTACGGTCATCGAAGGAGCATGCGAAGCTCGGAGAAAGCGTATATAAAGTAGTGGACGGAC
>NZ_JBYQFJ010000333.1:0-556 GCF_057836705.1 Virgibacillus carmonensis | reverse complement strand
TATTCACTTTCGGTTGGGAAACAGGTGGCGTTGGCGTCCGACCAACCGCATTTTCTGATGAATGTAGCATGTTCGGCATCGGTTCACGTTGACTTGTTGACGATTTTGGTTTTGTTGATTGTTGATTCAATTGCTTTGTATTTAACGATTGACCGTTGCTTGGTGACGGTGGTTGTACAGGATTTTTACTATTAACAGAAGTAGAAAATTGTCCTTCTCCTTTTCGGGAATGAGGTGCTGCATCTTTATAGGAAGGCATTGGTTTCACATCTTGATTTCTGCGCAGTCCTTTCGTTAAACCAACACCACCTGCAATAGCACCACCAGCGCCTTTTCCTCCTATTTTAACAAGCTTCTTACCAGTTTCAGCAGTCATCCTTCCACTTGCGCCAGCCATTTTTCCACCAGCATAAGCTCCCATCATCGCTTGCCATCCTGAACGTAACCCAGCATCAACACCCATGGTTCGTTGGATAATATCTGGTGCATCAATCAATGCCCATGCACCGGCAATTAAAAGGAGCATGACACCGACAATACCAATATGACGTTCTAA
>NZ_JBYQFJ010000332.1:0-556 GCF_057836705.1 Virgibacillus carmonensis | reverse complement strand
ATATTCATTGAATCACCTTCGTTTACTAATTTACGAATGACCAGCTTTTATTGTATGATAAGATCACCCATAAATAAAATTGAAGTTTTTAAAACCATTATCATTTTTTTCGATACATCATATAAAAAGGAGTAATGATATGGAGATTAGGCATCTTATAACCTTTCAAACCATTGTAGAAGTCGGTAGTTATACAGGAGCTGCTTCTAAGTTGGATTATACTCAGTCCACCATAACCTCACATATTCAAGCACTTGAAAACGAAATTGGCGGCGCGCTTTTTACGTATGTGAAAAGAAATTTGAAGCTTACGCATTTAGGAAGGGAATTAATGCCCTTAGCGGAAGATTTGCTTTCCACCCATGACCAGATTAAGAATATGCAAAACGCACACGAAGTTAGGGGAGTATTAAAAGTGGCTGCACCGGAGTCATTAACCATTTCCCGATTAAGTCCAATAATAAGGGAGTTTTCCTTAAAGTATCCACATGTCAAAATCATCTTAAGCAATGGCACTTGTGGGCAAAACCAGATTGATTTAATGCGCGGACAAGTA
>NZ_JBYQFJ010000331.1:0-560 GCF_057836705.1 Virgibacillus carmonensis | reverse complement strand
AACCATAACAAATCGCTTCACACCAGCAAGCTTGGCTGCCTCAATTGTTTTTACAGCACCATCCAAATCGACCATCACCGTTTTGTCTGCCCCTGTGTGTCCCCCAGAACCTGCTGTGAACACAACCGCATCGACTCCCTCGGCAGCTTTGGCAATCGATTCGATATCCCCTTCCAAATCCACTACAGCAGTTTCTGCACCTAAATTTTCAAAGAAAGATGCTTGTTCCTGCTTACGGATCATTGCTTTCGCCTCCAGGCTGTCACTATCCTGGATAAATGAAACAAGATGTTTTCCAATTTGACCATTTGCACCAACTACAAGTATTTTCAAATCGTCCACCCTTTCTTTAAAATTCTATTCTACCTATTCTTATCATAATAGAATGAAAAAGCCATTGTCCAAGTTTCTGTCTGAGAGATGGCACTGCATTATACTTTACTAAGACAGAACAGATTCCTTTAATGCATGTTCAAAGGCAGCGATAATATCAGCTGCGTCCTCTATCCCTACCGAAATCCGTATTAGCCCTTCTGTGATGCCAAGCTCCTTCCTAGAAG
>NZ_JBYQFJ010000330.1:0-560 GCF_057836705.1 Virgibacillus carmonensis | reverse complement strand
CCAGCCTGTACTGCCTGATATCTTGCCTTAACCTTATCCCCAAACATGTTTAGATGCTCACTGGTTGGACCAATAAAAGTTAACCCTTCTTCTTCACATCGTTTCGCGAATTGAATATTTTCAGATAGGAAGCCATATCCAGGATGTATTGCATCAACACCTACTTGCTTTGCCACCTTAATAATGCCTTCAATATCCAAATATGCGTCGATTGGTTTTTTCCCCTCACCAACTAAGTATGCTTCATCAGCCTTATAACGATGGTAGGAACCTGAATCCTCTTTGGAATAAACTGCAACTGTTCGGATATTTAATTCTGTACAAGCCCTAAACACCCGAATAGCAATCTCGCCTCTGTTTGCCACTAATACTTTTTGTATGGTATTTAACTCGGCCATGATCTTCCTCCTCGATTAAATGATTGATTTCTATTTGTGTCCTGATTAACCTTAACCGGTTCTTGTTCTTTTCTTTTCACGGATTTTGCAATGTTGTTTAGTATCCCCATGGAGGCCAGCATTACGAGCAGTGACGAACCGCCGTAACTGACAAATGGTAAT
>NZ_JBYQFJ010000329.1:0-561 GCF_057836705.1 Virgibacillus carmonensis | reverse complement strand
AAGCATCGTTTCCGTTTCATTCAGCCCCAGCGATTTATACGAAGTAAGCAACTTTGTTGGTATTGGCAATTGTTCAATTAATAAATTTTGATAGTGAATCGATCTAGTCATTATTTATAACACCTCATTGCTAGTATAGCACGAAAATACATTATCCTGAGAGAAAGCGATACTTTATCATTTTAAGAAAAAGTATAAAAAGAGGCTGGGACATAACTAAAATATTTGAGTCAAAGACGAACAATCACAGGGTAGCCAGTTTAAAACGTTAATTTTTAAATAGTCGGATCTAATTCGCAGTTGATATAAATAGCGACATATGCGCTGGGTTGTTTTCCGCTGCGGACCGTTGCTTTCCGCGGGCACGGCTTAAGCCTCCTTGCCCCGGCAAGGGGTAGCCGACGTTGCCCGCAAAGGGCGGTTTTAGTCGGGCCTCATTAACTGCCGTCCTCCGGGGTCTCGCCGATCTCTCACTTCCCGCAGGACAAGGAAAGCTCCCTTGAGAAACATCGCACGCAGAAAAAGCGGGTTTCTTTTTCAAGGAGTCTCCGTATATTCAAG
>NZ_JBYQFJ010000328.1:0-562 GCF_057836705.1 Virgibacillus carmonensis | reverse complement strand
AGTACGCTTGACGAGGCCTTTGTGAAAGCTTCATTTAATTCGACCATTACGACTTACTTATATTTTGTTAAGGCAAATGGTGATATCCAGGCAAGCTTAGAAAAGTGTATTGAAATGTACCAGCAAAGAATGGAATTCACTGCCAAATTTCAACAAACCATTCGTTACCCTTTACTGCTCCTGATCATCTTTTCAATTCTGCTTTACTTCATTAAAAATTCCATTCTTCCATCCTTTTCCGACTTGTTTTTAACAAATGCTGTCACATCATCAACCATATCAATTTCCCTGATTGTCATCAATATTTTTGGGACTTTTGCCTGGGCTGGCATTGTCATCGTATTAGTCTCATTCTTTGGATGGCAATATATCAAAGATAAAGTTAGTATTGAAAGTCAACTGAATCTGTATCGTAAAATACCTATTTACCGGAGTTACAAACGTGTTGAAACCTCTTTCCTGTTTGCAACACATTTTAGCTCCCTATTAAAAACCGGGATTTCAATAAAGGATATCCTAACAATTATGTCCAATCAAACACAATCACCCATCCTTTCTTATT
>NZ_JBYQFJ010000327.1:0-563 GCF_057836705.1 Virgibacillus carmonensis | reverse complement strand
GATTGTCCAATTCTATCGTTATATTCTTATTTCTATAACCGAGGAGACGAGTGAGACCAAAGAGTATGATAGAAAGGATAATAATCGCAATAATGATATCCCACATAAATTTCCCTCCCAATTTGGAATAGGGGATGTTTTTTACGATAGTGTAAAATGCAACCTTAGAATGAAAAGCTGCATTTCTTCAAGTGTTTATATATAGTATACTTTTAATATTATGTGAATTCAATGACAATGGTGTATATAATAAAAACTACTACTATATTGCGGATTAAGTGTCATGCATTTAGAAAGAATGTGGACTGTATCCAATTCGGTGATTCTACAACCGCAAACATTGAAATCGGTTTTAATGATTTTGGACTTCATTTCAATACAATTCCTTTAACGGGTGGTTTGCCCTTTTCGCACAGTCCCTGACCTGATAATAGTCCGGTTAATATATAGATATATTGAAACAAATAGGTTGTATCTTCCGTATTACTAATATAATTGCAAACAGGAGGCCAATCAATGTTTACTATTGCTGAGGAATTATTATTGCTTGCTATGGACGATGA
>NZ_JBYQFJ010000326.1:0-563 GCF_057836705.1 Virgibacillus carmonensis | reverse complement strand
AGCCAGCAGACCACCATGAACATATGGGTGCAATGTTTTCACCCGTCCATCTAAGATTTCCGGAAACCCGGTGATATCCTCCACGGAACTGGCGGCAATCCCCGCTTGTTGTAATGCTTTCAATGTTCCGCCGGTTGAAATAATTTCATAATCAAGTTCCACTAACCCTTTTGCAAAAGCTTCGATATTGTCTTTATTAGAAACACTTATCAGAGCACGCTTCGTCATGAAAAAACTCCTTACTATTATCTATTTAGTACATGTTTAATTACTTTTGGATATAGTCGATGTTCGATTTCCTGGATCCGTTGTTTTAATGTCTCTTCCGTATCTGATGGTAAAATTTCCAATGCTTCCTGGTCGATAATTGGTCCAGTGTCAACGCCTTCGTCAATATAATGTATCGTTACCCCCGTTGTATGAACATGGGCACGGAATGCCTGCCCAATTGCATCAAGACCAGGAAATGCCGGCAACAGCGAAGGATGGATATTGATAATTGCGCCATCATACGCCCTTAGCAGTGTTGGTCCAACAATCCGCATATACCCTGCTAAGAAAAT
>NZ_JBYQFJ010000325.1:0-563 GCF_057836705.1 Virgibacillus carmonensis | reverse complement strand
GCAAAAATTAACGGCAAGATGGAACCCCTTGATTATAAACTGAAGAACGGTGACATTATTGATGTAATGACGTCAAAACATTCTTATGGACCGTCCCATGACTGGTTAAAGGTAACGCAAACCTCACAGGCTAAAAATAAAATCAAACAGTTTTTTAAGAAACAGCGGCGTGAAGAAAATATTACAAAAGGTAAAGAGTTAGTCGATAAAGAAATTCGTTCTTTGGGTATTGAACCGAAGGAAGCTCTAACTCAGGATAATCTGCAGCGTGTTTATGAAAAATTTAATTTTACGAATGAAGAGGATATGTATGCGGCCGTCGGCTATCAAGGAATTACAGCAGCGTTAATAGCCACAAGACTGACAGATAAAATTCGTCAATCAAAATTAAAAGAACAAGATCTTGCCCAAACATTGGAAGATGTGAAAACGGATGTTAAGGCCAACAAGACGCATAAACGTGATTCTGGTGTCAAGGTTGAAGGTGTTGATAACCTATTGGTTCGCCTGTCAAAATGCTGTAATCCTGTTCCGGGTGATGATATTGTTGGTTATATTACAAA
>NZ_JBYQFJ010000324.1:0-563 GCF_057836705.1 Virgibacillus carmonensis | reverse complement strand
AGAAAGTGGCAATGCCTTTATTTATGTAATCAAAGACGATAAGGCAATCGAGAAAAAAGTCCAGATTATTGAAACACAGTCAGATCAAACAGCTATAAAGGGTGAAGTGAAAAAGGGCGACAAGGTTGTAACAAGCGGGCAACTAACACTGACCGACGGAAGCAAGGTCAATGTGGTGAAAGAGGGGTAATGCATTTTGAAGCTAGTAAATATATCTGTTAAACGTCCTGTTGGCGTCATCATGATAGTGCTTGCCATTCTTGCACTCGGCGTCGTTTCTTTAAGAAGCCTTACGATTGACCTTTTTCCGGAAATCGAACTTCCCATCGCTGTGGTGGCAACAACCTATGAGGATGCAGCACCACAAGAGGTAGAAAACTTAGTCAGTCGCCCGGTTGAATCGGCAATCAGCTCGGTCGAGGGTGTCGAAACAATTCAGTCGCAATCTGAGTCTGGCTCCTCGCTTGTCATTATGATGTTCAGTAATGGAGTCAATATGGATCAGGCACTCATTGATGTGCGGGAAAAAATTGACCAGGTCAAAAACATGCTTCCTAAAGGTG
>NZ_JBYQFJ010000323.1:0-564 GCF_057836705.1 Virgibacillus carmonensis | reverse complement strand
AAAAAGCTAAATGGAGAAGTAGGGCAGGAGCTTCTAAGCACGTTTGAAGGATCTAATTTGGTTGGTCTGGCATTTTATGATTCAGGCGAAAGAAGTTTTTACAATTCTGTACGACCAATTAAAACACCTGAAGACATGGAAGGACTTAAGCTTCGTGTACAAAATTCCGAAATAGCTATAGATATTGTGGAAGCATTAGGTGCTTCTGCAACTCCTATGGAATACGGAGAAGTTTATTCCGCCATCCAAACAGGAGTAATTGATGGAGGCGAAAATAACCTCCCAAGTTATTACACTGCAAATCATTATGAAGTTGCGAAGTATTTTACAGACAATGGCTATCAGGGAGTTCCGGAAGTATTATTAGCATCCCAACAATTATGGGATAGTTTAAGTGATAAAGACAAAAAAGCATTTAGAGAAGCTGCTTTAGAATCAGTTCCAGTCCAACGTGAGGCGTGGGCGGAATTAGTGAAAAAATCAAGAAAAACTGTCAAAGAAAACGGAAGTAAAATTATTAAAGTAGACGATATTACCCCGTGGCGGGAGGCTGTTCAGCCGATT
>NZ_JBYQFJ010000322.1:0-564 GCF_057836705.1 Virgibacillus carmonensis | reverse complement strand
CGTGATGGAAAGCTTGAAAACCTGCCTTCGGAAACGATTGAATATCGTTTACCAACTGGGGAACAGGCTTGTTCGTGTTGCGGTGGTGAACTGCATGAAATGAGTACCGAAGTACGCAGGGAGATAGAAATTATCCCTGCACAAGCAAAAGTAAAGAAGCATGTTCGCTATGTTTATAGTTGCCGTCACTGTGAACGCAATGAAATTGAGACACCGATTGTAACAGCAATTGCACCTGCGCCTGTTTATCCGGGGAGCTTGGCTTCCCCGTCAGCTATGGCTTATACGATGACGCAAAAATATGTAGAAAGCATGCCGTTATACCGGCAAGAGAAACATTTAGAACGTTTCGGACTGTCTATCTCACGTCAGACTCTAGCAAATTGGATTGTATACGGCGCAAATACTTGGCTTAATCTCATTTACGATGAAATGTATGTACATCTCTTGAGACAGGATATTGTTCATGCGGACGAAACGACCTTGCAGGTTCTTTCCGAACCAGAGCGCCCTGCCACTTCAACTTCCTACATATGGATGTATCGTACAGGAAGAGAAGGTCCA
>NZ_JBYQFJ010000321.1:0-564 GCF_057836705.1 Virgibacillus carmonensis | reverse complement strand
AACATGTTCTTTTGAAATTTTTTAGCCTTAAGTATTGACAGCTATTAGCTGGTATTCTTGAAGATACTCCCTTACGTACTTTGCAGGGGCGTCTAGCTTTCGCTTTTCTTAGAGCGCATTCGTTCAATAGCTGGAATTATGAATGCCCACGCAGTAAATCCGCCAATTGCTAAGCCGATAATTGCAGACCAGTCGTCCCTTAAGCTAAAGCTGCCCTCAATTACTAAGCGCACAAGTACACCCATAACGGCAAATATGACAGTGGCTATGAGACATGTGGTGCGATGTCCTATTTACACCGTATTTCCCTGGTAGCCCAAGTCCAAACACTTTTATTAACTATACATATAGTATTAATGTAAAAAACCTCGAAATGGATGGAGGGAGGGATAGATATGAGCTTTGGATATGGAGGCTATGGTGGTTTTGATAAAGGCAACGATGGCTTTGATGGCGGTAAAGGATTTGCGCTAATCGTTGTATTGTTTATTTTGCTTATCATTGTTGGCGCGGCAATGTTTGATGATAAAAAGTATTATTAATTAAATTAGGAAATGGACAAGG
>NZ_JBYQFJ010000320.1:0-565 GCF_057836705.1 Virgibacillus carmonensis | reverse complement strand
GAACGTGGGGGTGTTTAACTAATGAGTGAAGCTTATGGTGGAAATGGCGGAGGATTTGCCTTAATTGTTGTGCTGTTTATTCTATTAATAATTGTAGGTGCATCCTACGTTGGATACGGATATTAATAATAATTTTCAGGAGGATTTTTTATGTCATACGGATGTTTTAATGGAGCAGGAGGTTACGGTGGTTACGGCTACGGTGGCGTGGGAAATAACAATGAATTTGTGTTAATTGTCGTACTGTTTATCCTTCTTATCATTATCGGAGCTGCATGGTGTTAATCTCCAATCAAGTAAAAACAAGGCGTCGCTTTATACAAGTGACGTCTTATTCTTATGAGGTAACTACATCCACTTTACAATGAGAGGGGTTAGGGTGAATGCCCAAATTACCGTGATCATAGCTCCTACAACATTGGATAAACTTGATCCTGCCCCTTCTACATCACCATATTCAAATGCCTTAACAGTACCAAGTGCATGAGCTCCCATACCATACATCATACCAATCGCCAGCGGATGATCAATCGAAAAGAACTTGGCAATTTTAGGTCCTAAGTAG
>NZ_JBYQFJ010000319.1:0-565 GCF_057836705.1 Virgibacillus carmonensis | reverse complement strand
ATTGATGCTGAAGAGGCTGAGTGGTACAGTCATTTGCTTGAAGCCAATAAAATGGTCCAGAATAGTACATTTTCCTTTGATTGGCATGATGTATGGCAAAATATGAGCCAGCCAAGGCTGTATATGTCTGTTTTTATGCGCCATATTCCAAATACGCAACCACAAAATATCATTAATTTATCATCTCGTTCGATGCAGGAATTTCATGGTCAAATGCATTTGTTTAAAAATGAATTAAATCGGTGGTCAAAGAGTGATTCATCGGTAGTTATTTTAGTGCCAAATAAGAAGCGAATGGAGAAAGTCCATACTATTTTTGCAGACTATGATATAGAGGCAGTGAAAATGGACAAATTAATGCTGCCGGTTGAAAAGCCTACTATAACGATAGGGAACATAAGCAGCGGTATTGAATTGCCAATGCATAAATTGGTTTTGATTACTGAAAATGAATTATTTAAGAAAAAAACGAAACGAGTTAGAAAGAAACAAAAGATTTCCAATGCAGAGCGCATCAAAAGTTATCAGGAATTAAAAATAGGGGATTATGTCGTCCATGCTAATC
>NZ_JBYQFJ010000318.1:0-566 GCF_057836705.1 Virgibacillus carmonensis | reverse complement strand
CCATCCATTTACGATCTGGAGGAAGCGCCCTTCACTTAAAATCAAGCGACCCTCCCCCAACCGATGCTCCCATTATTCTTTTATTTGTAATTGTTAAAGGATGACCCCACTTATTCCATGCAGTTCTCTTCCCTATTTATTATATGATTAATGGATATGGGTGGATTTTGATAAAACACAGCTACTGTCCAAACATCCTTGTTTTCATTTTCATAAGTTAATAGTGGTAATAGTTAAATCACAATTAGCGAGGTGAAAATAGATATAGCTCTTCAATTAATGAAGTTGCAAATTGGGGGGACAGTCACGACCAATGTCGAACCTAATGCAGCCAGTTTTTTCAATGTCACAACCACCGATACCGCTCCCGGGAGCACATTAACCATTGATGCAGCTGACTTTTTCCAAGATGATGGTTCAGCAGTAACTGAGCTTCCACAATTAGCAACGGATAACAGTTATTTTACTGTGTATGTTAATGGTGTGGCCCAAATGGAAGGTTTGTCAACGTACACACCCGGAGCTACTGGCGTTGGTTCATTAGCAATCGATGTTCCGGCCGGAGG
>NZ_JBYQFJ010000317.1:0-566 GCF_057836705.1 Virgibacillus carmonensis | reverse complement strand
GTAAAATAGAAATTAGAATGATTTTTATCATAGAAATGAGTGAAAGATATGTGGGGCCAATGGAAAGAAAAGTTACTGGACCTTTTTTATACCGAAGTGGAAATAGAAGATGAAGAAGAGGAAGATGAACCTAAAAAACAGCAACGACCGCTACATAACATGCAGCACAAGGATAAATTAGAAACAAAGGTTATGTATCAATATCCAGAGAGGAAAGAATTTCGTTTTCCTGTAATTCCTGATAAGGTTGAACAGAAACAACCAATGGATACACCTGCCTACCAACGTAGAAAAGAAAATGATTATAGACATGAGCAAAGGGAGAATAAGCCCAATAAGAATCATTATCAATGGGAAAAAAGAGAGCAGCGCGAAAAAAAGGACAACTCTAAAAAAGTTCCATTTCAACCGACAGAGGTACCATCTCCAATTCACGGTTTTAGACAGCGTGAAAAAGTGAAAAAGGTAGAGGATGTACCAGCTTTTGTTCGGAAACAACAGGAGGAACCGCAGCAAGACATCACGGCTAGCAACCTGGCAGCAGAGCAATCAGCTGTTACACAAGA
>NZ_JBYQFJ010000316.1:0-566 GCF_057836705.1 Virgibacillus carmonensis | reverse complement strand
CCAAAGCCACAAGTATAATCAGAAGCACCCTGAATATAGTATCATTCTGGTTTTTTAATGTCAACATAAATTTCACTATTTTTGGTGCTTCTGACAATAACATCACTTGTTTAACTTTATTTTAGTTTACTGTTTCTGTTTCGACTTCTTCAGTCTCATCAGCTTCTGTAGACAAATCATCCAGTGAAGCTTGAATCTTACGGTAACGCTGCATTCCTGTACCAGCAGGAACAAGTTTACCAATGATAACATTTTCTTTCAATCCTAACAGTTCATCGCGCTTACCTTTGATTGCAGCATCTGTTAATACCCGGGTAGTTTCCTGGAATGATGCAGCAGATAAGAATGAATCTGTTTCAAGTGAAGCTTTTGTAATACCTAGCAATACTGGTTTACCAACAGCAGGCTGTTTACCTTCATTAAGAATGCCGTGGTTAGCATCCTTAAACTGATGGATTTCAAGTAGTGACCCTGGTAATACACTTGTGTCGCCTGAGTCAACAACACGCACTTTTCGAAGCATTTGACGAACCATAACCTCAACGTGTTTGTCACCAATTTCAACA
>NZ_JBYQFJ010000315.1:0-567 GCF_057836705.1 Virgibacillus carmonensis | reverse complement strand
AACGGATAAAACAAAGGCAATTATTATTAATTCTCCAAGTAACCCAACCGGTATGGTTTATGATAAAGAAGAATTAAAAGCATTAGCAGAAGTTTGTCTAAAACACAATATTTTAATTGTTTCCGACGAAATATATGAAAAACTGATTTATACAAATGATAAGCACACCTCGGTAGCTCAATTATCAAATCAGTTAAAAAAACAAACAATTGTAATTAACGGTGTATCCAAATCACATGCTATGACGGGATGGCGTATTGGATATGCTGCTGGTGATAAAGAGATAATTAAGGCAATGACCAACATGGCTTCCCATTCAACGTCAAATCCTACCTCTATTGCCCAATTTGCTGCACTAGCTGCATATGATTCACCGGAGGATCCAATTACTGAAATGAAGAAAACCTTTAAAGAGCGGTTAGATACACTATATGATTTAATCGTGGATATTCCAGGAGTTACCTGTGAAAAGCCGAAAGGGGCATTTTATCTTTTTCCAAATGTGGAACAAGCTGTTAAAAATAATGGTTTTGAACATGTTGATGAATGGGTTACAGCATTATTGGA
>NZ_JBYQFJ010000314.1:0-567 GCF_057836705.1 Virgibacillus carmonensis | reverse complement strand
AGCCCCAATTAATAGTAAATTGGTACCGGATAACATGTCGTTATGAACAAAGGTGTTGTCCGTGAAACAGGTACATAAATAAGTGCTAATGGTGTCACAATCATTGTTTCAATAGCTAAACCGAACATGACGCTGATATCGACCATTTTTTTCAACAGGCCATAGAGTCCGAAACTGAACGCAAGTGAGAGGGCAACCCACGGGAACACGCCATAGCTGAAAGTTAAATAGATTACAGCGGCGCCCGCTAAAATAAAGGAAAGCAATTGTCGTCTGGTTAACGATTCATTTAACACAATAATACCTAATAAAATACTGACTAGCGGGTTAATATAATACCCGAGACTTGCCTGAATGACGTGGCCGCTGTTTACAGCCCAAATGTAGGTCAGCCAATTCAAACTTATCGTAATGGATGCAAGTGAAATGCCGATAAGTTTTCGTTTATCCTTGATAATTACTTTGCACTCGTGCATGAAGGCACGCCACTTCCTTGACAGGAGAACAACCGCGACCATAAACAAAAATGACCAAATAATCCGATGTGCCAGGATTTCTCCTGCTGGT
>NZ_JBYQFJ010000313.1:0-567 GCF_057836705.1 Virgibacillus carmonensis | reverse complement strand
CGTTTACTGCACCAGTCTTTTGTAAAATATTCCCGTACCCTGATGCTACCAGCATAACAAAGGATATGGTTCCCATCATCGCAATTCCATCGGTCATGACCTTATCCCCTTTATGGAATGGAACAACGATCAAGGCAAACATTAAAATGAGACCAGTTAAGGCACCAAGGATTAAGTTTTCTGTAATCAGTTGGACAACTAGGGCAGCAGCTATTGCAATGATTGTATAAAGGTGTTTTTTGTTAAAGGTAATATTTTCTGGTGTTCCAATAGGTTCAATTTCATTAACTGTACCTTGCTTTGATATACGATTTTTACGGAATGTAACGAAAACAGCAAATAGGAGTCCTGCAATCATACCCAGGCCAGGAATTAGCATGGATAAAGTAACTTGTCCCATTGCTATACTAAGCCCATTTGCTTCCATACTATCTTTAATAATCCCCTGAAAAATCAAGCCAAACCCGGCTGGTATCATAATGTATGGAGCGGTAAGTCCAAATGTTAATGCCGAAGCTACCCCGCGCCGGTCCAGTTTCATATCATCAAATAACTTCAAAAGCGGCG
>NZ_JBYQFJ010000312.1:0-568 GCF_057836705.1 Virgibacillus carmonensis | reverse complement strand
ACAAACTGTAGATGAAATCAGTCTGCCCAATGCGACGGTAGAAACATGCTTGATGAGTGAATGTGGACGTGTAGCAAAAGACAATTCCATGAGTAAAAAGGAAATGGAACGTATGTTAAAGAAAATAGAAAAAGAGGAAGCATCGCTTAGTGAAACTGAAGATGGGATAACTGAAGATGAAAAACAATTGAACCAGCTGAATCAATTACTGGCTCAGGCAACGGAAACTCATAAGAAAATAGAAAAAGACAATCGGGCTGTTAAGCTACAGGAAGCCATCAGGTCTGTTTCAAAATTATTAACAGAACCAAAAAGCTCAGAATTAGATCAGATAACAAATTTGACAAAGATTATAGCTGATGAATATGAATCAATGAATGACGCACTTGTTGCATTTTTAGATGAATTAAATCAAATTTTTGAGCTGCAGCAATCATTAGAAAAAAGTATTTCCGCTAAGAAAAAGACAATAGAGGATGTTGACAATAAAGAACAGAAAATGAATAAGAAACAACAGGCTGAAATCTATTCCTCATTGTTAAAGGGAGAAGAAATAACGAAAGACCAA
>NZ_JBYQFJ010000311.1:0-570 GCF_057836705.1 Virgibacillus carmonensis | reverse complement strand
GGCCTTCATTTCTAGCCCGAAATTCCCTACATGTTCACCTAACTCAAGTTTAAGTTTTGCGAACGGGTTTTCCTCATCGGAAACTGGAATAATCCGTCTAACAGAGGATTCATTTGAAGCACTTTCCTCATCCAAAGCCGGGACAAACAATGAAATATTGTTTGAACGATTATCCACTACTAAGGCCATAAAACGCTCATGCGGCTCACAATTAAAACCGGTATAATAAAATACATTTGCCGGTGATGTAACCATCGCCACTTCAATATTTTCCTGCTCTAAATAACTCTGTAGTACTTGCAATCTATCTTCATATTCTTTATTCAACATATAAACCTCCAATATTAAATCTACTCTACTATGATAAACCCTATTTCTTAAAAAATAAATTCATATGAAGGTTAACTGATTTGTAACGTATTCTATGAACATGAAAATATAGTTCATTGAAGAATCGAAAAGCAATAAAATATAAAGAATATGCAAGAAAACAGGAGATAAGTAAGGAAATAAAAGGAATTTTAGCAGTATTCTGGAGTTTACAATGTAAGGGCCTTCATTTATGTTGTA
>NZ_JBYQFJ010000310.1:0-570 GCF_057836705.1 Virgibacillus carmonensis | reverse complement strand
GATATCGTTGTTTCCTCCCAGGTCGTACATCATGATGTAGATGTAACCGCCTTTGATTATGCATATGGACAAGTTCCAGGTATGCCGGCTATGTTTGCTGCAGATTCACAACTCGCAGCACTAGCAACGAATGCAGTTAAATCACTGGCTATTTCATCCAAAGAAGGAATTATTGCAACAGCAGACACTTTTATGGCAAATCCGGGCCATGTAAAGCGTATTAAAGAAAAGTTTCCTGCAATGATTGCTGCTGAAATGGAAGCGGCGGCTGTTGCTCAGGTATGCCATCAATATAATAAACCGTTTGTCGTGATTCGCGCACTGTCCGATATTGCTGGGAAAGAATCAACCGTATCATTTGATGCATTTATTGATACAGCAGCGAAAAATGCAGCGACTTTAATAATCAAGATGATAAAAGAACTTTAACTTTTCATCATATAAAATCCCTCCATTTCATGGTACGATCCATGATGGAGGGATTTTAAATGTATAAATGAATGTGTGATTGTGCCTGATTAACCTTTCCTTCTCTTTGGATTTTCTTGTTTAAAGTACTCATGAAACACC
>NZ_JBYQFJ010000309.1:0-570 GCF_057836705.1 Virgibacillus carmonensis | reverse complement strand
AAGTACAAAAGGGTCAAAACTGGCTTAAACGTACAATCATTGAAATGGGCGGTAAAGATACCATCGTGGTTGATAGTGAAGCAGACCTTGAACTAGCGGCAGAATCTATTGTTCAATCAGCATTCGGATTCTCTGGACAAAAATGTTCAGCATGTTCACGTGCAATCATCCACGAAGATGTGTACGATCAAGTGTCTGAACGTGTAGCACAACTTACAAAAGAATTAAGTGCTGGGGATCCATCTGACAACTCGCATTTCATGGGACCAGTAATTGATCAGGCAGCATACGATAAAATCACGAAATATATTGGAATTGGTAAAGAGGAAGGTAAACTTCTTGTTGGTGGTGATGGCGACGACAGTAAAGGCTGGTTTGTAAATCCAACAGTATTTGCTGATCTGGACCCTGAAGCACGAATCATGCAGGAAGAAATTTTTGGACCTGTTGTGGCCCTGGCGAAAGCTAAAGATTTCGATCAGGCTATTGAAATTGCAAATAATACGGATTATGGTTTAACCGGTGCTGTTATTACTAATAACCGTGCACACCAGGAACAAGCACGTGAGG
>NZ_JBYQFJ010000308.1:0-571 GCF_057836705.1 Virgibacillus carmonensis | reverse complement strand
CCATCCAGATACGGCGTGAATTATTTGATTTTCCAAATCCACATGCATGGAAAAGTTTGGGTTCTGTTTCTCAAGCTCGAACAATTCTTGCATTTGTCCCTGATCCAGCTCAATCAGCAACAGTCCATTTTTTGAGCAATTCCCCTTAAAAATATCGGCGAAAGAGGGGGCAATTATTACTTGAAAGCCATAATCATGCAAGGCCCAAACGGCATTCTCCCTTGAAGAGCCGCAGCCGAAATTATCCCCGCTTAGCAGAATACTGGCTTGTTCATATGTTTTGTTATTCAGTACAAAATCCTTGCGAGGCCCACCATGTTCATCGAACCGCCAATAATACATCAGATGTTGTCCGTACCCTGCTCGTTCAACCCGCTTCAAGAATTCTGTTGGAATGATGATGTCGGTATCAATATTGGATTTAGGAAGCGGTACAACAGATCCCGTATAGTTACGAAATGGTTTCATTCTTTTTCACCTCTCCCGTATAGTTCCATCCTCTAATATCTGTCAGGTGACCTGTTATAGCTGCAGCAGCTGCCATTGCCGGGCTTACCAGATGTGTTCGTAC
>NZ_JBYQFJ010000307.1:0-572 GCF_057836705.1 Virgibacillus carmonensis | reverse complement strand
AGAAATCCCTACGTTGGGCAAATGATTACGTGTCATTGGTGGAAAGATTGATGTATAGAGAAAATAGGTATTTGGCGAAAACGGGGACAGATTCTAGAATCGAAAAGGGTTCTCTTAATGACTTGAATACTATCAAAAATAAATTGAAGGCTGGTAAGAAAGCTCGAATAAACATGAATATTGTTCAACCTGGTGTACAAAGTAAAATAATTTCAGATGAAATGAATATTATTTTATTAGCATGTGAATCATTTTTGCGCGATACTTATGGTTCCAATGTAGTTTTGTATTGTAGTTAGATGTATAGAGATTCTATGTAGAGTTCATTTTGGAAATAAGATTAAATTGTTTTGAATAGGAAGATACAGGTCTAAAAGCAGGCATTTAGGTTTTTAATCAATGCCTTTAGTTAATGTGTAAATATCCAAAAATATAATCTATATCCAGGAATGAAGAGGTATTGTAAAAAGCACAATACCTCTTTTTTAATTAAATCTATTAATAATCTATTTTAAAGAAATATGGGATTCTCCCAAATATGAAGGAAAGGAAAGAACTTAAACATTAGAACC
>NZ_JBYQFJ010000306.1:0-572 GCF_057836705.1 Virgibacillus carmonensis | reverse complement strand
CACGGGCATATTTTGCCGCAATCGCAATATTGTTAAATAGACAAAATCCCATTCCTCCAGTTTGTTTGGCATGATGGCCAGGGGGACGGGTGAGGGCATAAGCATTGCGGACTTGCTCCTTCATTACTGCGTCCACTGCAGTTAAAGCCCCGCCGGCAGATAGTAATGCAATTTCATAGGAAGCAGGTCCAACATTAGCGTGTTCACCAGCATCTCCGCCGCCACCTTCGCTTAACGCTTTAACCCTTTCAATGTAATCGGGTGCATGGTTTTTCTCGATATCTGCACGAGTGGCATACCTCGGCTCTAACTGTTCCAGCTCTTTAATAAATTTGGAACGATCCAGTAAATTCTTTATCCGCCGTTTTGTTTCTGGATTTTCCGCATACGCATCTTCCTGTATCCAACCACCCGCATTCAACATTAGCGCGCCATTTCCTGTTTGATGCCAAAAGTAGCTTTCATCACAGATGAACCCGGTTATCTTTTGCATGTAGACCACCCTTTTCCTGTTGACTTGTCGACAATATAATAATGAATCTAAGGTAGCATAAAGTATAGAATAAGTAAAC
>NZ_JBYQFJ010000305.1:0-575 GCF_057836705.1 Virgibacillus carmonensis | reverse complement strand
AATGCCACTGTTTCCATGGTCAGCATTAATTACCTCCTTCTTAATCTTAATTGCATTTCCTGTTTTATCGATGGGACTCTACTTACTTATGTTTGATCGGCTGTTTGGGACTGGCTTCTTTTCCGGAGAAGTTGGCAGTCCGGTATTTTGGCAGCATCTGTTTTGGATCTTCGGGCATCCGGAGGTTTATATCCTAGCATTGCCAGCGTTTGGTATATTTTCGGATATTATTTCTGCCTTTTCCAAAAAACGAATATTTGGTTATCCGGCAATGGTTCTTTCCCTGGCCCTGATTGGCTTTCTCGGATTTATGGTTTGGGCACACCATATGTTTACAGTGGGACTGGGACCAATGGCGAACACTTTCTTTGCGATTACTACTATGCTGATAGCCGTTCCAACAGGTATTAAAATATTTAACTGGCTGTTTACCATGCGCGGCGGAGTTATTCGCATTACAACGCCAATGTTATTCTCCCTTGGATTTATACCTACTTTTGTAATGGGTGGTGTAACGGGGGTGATGCTCTCCGTTGCAGCTGCCGACTTTCAGTATCATGATACCCATTTTGTAG
>NZ_JBYQFJ010000304.1:0-575 GCF_057836705.1 Virgibacillus carmonensis | reverse complement strand
CCTGAACTGTTCCCCCTAAATAGTCACCACGACGTTCTTTTTTAATAACGCTTGAGTAAACCTTTCCTGTCGTGATGTTGCTGTATTTATTTAAATTAATATCGATGAAGCGCTCATAGTGACCAAGATCAAGATCAGTTTCCGCACCATCTTCCGTTACAAAGACCTCACCATGCTGATATGGACTCATTGTTCCAGGATCAACGTTAATATATGGGTCAAATTTTTGAATGGTTACCTTTAGTCCGCGATTTTTCAGCAATCGTCCTAAAGATGCTGCTGTAATTCCTTTTCCTAGCGATGAAACAACACCGCCTGTTACGAAAATGTATTTCGTCACGTTGCATCCCTCTTTCTTTTATGTCCTTATCTTTTCATACATTGGGAATAATTATTAACAAGAATAGCCTAAGTACCTGGTTCACATGCTTGACCGGAATAGACCGTTGTTGTTACCAAGCATTAAATCGAAATCTTGGCCTGTCGCATTAACTAATGACGAATGCCTTAATTTTTTTACTTTATACCGATTAAGATTTATACCTTCTTAAACTGTAAAAAATAGAAACTTTCCT
>NZ_JBYQFJ010000303.1:0-577 GCF_057836705.1 Virgibacillus carmonensis | reverse complement strand
ATAATTTCCCCGTCACTGATTTTTTCATCTCCATACTCAAAACTTTTCATTATTTCAAATCCCCTTTAAGCGGCCGTTTTGTCGATATCAATGCCATTGGAGCTGCTTTAATCAGCAGCGATAGGAAACTGATCATTCAGGTTCTCAGCTAATTCTTTGACCTATTCGATGGAAAAATCACACCTGGATTACGCACATTTTGCCTTTTCCTTCGTCTCATTATCTCAACCCAACTGGCTGTTCGCTACTCCTCTTTTCCCCAGTAATTTCCGTTTTTATTCAAGTTAGGACAGTTTAGTTACGAATAGATAAAGCCTGTATCACGGATTACCAAGTAATCATTGATACAGGCTTTTTTCAAAACCTTTTATTCCGAAAGTACCAAATAGTACGAGAAGAAACGTGACGCTTGTTTCACAATAAATCCGTAGTACGTTTATTATTTTCTAGATATTGCTGCTGAAAGATATACATTCTTACAGCATTATGGTAGCTGCCTTCAACGAAAAATTCATCCTTTAGCTCACCTTCAACTGAAAAACCAACTTTTTTATAGATATGAATCGCCTTTTCATTT
>NZ_JBYQFJ010000302.1:0-577 GCF_057836705.1 Virgibacillus carmonensis | reverse complement strand
CAATGGTCGTAGGGTCTGAATCCAGCACGGCAAAGTCTGCTAGTTTGCCAACTTCTATACTGCCAACATTCGCTTCATCACTGTTTAACTTTGCTCCATCAATGGTCATCGTCTTCAATGCTTTCTCAACACTAATACATTGATCTTCCCCAAGCACTTCACCCTCCATCGTTCTACGATTTACCGCCGCCCAAATGGAAAACAAAGGGGATATCGGTGTGATTGGACAATCCGAGTGCAACGTATACAGTATATCCCGTTTTAACGCGTCTGCTAGCGGATTAATTTTGCTTGCTCGTTCTGGTCCTAAGAAAATATTTTTATGCCTATCACCCCAGTAGTAGACATGGTTGATGAAAAATGAACCGGCAACATCTAAAGAGCGCATTCGATCCAAATCCTCCAAAGTGGCCGTTTGTACATGCTCAATCCGATGAAGATGATCTTCACGTGGTTCATTTGCTAACGCATTCTCATAAGCATCTAAAATAGAACCAATCGCCCGGTCACCATTACCATGAACGGCAATACGAAATCCTCGCTTGTGTAAATCTAGTACCTCCGCATTAAAATCATC
>NZ_JBYQFJ010000301.1:0-578 GCF_057836705.1 Virgibacillus carmonensis | reverse complement strand
ACAGAGCCCTTTCAATTTATATAAAGAATGTCGATTTATAATGCATGGATAAGGAATGTGTTTTATAATGAAACTAAGGAAATTTAGCGAAATTTAGGGCAGTAGTAGTTGCTCAGTGAATGAATTTTGCATTCACGGGGTTTTAAAAAGTGTGCTTGAAGCACCTAAAGGAGTATTTAAATGGAAAAGATTAATTTTAAAAAGTTTGCGTTTCATACTTTTATGATAGATGTTGTCGATAAACTGCAATTTAGTGAGCCAACCGATATTCAGGCGAAAGTTATACCGGCAATCCTAAGCGGAAAAAGTGTCATTGGACAATCTCATACAGGTTCAGGGAAAACACACGCGTATTTATTACCGCTTGTTAATAAAATAGAGGAGGACAAGCAATCTGTTCAATTCGTTATTACAGCACCAACACGTGAATTAGCTATGCAAATTCATGATGAGGTAAAAAAAATTATTCATTTCGCCGGGAAAGAACAGAAATGGACTTCAAAGCTCCTTGTTGGTGGTACGGATAAGCAGAAAATGACCGAGAAACTAAAAAAGCCACCGCATATTGTCGTAGGGAC
>NZ_JBYQFJ010000300.1:0-579 GCF_057836705.1 Virgibacillus carmonensis | reverse complement strand
AATATAAATACAGCATCATAGATCGCTATACCGTTAGCACCGGTTCAAACAATGTTCCAGCAATAAGGTTGTATAAACAATTTGGTTTCATCCCTTATCAGGAGATAGAAATTTCTAAAGGTATATCTATTTGTTTACTTGCAAAAGAAAAGACCCAAGCATAATGAACGCTTGAGCCCCACTTTTTGGTGAACATATTGTACTCTTTTATAAAAAACATCATATCTTAATAAAGAGAACCTGATGGAAGGAAAACCCAATTAATTGAATTTTGTAACTAGTATTTTGAAATTTCATGGTTTATAATTGTAAATTAAGGGGGTATTTACGAGGTGGAAGCAAAATTAGATGCTATATTAAGATCCTTAGAAGGTTTAAGGAAAGAGCAGGACGGATTTGAAAAGAAACTTGAATCATTTGAAGGAAAACTGAACAACTTCAAATCAAGGATGAACGAATTTGAATCAAAAATTGAAAGCTTAGATAGAAAACTGGATAACTTTATGGTGGAAACAGGAAATGGCTATAAGTTTGTTAAATTGGATAGACATAAGGCGCTTTATGAAATGATAGGCCATC
>NZ_JBYQFJ010000299.1:0-579 GCF_057836705.1 Virgibacillus carmonensis | reverse complement strand
CAGCACTATGAAACTATCCGTGAGCGTTTCCAGGATCAGGCAGTTAATATTGGCTTACTAAGCAGGTTCCGCACGTCAAAACAGCTGAAAGAAACAACTGTCGGTCTGAAAAGCGGGCTGGTCGATATTGTTATTGGAACCCATCGCTTATTGTCCAAGGATGTGCAATACCGGGATTTAGGTTTATTGATCGTCGATGAAGAACAGCGATTTGGTGTGAAGCATAAAGAGAAGATTAAGCAGATGAAGACAAATGTCGATGTTTTAACATTAACGGCAACACCAATTCCGCGTACCTTGCACATGTCCATGCTTGGTGTTCGCGATTTATCTGTGATAGAAACACCGCCAGAAAACCGTTTCCCGATTCAAACCTATGTGGTAGAATACAACCCGATTCTAATTAGGGAGGCAATTGAGCGGGAAATGGCTCGAGGTGGGCAAGTATTCTTTTTATATAACAGAGTGGAAAATATTGATTCAATTGCACGTGAAATTGGTTCGCTGGTTCAGGATGCTAAAATTGCAATTGCCCATGGAAGAATGAATGAAACAGAGCTTGAGAATGTCATGTTTGGC
>NZ_JBYQFJ010000298.1:0-579 GCF_057836705.1 Virgibacillus carmonensis | reverse complement strand
CAGGCATTATATCAGTATTTTATAGCTTCATTCGTTACCACGGCGCCATTTTTCAAACTTTTCCAAAACATCATCCGTTAATGGAATTTTAATGTTCTTTCTTGCCTTTTTATGTTGCTTTATACTTTTTTCAATTTCTGTTTCCATGTCCAGTAATTCTATATGTAATTCCCTAGCCGATTTTCTTAGCGCCCCTCTGCCAAAAATGGTACGTTGCTCCGCATAATCCGAGGTAGCAACGTATACCTGATTTACGACATTCTTCAACTCCGTTACTATCTTTTCAATCCGCTCATCAGCAGTCTCATGTTCCTTCGTATAAATAATTTCCACCTTGTATTCACTTACCGCATTTGAAATTCCAGGAACATAATAAGCATCAAAAATAATAATAACCCGATAACCACTGACAGCTTTATACTCGGCCATTTTTTCAATTAGACGGTTGCGTGCCTGTTCCAGATCAATCTCTTTTAATTGTTTCAATTCATCCCAATCTCCGATGATATTATAACCATCTACAACTAGTACATCCATTCTCTATTCTCCTAACGGAAACCTTTTCCGGAATACTTCATA
>NZ_JBYQFJ010000297.1:0-580 GCF_057836705.1 Virgibacillus carmonensis | reverse complement strand
GACAACCATTCTACCAAATGGTCAATCTATTGCCAGATCCGACTTTTTGGGTCCAGACAAAAAAGGCCGCACCATCTCCATTTTAGGGGATACACGTCGAACAGGAACCAATACAGAATTTGTTCTTGATTCCGATGTGTTAGTTCATGAAGCAACATTTAACCGGGAAAATGAGGATCTTGCTGATCAATATTTCCATTCAACAACGGTACAAGCAGCAACCCTGGCAAAGGACAGTTCGGTCCGTCAACTTGTGCTGACTCATATTTCCTCACGTTATCAAAAACAAGACAGTCAGGACCTGGTTCGGGAAGCTCAATCTATTTTTTCGAACACGAAACTTGCACATGATTTTTTTGTAATGGACATCCCTACTAAAAAATAATGGCGAAGGAGTTTTTACGATGAATCCATTCCATACTTTGGTCAATAACCAGCGCACATTTTTTAAATCCGAGCAGACACTCCCCTATGCTTTTCGCAAGGAACAACTGAAAAAACTGCGAGACATGCTGAAAACTTATGAAAAGGACATCTACCAAGCCTTAAATGATGATCTGAATAAATCTAAAAATGAGAC
>NZ_JBYQFJ010000296.1:0-581 GCF_057836705.1 Virgibacillus carmonensis | reverse complement strand
AATACATGATAGGCAATCCATAGAAGTAATAAACCGCCAACTAAATGAACAAGTGGAATTTGTAACAAATAAACAATGATTGCTGCAAATATTATTCGTAAGATAACTGCTCCACCTGTACCAATAATAATTGCTTTATTTTGCTGTTTTTTTGGTAATCCTTTCGTTGCCATGGCAATAACAATGGCATTGTCGCCTGAAAGCACAATGTCCAGTGCAATAATTTGCAATAATGCAAGTAAGGACTCTTGTGTTAATTCAATTCCTAACAAAGTATTGCCACCCTTCTACTTTCAACAGTATAATTATACTATTTTAAGGTGAATTGTAAAGTAAATACTGTGTATTTTAGTAGAGAACATTTAGGTTTTTAACTTCTATTACCCGCAGAATGCCGTTTTCGATAATTAATAGCAACGATTCCTATCGCAACAAGCAGAAGTGCTCCAAGTATCATCGAGTTTAGGTTTTCATTTGGAATGAAAATTGCCGATAAAATTGTCCCGGCAACTGGAGTAACAAATTTATAAATACTGATTTCGCCAGCTTTATTGTATTTTAACAATGAATACCACAAGGCG
>NZ_JBYQFJ010000295.1:0-581 GCF_057836705.1 Virgibacillus carmonensis | reverse complement strand
GGAATTCCACTTCTTCCACTTCCGAAGGTTCTTCTATTTTCTCTTCTTCGTGTGGCTCTTTCTCACGTTGTGCCTCTTCATATTGTTCCTCTTCTTGCTGTTCCACTTCAACAGTATTTTCCGGTCGTACTAATTCCTCAGTTTCTTCCTTCTGTTGTTCATTCTTTATTTCAGGCTCCGCAAATTGTTCTTTTATATCAAAACGAAATGAATCTTCTTTATTAAAAGCTAAGCCTTCCTCTTTTTGTTCTGTAATTTCTTCTGACACTTCACTATTTGCCGGGTTTTCAACACTGTCATTTATCCCCTGAATTGCTATAACCGATGTTAATCGAAGCTGATTTTGATCAGGTATTTCATAATCAAAGTATTCAACTGATACTGTGACATCGTTCATGTCATTGACACGATAAATTGGAACAGAGATTTCTACAGGAAAACGGTGAGAAAAAGACAGTTCTCCCCTTTCACCATCAAATACCTGTTCCACATAACGTTTGGAAGAAAAATCGTCACTGTCATCGGGATTATTTTCCCATATGTCAGCCTCATGCACCCTTTGATAGTTCCCATTTAATTCA
>NZ_JBYQFJ010000294.1:0-582 GCF_057836705.1 Virgibacillus carmonensis | reverse complement strand
TATATTATTAACAATATTACATTCATATTTCAATAGTTATCGTAATATTTCATTAGTTTATCGGTGAAATAAAAAACGGAATTGCTATAAACAATTCCGTTTTTATACTAGTATTTACGTGATGGTAATGCAGCTTCAGCTTCTTCTTTTCCTACAAAAACACTTTCATCCGCTTTAATCCATCGTTCAATTTCTTTTCCGGCTTGTAGATCTTTTGCAGCTTGAGCAAGCTGTGGTCCTAATAACGGATTACACTCTACAATAATATTTGACTTTCCTGCAGCAACAGCTTCAAAAATATCTTTTATACCGTCTACAGATACAATTTTAATATCTTCTCCAGGTTTTAACCCGTATTCTTCAATAGCTTGGATAGCACCTAGAGCCATGTCATCATTATGAGCGTATACTGCATCAATGTTTTCCCCATCTGATTTCAAAAATGCCTCCATAACTTCTTTACCTTTGGAACGTGTGAACTCACCTGTTTGCGATTTAATTATTTCATAGTTTGGATTTTCATTTATTATATTTGCAAAGCCTTCCATACGGTCGTTTGCAGAGCTTGCTCCTACCGTACCT
>NZ_JBYQFJ010000293.1:0-582 GCF_057836705.1 Virgibacillus carmonensis | reverse complement strand
TTCGTTAAGGATCGAAAAAGTAAAACGCCAGATAAAGCTTTAACTGACCAGATTTTAAAAGAAGCACATCAACGGGGGCTTATTGCTCTGAAAGCTGGTGTATTTGATAATGTAATTCGCTTGTTGATGCCACTTGTAATAACTATCGAACAGCTGGATGAAGGATTGAACATCCTGGAAGAAGCGATTGAATCCGTTCTTGTTGGAGAAAAAACGAAATAAACTGTAATAGTGAACGATACAGATTGGAGTGAGTTGAAAATGAATGAGGTAAAAACAAAAAACTATCTAATGAGTATAAATGGGGAATGGGTCGGGGAGGAACTCGATCTGCTCAAAGTTAGCAACCCAGCAAATGGGCAGATTGTTGGTTCAGTTCCAAACGGTGGTGAAAAGGAGGCTAATCTAGCAGTTGAGGCAGCGCACAGGGCTTTTCAGACCTGGTCGAAAACGACTGCCTATGAACGGGCAAATCATCTAAAACGACTTCATCAGCTCATGCTGGAAAACCAGGAGGAATTAGCACAAATTATGACCTTGGAAATGGGTAAACCAATCAATGAATCCCGGGGCGAAGTCAAT
>NZ_JBYQFJ010000292.1:0-585 GCF_057836705.1 Virgibacillus carmonensis | reverse complement strand
CTTTTTCAAAAACCTTTTCGGCAATATTGAGCTCCAGCATTTCACGAACAACTTGACTCATTCGGGTTTTACTCATTCCAATACTCTCCGATAGCTCATCGAGCGTCATCGGTTTTCTATTCATATAAATGGTTCCGAGAACACGTCCAACGGTTGTTGAAATCCCGAATGTATGCATGTTTTCGGCAATTTTATCTACGAACTGCTCTTCAATTCTTATTGTTTTGTCGAACGGTTTTTCTTTCAAATTTTTCATCCTTTCGACTGCCTAATTTTCTATAAAAACAATGTAACACAACTAATTAAAAAATGGAAAGTGAGCATTTTAAAGGATTTTAAAGAAATTGGGTGGAATTCTAAGAAAATGCCCTTATAAACTTTATGCAATAAAAATTTTACAAACTTTATGGATTATATGTACAATAGAAAAGGTTTTTATTTTATGAAGTATCCCTTATACTTATGATTGTCAATTTAGTGTTACCGGAAAAGGATAACTATATAAAAAATATTTGGAGGTGTCTTTCACTTGCTGAAATTCAATCATGTGTCAAAAGTATACGATGGAGGAAAGAAAGCAGTTGA
>NZ_JBYQFJ010000291.1:0-586 GCF_057836705.1 Virgibacillus carmonensis | reverse complement strand
AATCCTGCATTGTACCGGTGAACACCAAACATTATAATTGCCGCAGCAAGTGCAGTCCAGGCTGTTAACATGTCTGGCTGTTCAATTGTCCCATTCCATAATTTTTGCAACGTATCGTAAATTACCTGTATTCCTACAGATACCATTATAAAGGCAGCAAATAAGGATGCTACCGTCTCAGCCCGATAATGCCCGTAATGATGGTCATTATCCGCAGGTTTTCTGGATATTTTAAGGCCAATTAATACTGCTATCGATGCAATAACGTCTGTTGAATTGTTCAATCCGTCCGCCCTTAATGCTTCCGAATTGCCGAAGTGAGCTATGATGAGTTTACTTACAGATAAGATTAGATAAGCAAAAATACTGATCCAGGCACCTCTCTCACCTTTTTTCAAGTTCTCTGTATGTGTCATGGGATCCTCCATTTAATGTCTAGTGGAGCTGATTAATAACAGCTCTAATAGTCTACCAAAGCATCACATGGTGAGTCCAGAGAAACATTCAAGCATATGGGTATATCTATTGCAAGTAACTAATTAAGTTTCATTAGCTCAAAACCAAAAATTTACTGTAAAAATTAATT
>NZ_JBYQFJ010000290.1:0-586 GCF_057836705.1 Virgibacillus carmonensis | reverse complement strand
TGGAATCCAGCTGTGGAAGATCAAGCAACCGGCCGCGCCCACCGTTTCGGACAAAAGAACGTCGTTCAAGTGATTCGGATGGTAACCAAAGGAACGATTGAAGAAAAAATCTATGCGCTGCAACAAAAGAAGCGTGAATTAATTGAACAGGTCATCCAGCCTGGAGAACAAATGCTATCAAGTTTAAGCGAAAGCGATATTAGAGAATTATTAAGTATCTAGCCATGTTCATGTTTATGCGCATGGCTTTTTTCTATCGTACGAATTATTAACCAATGGTTCATAAATTGCCCACTATTAAAAATATTTAAAAAACACCTGCAATATTTTTGAATATCTGATAAAATGAATATACCGATTTCCATTTGGTTAATTGGAGGGGAGGCAGCCTTTGATTATCGTTTTGCGTACAATAGAAACACAGTAAGATATTCCTTAACGTTTTATCTGCCGTTGAAACGGGAATATTGTTAGTAGAGAAGGGGATGTAACAAATGAAAAAAATTGGAAAAGGATTTGCTAAATTTATTGTTGCTAATCTTGCCGTAATACTTGTAATCCTATTGTTGCCAATATTTTTAGTTAC
>NZ_JBYQFJ010000289.1:0-586 GCF_057836705.1 Virgibacillus carmonensis | reverse complement strand
GACCTGTTGGGGTAATAGTTGCAATTTTCTTGGCAAGCTTGATAGCCGGCTCATGACTAAATGTCGAAAATGCGGAGCTAAAGGCTAACTTTTCCATTTGTTCAGCTGCTGCTTCTGCTAGCTTTTTTCTTCCATGACCAATATTGACGTTCCACAAGGAAGACATCGCATCAATGTATACGTTTTCATTTTTGTCCGTTAGGTATATCCCGTCCCCTTTTTCGAAAATTATCTTTGACCCTTCTTCCTGTTGCTGTTTAATGGAAGAAGTTGGATGAATAAAATGCATTTTGTCCAAGTCAATTAAGTTTTCCATTTTTCAAACCTCCTTCAAAAAATTAAATATATTAGAAAAACTCGGCATTCGCCTTGTTCTTAATAGTGAATGCCGAAGTTTTGCTTATACTTAATTCCTTTAAATTTTTATACTTTCCTTAAGTGCAGAAAGGGGCTGGGACAAAAGTGTTTTAGCCAGAGAGAAATCCGAACTATGATTCGAAATTCTTTGTTAGAATTTGAAGTAGTTCTGATTTTTTCTTGTCT
Source organism: Virgibacillus carmonensis (assembly GCF_057836705.1). Classification (NCBI taxonomy): domain Bacteria; kingdom Bacillati; phylum Bacillota; class Bacilli; order Caryophanales; family Bacillaceae; genus Virgibacillus; species Virgibacillus carmonensis. The sequence continues at coordinate 43 of NZ_JBYQFJ010000289.1, read as the reverse complement.
GTTTTTGTAAACTTAAAGCTAAAAAGTATGCGCTGGATTGTTT
>NZ_JBYQFJ010000288.1:0-587 GCF_057836705.1 Virgibacillus carmonensis | reverse complement strand
ACAACCATCGGTGAGTCCTGACCAAACCGTTCAAAATGGATTTCCTGCGCAACGCTAAATTTACCCGTACCCGGCTCACCCAAAATACACACAGGATCGTCGGAATGAGCAATCTGCTCAATATTTTTTCGTAAATTAATGGCCTGGCCGCTATCTCCAATAATCGGGATATGCACCGGATCCCCGATAATTTTAACAGCTTTGGTATGTGATTTAAGAAGCGCAGCATGGATGTTTATCCCAACTATACCCTCTGCTTTACTTACCAGAAAGGCTTGTATTTCATAACGATTCGTTTTACCTTCAATTTCAGACCACTTACTGATTCCACTTTCCAGTACCCTCTTGATTATCCTTGGAACAGCAGACGACTCCATTATTTCGTGACAGTGGCTGTCCTGCTCGTACATTAAATTCTTCGCTATTATTTCACCGTTTTTATGAAGTAAAATAACCGGGAAGGGCATGGAATTAAAGGTCTCCCGAAAATAATTGAATTGATTATTCATCCTCCGGAAAAAATGGTATACCCGCTTCCCTTCTTCGATAGCATCTGTCACCGCTTCTTTTCCGGATGTAATTAAAAC
>NZ_JBYQFJ010000287.1:0-587 GCF_057836705.1 Virgibacillus carmonensis | reverse complement strand
GAAAAGGGTTAAGAAAAAAGTCAACTTTTCCGAGGAAGTAAATACAGAGTAATACGATTAATGTTCCTGTCGCATATTTAAAAAACGAATGTCTAATCCACATTCAAAGCACCTTCCTCATTGTTTTTACATTGTTACCCTTTACCTTTTTTACAAGTATACTAAACCGGCAATTCATGGCGCAATCGGCATAATAGATAAATCACACGGAAGTGAATGAAAACCATCTTTCCAGGAAAAAGTATCAGTGTTGGGAGTTGAATATCTTGGAAAATGCATGGATGTCATTAATACCTTTTCTAATAGTTATCGGCATGTCAATATGGTTAAAAAAGATTATGCCCGGATTGGTTCTTGGACTCGTCGTTGGAGCATTGCTTGTTGAGGCTAATGTTCTTGGCGGTGCACGCGAAACAATTACATATATCGTAACCACCCTATCGGACAAATCCAATATTCAAATTATCGCATTCCTTTACTTATTCGGCGGCCTTGTTGGCATGATGACCATATCCGGCGGGATAAAAGGATTCTCCGAATGGATTGGAGAAAAAATACATTCGCAGCGTGGACTGCTAACCTTAATA
>NZ_JBYQFJ010000286.1:0-588 GCF_057836705.1 Virgibacillus carmonensis | reverse complement strand
TGATGGACATTATGTTGGATATTGGACAGTTCCAAGCGGTGTCAAAGCAGATGGAGCTGTAATCGAAGTAAAAGCTGTCGACAGCTTTAAGAACGAAACACGCGAATTGGCTGAAGGCAAGCTCTTTATCAATTTAGACGAAGAATAATACGCAGCAAAAATCGGTGCAGAAGGTCATTTCTTCTGCACCTTTTTGTACTTTAAAAAAGTAGAAATCTTTATCGGTATAAAGTTTAAAAAAATCTAAGGATTTCGCTTTGAGTTTCTTTGCGACAAGCAAGATTATCTATCTATTATCCAGAACGGAAAAATCTTTTCATTGGCTGTTTTCCAAAAGATTGTTGTTTTTGACATAAAATCTATAAACTGCTGCGACGTAACAGCAACGTCTTTTCATATAACTATGTGAGGAGGAGAGGAATTGAAAATAAACAGACGGTCCCGAATCAGATTATTTAGTATTGCCGCTTCATTGCTCATTCTATTTTCATTACTAACTCCAGTGATCGGCAATGCTAAAACAAATAATAGAGCGTATCGGTCAGTGAAAAGCTCTCAATCTCTTGCTAAAGCCAAATTAAGTGATCG
>NZ_JBYQFJ010000285.1:0-589 GCF_057836705.1 Virgibacillus carmonensis | reverse complement strand
CGTTGCTAATTCCACGCTTTCGTTGTCAAAAACAACGCGTTTCACTTCCTCAAATGTTAACGTTTTACCGGTTAAAATAACCATACACTTTGCACCTCCAAGTTATCTCATTAAATACACAAAGGGGCCGTATAGCACATACCTGTGCCACACGACCCCCTATCAACTAATTACTCTGAGTCTTACGTTATATGTGATTGATTCCAAGTCCGATAGCTTCATGTTCCAGTCCTTTGACCGGAGCGCCAATCGTCCCATAAAGAGCAACAGCTATCCATTCGCCCTCTTCCTTATCTTTATAAGGATTGCCCCGAACAATCGCAAATTGTAAACCAACCGTTCGAAGTAATGTTCCGATTTGATTATTTCCACGTGTTACCCCACTCATAGCCTCTAAGATTGCATGGTACAGTGCATGCGTTTCGCGGTACAGGCTGGATTTGATAATTCCTTGATTCTTAGCAGCTGTCTCAACTGCCGCCACAACCTTTTGCCCGTCCATTGATCCGACCTTACCTTTGCAATACTTCCAGTCTAGTTGTCTTAACTTTTCAGGTAATTGATCTTCTTTATGCAATAAAAGCAATAA
>NZ_JBYQFJ010000284.1:0-590 GCF_057836705.1 Virgibacillus carmonensis | reverse complement strand
CGTAATATCATATGTAGAATCTTAGCGCCTTTTTCTTTACCTGATTTATTCAATAACACAACAATGATAAACAGAATAAATGCAAGGGCCCATGCTGTTACATGTAAATGTGTGCTCATGTATTTTCATCCTTTCTAATTCCTTGTCTATAATATAACAGATAAAATAAGGAAATTCATATGAAATCTTTTTGAACAATAAACTGAGGCAATTATTAGAAAAAACTGTTATACTGAAAAAGTATTGTATTTTTTTAATTGGAGGGATATTATGACACATTCTAGTCAAGAAATTATTGATCAAACGCAGGAATTCGGCGCAAAAAACTATCATCCCCTTCCTGTTGTTATATCCAAAGCTGAAGGAGTTTGGGTAGAAGATCCTGAGGGTAACCGCTACATGGACATGTTAAGTGCCTATTCAGCAGTTAACCAAGGGCATCGTCATCCAAAAATTATTGATGCATTAAAAAAGCAGGCGGATGCGGTTACATTAACATCTCGCGCCTTTCATAATGACCAGCTTGGTCCATGGTATGAAAAAGTCTGTAAGCTAACGAACAAAGAAGCTGTTTTGCCTATGAACACTGG
>NZ_JBYQFJ010000283.1:0-590 GCF_057836705.1 Virgibacillus carmonensis | reverse complement strand
TACGATAACGAAGAAATTATTCCTGCCACAGATGGATTGATATCCAGCGACTCACGTAAATAAGGGAGAACTAATCCATAACTAAACCTTGCAAACCCATAAGTTACCGCAATCATCGGTAAACCAGCCATGATTAACTTTTTTGGATCCATTAACAACACCTCTTAATATATAGAACGGTCAATCTACTCCCGGTAAAAAGAAAAATCTCCAAGTAGAGACCGCCCAAGATTTTTCCTTCTTACTAGTGTCCTATTCGACTTTTAGTGGAATCCCATAGACTTTATGGAATTCCTAAATGCCATAGCCACGTCATCTACATTCAGGGTTTCCGATAAAGCAGTGGCACCTTCAAACACCAACACCAATTGTGCGGCCTCACTATGGTTGAAGCCAAGTTCTTCAAAAAAAGCCAATAATGATCTTTTATGCGCATTTACGTATTGGACAATCTCATAATTATCATTGGAAGAAAACTCTTCTTTAGCCCGTAAAAACATGCATCCGTTCGTGTCATGTTTTCGAATCCAATCAAGGTGGGCTTCCGCCAAGGACCATACAATGGAGTCTTTGGAATTTCTAACGGGTGA
>NZ_JBYQFJ010000282.1:0-592 GCF_057836705.1 Virgibacillus carmonensis | reverse complement strand
AAATAGTCGTTTACCACTTTGGATTCCAAAGCCAAATCATACGATTTATTTACAAACATGGCATGGAACGCCCTTGAAACGTCTGGCGGCTGATATGGATGAAGTTCATATGCCAGGAACTAACACTGTTAAATACAAACAAAACTTTATAAAAGAGGCAAGCAAATGGGATTATCTTGTATCCCCAAACGCGTACTCAACAGAAATTTTCGAGCGGGCATTCCAATTTAAAAAAACAATGATTGAATCTGGCTACCCTAGAAATGATTTTCTATTAAATTCAAATAATGAGGAAACAATAAATCAAATTAAACAAAAGGCAAAGCTTCCAAAAGATAAAAAGGTAATATTGTATGCCCCAACATGGAGAGATAATCAGTTTTATGCAAAAGGTAAATATAAATTCAACCTTATGCTAGATTTAGAACGGTTAAAAGAAGAGTTTAGTAAAGATTATATAGTTATATTAAGACTACATTACCTGGTAGCTGAGAACGTGGACTTGACAGGGTTTGAGGGGTTTGTATATGACCTTTCACATCATGAGGATATCAGGGAATTGTATCTAATAGCTGATTTATTAATTACAGAT
>NZ_JBYQFJ010000281.1:0-593 GCF_057836705.1 Virgibacillus carmonensis | reverse complement strand
AATATAATGATTCATTACAAGCTACAATCTACGGTTTACCATTTCCATCCTTCATTACAGATCAGCGTTCCAAGGTTATTTTTTGGAATCAAGGGGCAGAAACAATGCTTTTTCCGTTTTCTTCTTGTGCTTCCGAAGAACGGTATTTACTACAACTCCTATTTTTGGAAGGAAGTATTATGGATCGTATTCAAAATTGGGACGAGTTTTCAACCTATTCGGTTGCAGTCTTTCGGGGCATTTATGACCGCTTTCCGGAGGACCCCATTCTTAATCAACTCCTTTTAAATCTAAAACAGCAAAGCAAGTTGTTTCAAAATCTATGGGAACAGCATCAAATTGAACAGAAGAAGGTTAGTTTCATTTCGATAAATGATGAGCAAGGCCAAACCAATCATTTCCGAATTCATTCCGCTACCCACGTGGATGGAAACGAAAATCTTTTTTGGTGTATGTATGTTCCTGTCTCTTAAAGTACTGTCCACATCAAATTTTAACGTGTGGTTAAATTCACTCTTGATCTTCCTCAAATGGGGCGCTTATCTGAAATGATGATTTGCGCCCAATGGTGAGGAATAAGATCATGTGGGGAA
>NZ_JBYQFJ010000280.1:0-593 GCF_057836705.1 Virgibacillus carmonensis | reverse complement strand
ATGGCTAATCTATGGAAAGATAATATCGACGTTGACGGCTTTGATGTTAGTTCAGTAGAATCTGGTGCATCTGTTGAGAATATTGCCAAGATCCAATCAGGTGATTTCCAACTTGGAATTGCACAGAATACGACAATGCTTGATGCTGTTGCTGGTGAAGGAGAATTTAAAGGTAAAGAAATAGATAACGTAGCAGTTATTGGTTCACTATACCCTGAGGCAGTTCAAGTAGCAACACTTAAGTCAACTGGAATTGAATCAATTGCTGATTTAAAAGGTAAAAAAGTTGCAATTGGACCTCCAGGTGGAGCAACCCGTGCAGCTGCTGAATTAATTTTGAAAGCATATGGTATTGAAGAAGGCGACTATGAAGCATATGAGGAAGGCTTTGGAGATGCTAAGAGTAAGCTTCAAAATGGAACAATCGATGCATCGATTGAGGTTGTAGGTGTACCATCTTCTTCAACCGATGAATTACAAGCTGCAACAAAAGAAGTTAAGTTACTGGATATTGAAGGTGACGCATTAAAAGAAGTCACTAAAAACAGCCAGTATGAAGCATACACAGTTGAGCCTGGAACATATGACTGGTT
>NZ_JBYQFJ010000279.1:0-593 GCF_057836705.1 Virgibacillus carmonensis | reverse complement strand
GATTGTTGTTGCCATACTACTGTCAATTGCCACAGCACTAATTGGGCCAATTACGTTTTTAGGGCTGCTGGTAGTCAATTTGGCGTATGAATTTTTGAAAACGTACCGGCACTTTTATTTGATTATCGGATCCTCACTAATCAGTATTATCGCATTGTTGGGCGGACAATTCATTGTGGAGGAAATCTTTACATTTCAGACAACAATAAGTGTGATTATTAACTTTTTTGGTGGTGTTTACTTTATTTATCTTTTATTAAAGGAGAATAAGTCATGGTAGATATTAAAGGTTTGTTTAAAAAGTATAACGATAAAAGTGTAGTCGATGATGTGTCATTAACAATTGAAAAGGGTACGATTACCTCCTTTATCGGACCAAATGGTGCTGGTAAAAGTACATTAATTTCCATGATCAGCAGATTGATTACCAAGGATGCGGGGCATATTACCATCGATGGCGAGGATATAACAAAATCAAAGAACAATGATTTAGCAAAGAAAATTTCGATATTAAAACAATCAAATTCGATAAATTTACGATTAACGATTCGCGAACTGGTTTCCTTTGGGCGATTCCCTTACTCACAAGGAAA
>NZ_JBYQFJ010000278.1:0-594 GCF_057836705.1 Virgibacillus carmonensis | reverse complement strand
TATCAATTAGTTCTTTAATTTTGTTAAGCTCTTTTTCCGGATAAGGTTCGCGCCATTGCTTACGGTGATAAGGATCATCTTTCGGTGCGTAAATATAAGCATTCATTTTATTGTCACCATAAAACTCAAGCTGACTTAGCCGATCCTCATGGGACCATGGTGGACCGTAAAATCCTTCGATTGATCCACGTAATGGCATCTCTGGCCAATCCCGAATTTCAACGGATGGAATCCAGTCACGCCCTTGTCTTTCCTGAATCATCTGCCCGAACGTTTTGGCAGCATAGAAAGTACCATCCTTATCTTTACCAGCAAGAACGATTTTTTTATTCCGGCTTGAGGCCAGAACATACCCCTCCGCTTTCAGTTCCCCAGGTCCATCTATACCTAGTTGTTGTAATACATCCAGAGAGTCTTGATTTTCCGAAGAACCTCCAATCCAAATGGTAACAGGTGTATGCGGTGCTGATTCCCCAGCATTTTTCCGGACAATCCGTTTTACGTCCGCATCTTCAAGTATCTGTGTAACTTCACGGATAGCTGCTTCATCCGTATTCTCGCCAACAACAATCCCAACAACAGGAGTCAATGGAA
>NZ_JBYQFJ010000277.1:0-594 GCF_057836705.1 Virgibacillus carmonensis | reverse complement strand
GGACGATACGTACAATGTCAACATCTTTTCTCCCCGTTTTGTCCAATTATATTTTATGTTTTGGACAAATAGTATAGAATGATCTTATCGGAGGTCACAATATGAATTTTAGTGATAGGTTAAAAAAGCTTAGAAACAGGGAAAATCTGAGCCGAGAGGGATTAGCGGGTAAAATTGAAGTTTCGTATTCAACCATTGCAAAATATGAAAGCGGAACCCGAGAACCTGATTTTTCTACTTTAGATAAATTGTCAATTTTTTTTAACGTTGACACAGACTACCTTCTTGGGCGTACTGATACCCCGAAATCATCAAAAGAATTCGACTCATTGTCTGAGATCAAAAAAATAGTAGATGAATATGGCATTGAGGATATGTTTTTCCACAACATGGACGATTGGAAGAATCTAACTCCAGAGGATGTGGATGAACTGCGTAATCATTTTGAGTATATTGCTTATAAAGCTAGAAAAAGAAAAGAGAAAGAAGATAATGATTAGAATCGGCTATAACAAGTGATATGGATAAAACGATAATGACTTTTCGTTACACGATCTTCACTATATTTTCAATAAATATTATTGATGTGCAAAA
>NZ_JBYQFJ010000276.1:0-594 GCF_057836705.1 Virgibacillus carmonensis | reverse complement strand
AAATTGGTGCAGTTAGCGCCCACCCCATCAAGACTGCGACAAGGATCCCCATAATAAACGGTTGCTGAGCTGTTGACCAATTGATCACTTCTCCAAACCAGACCATAAATGTATTAATTGGCGGGCCAATGAATGTGCCCGTCAGGAATCCCGCCAAAATCGTCACAAATGGTGTCACAATAATATCAACGCGGGTTTCTTTATATACCAATTTACCAAACTCCGTTGCAAATAAAGCAGCAACATAACTCCCAACCGGGCCGCCTAATTCCGCTCCGAATGCACCCCCAAAAAGTGCGGACAGTAACACTAATGGTGGTGCTTTTAATCCATAGGCAATGGCAACCCCGATGGCACCCCCCATAATCTTTGTATCCATCGCATATGATCCAATATCAATAAGGCCACTCTCAATATTCTGTGGAAGCCAGGGAGCTAATTGCTCACCGGTAGTTTTTATAATTAAGCCAATAATTAATGATGAAAAAAGTCCTAATGCCATATAGCTTAATGCAGTAATAACATATTCCTTCCAGGATAAGGATATCCCCTTACGTTTAAAAAACGCTTTCATTTTCATCCCCCTTTTTTGTG
>NZ_JBYQFJ010000275.1:0-594 GCF_057836705.1 Virgibacillus carmonensis | reverse complement strand
ACAAGAAAAAGGAGCGATTTGCATTGACAGTTACCGTACTAGCGGAAAAACCAAGTCAAGCTACATTATATGCGGAAGCATTTCAAAACGTCAGCAAAAAAGATGGATATGTGGAGGTGAACGATCCCCGTTTCTTTCAGGGGAAAGCATTTATCACGTGGGGATTTGGCCATCTAGTGGAACTGGTTTCGCCGGAAAACTATAAGGAAGAATGGAAAAAGTGGAAGCTGGAAAACCTGCCAATGTTCCCGGAAACATTTCAGTTTCAAGTTGGGAAGGATAAGAAAAAGCAGTTTATCATTGTAAAGCAACTACTAAAACAATCGGATGAAATAATCGTCGCAACGGACTGTGACCGAGAAGGGGAAAATATCGCCCGTTTGATACTAAAACTAGCCGGAGTATCCTATAAACCAACAAAACGCTTGTGGATTAACTCATTGGAAGTGGATGAAGTACAGAAAGGAATGAAACAGTTAAAAGATGGTCAAAACTATATCTCTTTGTATAAAGAAGCTCAGACAAGACAATTCAGTGACTGGCTGGTAGGGATGAACGCTTCCCGTCTATATACCTTGCTTTTACAACAAAATG
>NZ_JBYQFJ010000274.1:0-595 GCF_057836705.1 Virgibacillus carmonensis | reverse complement strand
GTCTTTTTTCTAGTTAGTTTGTGCTTATCTATTTTTTATTTATTTCGGTCAAAAAAGAATCCTATACTATTAATGGCAGTTTTAGCTACAGGCATTAGTGCATTGGGGACCTATTGTTTTTTATATTATTTATCTAACTTTATGGGATAAAGGCTATAACACAAGCGGGACAAATCTTATAAAATTGGGAAATTAAATTAATTAGACAAAGAGGCGATTAAACTTGACTATAGAGCAGGAAGTATCAACCAAGGTATATAAAATGATGGAATTGCACCAGAATTTTTCGGAGGGTTTATTTGAAGAAATGAATAGCTTTTATTCTGATGATTTTCAAGGGTTGCTTTATATGCCATGGGTTGGGGAACTGGAGAGATATGATGTTGAGGGAATAAAAGAGGGGAATCGATTGGCAGCCGAGTATTATAAAGATAAAGATATTCAATTTATATATACGGGGCTCAAAATTGTTCCACAGTCAGCAAATGAAGCGGCTGTTTCGTATGAAGTTATTCATCAAAATAAGGAACAACATATATTGGTTAGAGCTTTATCGCTTGAGGTTTGGCGAAAAGAAATGGATGGTAACTGGAGA
>NZ_JBYQFJ010000273.1:0-595 GCF_057836705.1 Virgibacillus carmonensis | reverse complement strand
GCTGAAGAAGAAAACTATGAACGGGCAGCGAATCTACGTTATCAAGAAATTCAATTACAAAAACAACTTGAAAAGGCGAAAAATGAAGCACAAATTACGGAAGTTGGAGTAGAGGACATCCTGTTAATTGTTGAAGAAAAAACGGGTATTCCTGTTACAAAGCTCCAAAAAGATGAACAGGAAAAAATGAAAAATATTGCTGCTAACTTAAAGGAAAATGTAATTGGACAAGAGCAAGCGGTAGATAAGGTAGCGAAAGCGATTCGCCGGAGCCGGGCAGGACTTAAGTCCAAATATCGTCCTATTGGTTCATTCTTATTCGTTGGTCCAACTGGTGTTGGTAAAACCGAATTAACAAGAGCACTTGCAAATGAACTGTTTGGTTCACGTGATTCTCTGATTCGTCTGGACATGAGTGAATATATGGAGAAACACGCCGTGTCTAAAATTATCGGCTCACCTCCCGGCTATGTTGGCCATGAAGAAGCAGGACAATTAACCGAGAAAGTACGCCGTAACCCATATTCTATTCTGTTACTTGATGAAATTGAAAAGGCACATCCGGATGTACAAAACATGTTCCTGCAAATCATGG
>NZ_JBYQFJ010000272.1:0-595 GCF_057836705.1 Virgibacillus carmonensis | reverse complement strand
AATCTCAAATGCCGTATGGTTATAATAATCTAACCCGCGAACCAGATTTTTATCCACTGTGTATGGAATATCCATCTGATCAAGGTAGGTTTTGACTTTTTCAAAATAAGTTCTGGATTCCTCATTTAAAAACTCCAGCATGGATGGTGCAGATTTCATTGATGGGTGATCGCGGTCTTTCTTACAATCCAATATACGCAATGGATTCTGTGTCAATCGTGTTTGACAATCTTTGCACAATTCCTCTTTATGTGGTGAAAAATGTTCAATTAAGGCTTCCCGATAATTTTTACGGCTTTCACTATCACCTAAGCTATTGATAACAAGCTTCAATGACGTTAGGCCAAGTTCTTTGTAAACTGTCATTGCCAAATCGATAACTTCTGCATCCACTGCAGGATCTGCACTTCCCATTGCTTCTACGCCAAACTGATTTAACTGGCGCATCCGCCCTTTCTGTGGACGTTCATAACGGAACATCTGTCCAAAGTAATAAAGCTTTACTGGTTGAATTGCTGAACCAAATAGTTTGTTTTCAACGAATGCACGAACAACGGAGGCTGTTCCTTCCGGTCTTAATGTAAGGCTCCTGCCA
>NZ_JBYQFJ010000271.1:0-596 GCF_057836705.1 Virgibacillus carmonensis | reverse complement strand
GAATAGTAACGATTGAAAATAGTCTTTTGGAAACCATGACTCAGCAATGATGGATAGAATTGAAAAGGAAATGGACACGGTAACAACCCAAAATAGCATAGCTCCGCAAAATTTCCCCAGCATTACTTGCCATCTGGACGTTTTTGTAACGAGTAATCGCATCGTTTTCATCTCCGTTTCCCTGTTGATGATGTCGTGGGATGTTGCAAAAACGAATAAAAAGCCAAACATCAGCACAATTAGTGCAATTGCTGCAGTATATGCCGACCCAGCTTCCCCACCATTTTCGATCAGTTTGTCGATTATGCCAGGATTATTTTCAATAAATTTCGCAGACTGGTACGAAACGAATGTAATAAATAGTACAATTAATATGGATCGCACACTTTTGAAAGAATCAATAAACTCTCTCTTTAATACATGAATCACATTTGCCACTCCTATCTTTTCATCACCTATTTCATATCATAGGACTTCATTTTTTCTAATTCTTTTTTCCTTTTATCCTTTATTGCCTCCCTGCCCTGTATCCATTCACCAAGAAAAATAGCCAATCCCAAAATAAGAGTGGTATAAAAGGAAAAGCCTTCTCCATC
>NZ_JBYQFJ010000270.1:0-596 GCF_057836705.1 Virgibacillus carmonensis | reverse complement strand
CGTTCGTATAGTTGAATATAAACAATTTCCCTTTGAAGAATAAATTACCAAACGATAAACAAACTAATCATAAAGGAGGTGAATCGGCTATGAAGTTTATTAAGGTATCTATGCTTTGCACAATTTTATCAATACTTTTATTTCCCTTAAATAGCATAGCTTCGTCACTGGAACAGTTACCAACATCAAAATCAGCAAACGAATGAGAAGTGGTTATTGATAAGCCTACAATTGATGAACTTAAACCAAAACCTGATGTCTTTAATGTTTACAGTATGGATATCAAATATATGGGTAATGAAGATATAAAAATGAAGAGAGTAGAAGCATACAGAAACGACCCAAATTCATCAAGAGATTTTGAATTATTTACTGTAACGGGAAAGGAACTAAAATTCCAACAAACTTTCAAACATCACAATTTCCCTATATCTACTCAGGCAACGAAATTAAAAGTTATTGTTACTTGGGCAAAGGAAGGCAAAGATTCCCGTCAGTACAGAGAAGAATTTATTTTTAAACAATAAGAAGTGATTTGGAGAGGAGGAAAATCACTCTCCTTTTTTGTTATCTAAAAAGTGAATTTCAATTCCTTT
>NZ_JBYQFJ010000269.1:0-597 GCF_057836705.1 Virgibacillus carmonensis | reverse complement strand
CAAAGAAGGCGTAAAGAAAGACCCTTTTGTTTCACAATCGTTTAAGGATGAATATTGCCGGGGAAATAGTTTTTCCCTCATCCCTGTTCATCCGTTGCAAGCACGAAAGCTGTTAGGGCGGGAAGATGTAGGGAACCTGATTCAGTTAGGAAAACTTGATTATCTGGGTCCACACGGAAGAAAATATTATCCAACATCTTCAGTGCGGACTGTGTACCATCCAGAGGCCAGCTTTATGTATAAATTTTCGATTCCTGTGAAAATTACCAATTCGCTGCGCATCAATAAACGAAAAGAGCTTAATCGCGGCGCGCAAGTAAGCCGCTTGCTTCATGGAGAGCTTCGCGAAAAGCTGACAGAAGCGCATCCATCGTTCCGCATTATCGAGGATCCAGCTTATATTACATTGAAGCTTGGCCTAGAAGAAACTGGATTTGAAGTGGTCATACGGGAAAATTCATTTCAAGCAGGGAACGATTCACGAACGACGTTGCTTGCGGCACTTTGTCAAGATCATATAGCCGGAGGGTCTTCCCATTTAGCCAATATCATTTATGAAATAGCAGGCAAAGAAAACATTTCAATCGCCGCCGCAAG
>NZ_JBYQFJ010000268.1:0-597 GCF_057836705.1 Virgibacillus carmonensis | reverse complement strand
CAATCCTTGTTCCTTTAACAGAAGAACTTGGTGTAGATGTAAAGAAACTTAATGTACTGGAGTTTGAAGATGCATGGAATAAGTACAGTATTGAAGGTACACCAACACTTATTCATTTCGAGAATGGAAAGGAAGCCACACGTATTTCCGGCGGCCAAACAGAAGAGCAATTACGAGCATTCTTTAAAGAAAACAACATTACTGAATAAGAAAAGCGGAAGTGCCTGTTTATTGGCGCTTCCGCTTTTCTTAATGTCTAGCTCCAGCGCCCAGAAGCTGCCGTCATAAGCAATGGACACTACGAACGCGAAACCCATGCGTTCTACGGTCCCTTGCTTATGCGTCCGCTTCTAACCGGGCACTTCGGCTTTTCTTCCTACATATACGTATGCACTCCAGGACCATATGGTAGGCCGGTGAAATAAAAGATTAACAGCAAGATGATCCATGAAAGCAAGAAGGTAATGGAATATGGAAGCATTAATGAGATATAGCTTCCGATACTTGTATTCTTGTCATAACGCTTCATAAAGGCAAGAATAATAACCATATAAGGAAATAACGGTGTAACAATATTCATGGAAGAATCGGCAATGC
>NZ_JBYQFJ010000267.1:0-598 GCF_057836705.1 Virgibacillus carmonensis | reverse complement strand
GTATCTTTAACGGTTCCTTTTCTTCCTTCAACACCTTGACCTATTGACACAGCAAGCGTTGGTGGTTGTCTTGAGGCCACCGTAAAAAAGCTAAATGGCGCAAGATTTAATATCGCCTCCTTGCTTTTTGTAGAAACCCAGGCAATTGGACGAGGAACAACAGAACCGATGATTAGTTTATACATTTGCTGTGTTTCAAGATCCACTGGATTAAAGGTATGCGCTTCTTTAGTTGGCATAGGCATTCTCCTTTTATTACTAGGATATATATATCCTTCCACTTTCAATTGTAATTAAATCATCTTTAAAATGGGAACTAGACCATATAATCTAGTTCCCTCTCTATCATACTAATTATTCTGTCGGTACAACATGTGCCCATTTGTATTCGTACTTAGGTCCAAACGGCCGATCAATGACACCTTCAATTTTTGGCGAGATCAATTGTGTCCGGCCGCTTTGGTACAATGGGGCAACGGGTGCGTCTTCAGCCAATATCTTTTCAGCCTCCAGGAACGCTTCAAAACGTTTTACCGGTTCAAGTGCCAATTCATCTACAGTACTTTTCACCAGCTTATCGTAGGTTTTATTGGAATAC
>NZ_JBYQFJ010000266.1:0-599 GCF_057836705.1 Virgibacillus carmonensis | reverse complement strand
CGAAGGTACCAAGAATACCATAACGCTTGAATTAACAAGAATAGAACGGTAATATTAAAAAGCAGGAACTAGTATAAGTTCGTGCTTTTTTATATGTTAGGGAGGTAATATTGTGATTTCAAAAGAAAAATTGGAACGTATTAATGCACTTTCAAAAAAAGCGAAAAATGAAGGGTTAACTGTAGAAGAGAAAAAAGAACAAAAAGGATTACGTGAAGAGTACCTAAGCAATGTTCGCTCATCTTTTAAAAATCAATTTAAAACAATGACAGTGAAGGATCCAGAAGGAAATGATGTAACCCCGCAAAAGGTAAAAGACCTGCAAAAGAATAATAAAAAGGATCAGTGAAATAATTAATAGATTAAATAAGCTAAAATGATACTTGTTCCGAGCTAGTTTTCATTATAGAATTGAATAGGTTATACAAGTTTCGACAAGGAAGGGGAATTTACGTGTCATCAAATGTAGAAGAACTATCAATAAATACCATTCGCACCCTGGCTATTGATGCTATTGAAAATGCTAATTCAGGCCATCCAGGTTTACCAATGGGGGCTGCTCCAATGGCTTACACACTATGGACAGACTTTATGAATCA
>NZ_JBYQFJ010000265.1:0-600 GCF_057836705.1 Virgibacillus carmonensis | reverse complement strand
GTTGGCGTATATGAAATAACATATGCGGTTGTATCATATGCACCAACAATTGTAGCCTCCGCACCTTTCATTCCTTCCATATGGTCTGTTGTAATAAATGCCTGAGACCCTACTGCATACTTTGGATTTTCTGCTACTTCCAATCCATCTGGAACTTCATCTGAGCCAGAGTGTTCCATTTCCATATCTTCGCCGGAACTTGAATTCAATTCCACGTCTTCTTCATTTTCTTTTGAATTGTTTGCCCCATTACCGTCGTTACTGCCGCATGCAGCTAAAATTAACGCCGAAACAAGTAATATAACTGCTGCCACCATAAATCTTTTACTTTTCATGCTAATCCTCCTTAACTAAATTCTTGTTCACTAAATACTATATACCCGTTAGGGGTATAAGTAAACCACTTTGCTTATTATAGCCATATATAAGTAAATTATTAGTGAGTGAAAAAAATAGACGATGCCTAATTAGACATCGTCAGTATACTTTCTGCCAAGAGATTTTGCAGTTAAAAATATATTAAATAAATAACTACCACTAGTAAAATACGGTAAATGGCAAATGGAACCAATTTCACCTTATCAATCAGTTTCAAAAAGA
>NZ_JBYQFJ010000264.1:0-601 GCF_057836705.1 Virgibacillus carmonensis | reverse complement strand
CCGACAGATACCTCGTCCTCCAGGGTTAACGGAAACTTCTCATAAAGGTGGCACATTGAATTTTCTTGTATATTACAGCGTTCACCAATCCGGATTGGTCCTTCATCACCTCTGAGCACAACATGGAGCAGGACAGTTGAGTACGCTCCAATCTCCACATCACCGATTACCTTGGCACCATCGGCAATATAAGCCGTTTCATGGATTCTTGGAGATTGATCTTTATATCGATAAATCATGAACTGGTTCCCCCTTACTATATTGTTTGCCTTGTTCGTTGGTCCACGATCCGGACAGCTTTTCCTTCTGACCTTGGAATTGACTTTGGCGACAGCACATTCACATCAATTGTTACCAGACATTCCTCTTTGATCATGGCCTGTATCTGTTTCTTTAAACCTAGAACCTTAACATGTTCCGGGTCACGCTCGCATGCTTGGAACGTCATCTCGGATAATTCAACTTGAAGTTCTACGCTGTCCATATGCCCATCTTTCCTTACATAGACCTGATAATACGGAGCTAACTCTTTAACCTGCAATAAGATACGTTCCATTTCAGAAGGAAATACGTTAACGCCGCGAATAATAAGCATGTCACC
>NZ_JBYQFJ010000263.1:0-601 GCF_057836705.1 Virgibacillus carmonensis | reverse complement strand
AGCCTTATCCTCTAGAAAAATACCACTTGATGTTGCCATTCCGCCAGTAACAACCTCAACCGTCACTTCACCATAGGGAATCATGTCTTTAACCTTTTCCTTCTTAAGCTGATCTTGGTCGAGCGGGACAGCAAGCTTCACATTTACCTTCATATTCTCGAGACGCTGGTCAGGCAAGCTGCGCTCAATTCCTGGCATGGAATTATAATGGATGGCATCCTTTACAGCGCGGGTTGCGGCCTTTGTAACATCTTGTCCATGCACATCAATTCCAGTACCGGTTTGGATGAATAATATCTGTTGCATTTAGAATCTCTCCTTATCCAAATGATTACTATTATCATTCCCGTAAGATTCCAAACACAAACAAACTTGTTAAGTGATCGCTAGGAATGCTGGTTAGCGCCACCTAATTGCCATTTCCAACTTACAACATTCGATGTTTTCCACTTTGGAAATTAGAATTATATTAATACCATCCGGATTATAACTTGTTTGAAAGTCAACCGAAACACCAGTTGATTTAATAAGCTCCTCCACCTTTTTAGAATCATTTTGTTGTGCCGCATCCATTACTTTATAGGCGAATTCCTCAGACCCG
>NZ_JBYQFJ010000262.1:0-602 GCF_057836705.1 Virgibacillus carmonensis | reverse complement strand
AAATAAGTGAGCGGACAAAGCAAACAATCCTCAAGGCAATAGAAAACGGGCATATTGTTGTCATCGCAACAGGTAGGCCACATCGTGCTAGCATCAATTACTACCACGACCTTGGACTCGATACCCCGATGGTAAATTTCAATGGCGCCCTAATCCATCACCCAACAGACGACAAATGGGATGTCTTACATAACCCAATGCCGATCCGAACCGCACATAAAATCATTGAAACCTGTTATGATCTTAACGTGCACAACATTCTGGCCGAGGTTAAAGATCAGGTTTATCTTGATCAGTACAATGAGGATATTATCGGGATTTTTCAATCAACCCAAAATGACCCGCCATTTACCATTGGCAGCCTTAAAAATGAATTAACAGAAGACCCAACATCCTTGCTGATTCACCCAAAAGAAGAAAATATCAAAGAAATACGCAGTCATTTAGATGATCATCATGCAGAATTAATCGAGCATCGTAAATGGGGTGCACCCTGGAATATCATAGAAATAGTTAAAAAAGGCATGAATAAGGCAGTTGGTCTGCAAAAGGTTGCCCATTATTTTGATATTCCCAAAGAGCGAATCATTGCTTTTGGCGAT
>NZ_JBYQFJ010000261.1:0-603 GCF_057836705.1 Virgibacillus carmonensis | reverse complement strand
ATTCTTCTAAGGTAGTTGCAACCGATGTTCTTTCCGTCCGGTGTGCCAATGCTTTTTCAAACAAACTAGTCTGAATTTCTTCCAGGACTTCAACTACACGTGCTTCCAACTCACTTAGTGCTACGAATTCCTTATCGCCGATATCACGTCGGACAATCACTGCCTGTTCTTTTTCTATATCCTTTGGTCCGATTTCAATTCGGATTGGGATACCCTTCATTTCATATTCATTAAACTTCCAGCCAGGTGATTTGTCACTGGCATCAATTCCAACACGGATTACCTTTTTCAGCTGATCGCGAAGGTCATAAGCTTTATCCAGTACACCTTCCTTATGCTGGGCAACAGGAACAATCATTGCCTGAGTTGGTGCAATACGGGGAGGAACGACTAAACCGCGTGGAAAGTCCCCAGGATGTTTGATGTACAAACTGACTTTCACCGTTTTCATCCAAATACGTTATATCGAAAGCTTCCGCAAAACCAGAACCGAAATGATGGGATGTTCCGGATTGTAACGCCCTTCCATCATGCATTAGACTTTCGATTGTCAATGTATAATTTGCTCCTGCAAACTTTTCTTTATCGGTTTTGCGACCTCTT
>NZ_JBYQFJ010000260.1:0-604 GCF_057836705.1 Virgibacillus carmonensis | reverse complement strand
CCATCCATGTAATTGGAATAACTGCTCCAATAATAATGTTCGGGTTTAGAAGTGATTTTTGCTTTTACCGGGTTTAAATGAATATATCTGCTCGCCCATAGGAAATAATCATTGGAGTTAACCAATTTCGCATGGTAACGATCCTGAAAAACATGACCAGTCAGTTCATAGCGCTTGTTAAAGTACACGGCATAACGGGAATGGATGAATTTAATGATGGTACCGGGTGGTTTTTCTTCCGTTTCGAGGAGAAGGTGGATATGGTTTGGCATAAGGCAAGAAGCGTGAATGGAAAAAGGAAGATCATTCTTGCAGGAACCTATAAGACTCATGTAGGTTTGGTAATCCTGGGTGTCATGAAATATACTAGCACGTCGGTTACCACGGGCAGTAATATGGTATGTGGCACCGGGGAACCAGATTCGAGTTTTTCGAGCCATAAATGTTACTCCTTTCCAACTTTTATTTCAATTATATCTTGCTATAGATAGAAGTAACAAATATACAAAAGTCCACTTTATACGTGCGGAGTCTGCCAATAATATAATTATGCCTATACTAAAAGTGGAAATTAGCTGTATGCTAACAGTGTAAATTATAATTT
>NZ_JBYQFJ010000259.1:0-604 GCF_057836705.1 Virgibacillus carmonensis | reverse complement strand
AAAATCGATTCCCTGTAGATAAGGATTCGAATGGATTAATCACTACCGGAGTTTTCCTTTTAGTTTTTCTAGTTTATTGGGTCTCATTTAGCACCAAAGGTGCTTTAACTTAAGCGTGACGTTTGCTGTATTTAAGTCAATTGAAGCCCCTTCCAAATCTGTGATTTGGTGGGGGAGGTTCACTATATAATCTATCTAGGATAGTTCGCTCGATGTTAAGTAAATGAACTTTTTAAGATATTATTCGGAATATTGTGGTAAAATGGGTATGACATACGAGGAGGAGATTATATGAGAAAATGTACGTACAAATTTTTGGTAACTGCTTTATTTGCTTCAATTCTCTTAATGGTAGTGGGTTGTACTGAAAAAACAGAAAACCAAACACAAGATGCGCATATACAAACGATTGAAGCAGTCGTACATAAGACCCTTACTGGTCCAACGGATGAACTTAAACAAGTGTTGAAAAGTGATGGTCTCGAAGATTTCGTGAAATATGAAGAAAAACGATACAAAGAATATTTTGCAAATGATACATCCTACCTGCATTTTGTAAATAATTTCAGTTGGTCATTAATGATGGAACCAATTCGAAACAATT
>NZ_JBYQFJ010000258.1:0-605 GCF_057836705.1 Virgibacillus carmonensis | reverse complement strand
AATGATGGCGAGGATGGGTATCTTGGAACAGCACCAGCTAAGTCTTTTCCAGCCAACGGATTCCGTTTATATAATATGTCCGGAAACGTGTGGGAGTGGTGCTCCGATTGGTTCAGCAGGGGGATTCATGCACGGGGCGGAAAGGACAACCCGAAAGGACCTGATAGCGGAGACAGCCGGATCATTCGCGGCGGCTCCTATCTATGCCATCGTTCGTACTGCAACAGGTACAGGGTGGCTGCCCGAAGCTCCAATACACCGGATAGTTCGACAGGCAATATGGGCTTTCGCTGCGTAAAAGATGGTTGAAAATCCTGAATTGCTTTATACTTTATATAAAAGTCGCTGAATTGGAAGGGAGGCCAGATCAAATGGCAACAATCAAAGACATCGCAAACAAAGCCGGTGTATCGCCTGCCACTGTATCGCGGGTACTTAATTATGACGCCAGTTTGTCTGTTGCGGATGAAACAAAGAAAAAAGTGTTTGAAGCCGCAGAAGAGCTTTCCTATCGAAAAAGACCTGGGAAACGCTATACCGGACAAAAAATTGCCGTGGTTCACTGGTATACCGAAAAAGAAGAACTGAGTGATTTGTATTATTTA
>NZ_JBYQFJ010000257.1:0-605 GCF_057836705.1 Virgibacillus carmonensis | reverse complement strand
TCTTTTTGAATCCCTTTTTAGTCAAAAGTGTCATAAGTTTGGGTTCATTGGCAACCTTTCTCCACGAGGCGTCTTCCCGGCTAATATAGATACGTTCAAAATCACTTGAACTTGGATGGGATTTTGATTTAAGAAATGAGTCCCGGAGGAATTCAATTGTCCATTTCACACATGTTCCTGCGTTAAATGGAACGGATGGCAATATCAAATTTTCAGCTTTCAGGTGCTTTCCAGGGGGGATTTGTAAGATTTTATTCTCAGGGATGCCAAGCATTTTAACCGTTTCCCGCTGAAATGGCAATGTCATAAGCGGTAGGACATACTTATCGATCTTAAAGCCGCTGAGCTGCAGCAAACGATAACGCCCCAGTGTATCGTGTAACCAATGCCAGTAATTAGAGTGCCCAGCCCATGCTAGAACGCCCAAATTACCATAATATGGGGAGGCAGAAGGGATGTTATTGACTGCGATCTTTTCAAAGTAATTCCAATATTGATAAAAGACCATATCACGCAAACATTTGTAATCAGGTGTCAATGCATAAACCATTCCCTCCCCTTTATCACACATCCATATACTGCCATTTTCTACCTTTGAAACATAA
>NZ_JBYQFJ010000256.1:0-605 GCF_057836705.1 Virgibacillus carmonensis | reverse complement strand
CTGTGCCATCAATTGTTTATCCTCATAGGAGATATCATTTGGAATACTAATCATTTCTCCTGCATATAAAAGGCTCCCAGAACGATTATTTGCTATTTGTAAGTTTGATAGACTAACGTCAAACTTATGCGAAATTGACCAGAATGACTCGCCTTCTTTAACTGTATACGATGCAGCGTTCGCAGCCATTGGAAGGGCTAATACGCTGATAGATAATATAATGACAAAAAATAATTTCTTGTGATTGTACAATTCGTAACCCCCTAGTAGTTTTTAGCTCTCTTCTAGAAGGTTACTAAATGTAACACAGTTTAGCATTATCCAATATATGACTATAAAACTTTTGATCAGTAACCCCGTTACCACTCATGTAATGGCCTTGGTTATGGAAGTTTTTACCTAGCTTTGGAAAAATACAAAAATTGAATGAACTGGTAAGGAAAGGATGGTATATAACAAAATATTTCAGGATTGTTACATGACTACTGGATTATACATCTTATCCAATCAGTGGTTTCAAACTAAAATAATTCAATGCTTGATTGACATCATGGATAGTATAAATTCCCTTCTCCAAGCAGAACTGGACCACCAAGTCAGATGTA
>NZ_JBYQFJ010000255.1:0-606 GCF_057836705.1 Virgibacillus carmonensis | reverse complement strand
GTTGTTGATCATTGGTCGTCACATGATTTGTTTTCACCTGATCGAATCCCGTTTATAGGGAAAATGTTTGCTGACAAGGAAAATATTTATACGGCCACAGGCTTTGGAAAATGGGGACTATCAGCCGCAACAATCGGCGCAGAGGTATTAACTGATTTAATACTAGGTAAATTTAACGTATATACCTCCCTGTTTTCTCCTGCTAGGGAGTTAAACGATACAGATAAGGAAGATGAATCAGAAACTAATGCCAGAACTGATGCTAATGAAGCAACCAAGTCCAAGGATTTGGAAAATGGGCAAGGTGCCATGATTGAAATCGACGGTGATGAAATTGGCGCTTACCGCGATAATCAGGGGGAACTGCATCTCCTTGATATATCATGTACCCATATGGGCTGTGGCGTAGTATGGAATGACGGTGACCACACATGGGATTGTCCATGTCACGGATCCAGGTTTAACGCTATAGGTGAAGTTATTGAAGGCCCAGCAATTGAACCATTAGGAAAAGCAGAAAAATAATCCAAAGAAACTACCTGTTTCACCAAGCGGGTAGTTTCTTATCCCAAGTTATTATACCAAGTAATAATAGAACTTTTAATT
>NZ_JBYQFJ010000254.1:0-606 GCF_057836705.1 Virgibacillus carmonensis | reverse complement strand
CGCCAGTCTGTCTAGGTGAACAGCGCCACCGCCTTTCCTTAATGCTACCGCATGATTGCTGGGAAGAGTACTTCTCTTTTCTTTACGTCAACAATTCCGCGCTGGGTAACGCGAATAAACGGCAAATGAGTAGCTGATAAAAATAATATGGAATAGACTGGATCACTGTATGGATATCCATGCTCTTTTAAAATTAGTTTCAGCTCTTTTTCCTTAGCAATTAAATCATCCATTTTGCCATCAAACATAATACCGGATAACGGAAGGGGAAGTTCAAAGATGATTTCGCCGTCATGGGCAACAACGATTCCCCCGCCAAGCTCATGCAGCCTTGCTGATGCGAGTAAAATATCCTGTTTATTTTTACCAATAAAGACAATATCCCCCGTTGTGGAATAGGTACTTGCGATAGCTCCAAGTTCTTTGGTAAACCCGCGCAAGGTTGTATTCACTCGCCATTTGCCGTTTCGGTCAATCAGTAACAGAAATGCATCGTTGTTCATGATTGGCAATTGATTAAGCGTAACGTCAGTCTTAATTGCGTATGGCTTCATGATCACATCATTAATCATATCCAGTCCGATTGGTATTGAAAATTGCAGATCG
>NZ_JBYQFJ010000253.1:0-607 GCF_057836705.1 Virgibacillus carmonensis | reverse complement strand
ACCCTGCATACAAAATAAATGTTACATATGACAAAAAGAAGCATCAAATCAGCGGTTCTATGAGCGTCCAATTCGTCAATAACCTTGATAAAACGTTAAAGCACATATACTTTAATCTATGGCCGAATGCTGAAAGTTTTAAGAGTGGCGGCATAGAGGTTGATCACATTACATTCAATGCCAAGTCCGCGACTTTTGATAGCAGGAACACGAAACTCGATATTTCAGGATTGTCATTGGAATCGGGAAAGAAAGCAACCATTAATATGGATTTTACCGTTACAATCCCAAACAAACAACATCGTTTTGGCTGGTCCGGCACTCACGTTTCGCTGGGAAACTGGTTTCCGATTCTGGCCGTCTATGACAACGAGGGGTGGAATCTCGATCCATATTTCGCTGGTGGAGAATCATTTTATTCTTTGACAGGTGACTTTGATGTCACGTTAAGGGCTGATGAAAAGGAAACGATTGCAACTACCGGACAAGCAGTTGGAAAGGTAACCAGTAAAGACGGGATGAAAGTCCATCACTATCAGGCCAAAAATGTCCGGGACTTTGCCATTGTCATGAATTCGAAATTTAACCAAAGTACCAAGATGGTCAA
>NZ_JBYQFJ010000252.1:0-607 GCF_057836705.1 Virgibacillus carmonensis | reverse complement strand
AAAGATAAATGGCTTTCGCCTGCTATAAAGGCTTTCTTAGAAATAACACGGGACGTTATTGCTTTAAAGTAAAAATTAAAAGTGGAGGGATTATCATGAAGCGATTAGCTGTTTTTTGTGGCTCAAGCGACGGGGCTTCAAAAGCATACAAGGAAGGCGCTATCCAATTAGGAGAAGAACTAGCAAAAAGGGAAATAACGCTTGTATATGGTGGGGCAAGTGTTGGAATCATGGGGGCAGTAGCAAATGCTGTTTTAGAAAATGGCGGGAAAGTGATTGGTGTCATTCCGCAAATGTTAGAGGATCGGGAAATATCACATCCCAATCTGACTGAGTTGCATGTTGTTCAATCTATGCATGAACGAAAAGCGAAAATGGCTGATTTAGCTGATGGGTTTATCGCCTTACCTGGAGGACCGGGAACGTTAGAAGAATTTATTGAAGTCTTTACCTGGGCTCAGCTGGGTGTACATCAAAAGCCTTGTGGACTATTAAACATAAATCATTATTATGAACCTCTCGTGTCCCTGTTTAATCATATGGCAGATCAGCAATTTTTACATGAAGAGTATCGTTCCATGGCACTTGTCGATTCTTGCCCAAGCCA
>NZ_JBYQFJ010000251.1:0-607 GCF_057836705.1 Virgibacillus carmonensis | reverse complement strand
GAGCATAGAACTCTTTCAAAATACACCAGCACAGTTTCATGGCAGACCAGAATTGGTTAAGAAAATGACAAATGAACTAAGTGAATAATTGTGTGGGAAGGGGTGGCCCGGTAGCATGATCATCCCTTTTTCAGTAGTAAAGCTGTTCAAAAATCGACAATTTATATATAATCGACAAACAGGGGGTGATGTACATGTGGGCAGATTTTAAAGCATTTGCTTTAAAAGGAAACGTAATGGACTTGGCGGTGGCTGTTGTAATTGGGGCAGCTTTCGGTAAAATCATCACATCACTAGTGAATAATATAATCATGCCGCTCATTGGTATTCTTCTAAATGGTGTCGATTTTTCTGGATTATCGTACAAAGTTGGCGATGCGGTGGTTACATATGGTGTTTTTATTCAATCAATCATCGACTTTGTTATTATTGCATTTTCTATTTTCATGGTAGTGCGGTTGCTTATGAAATTTCAGCGTAAGAAAGAGCCAGTAGAAGAAGCGGCACCCGCAATTGATGCTAAAGAAGAGCTGCTATCTGAGATCAGAGATTTATTAAAAAACCAAAACAGTAAATAGGACTTAATGTTTGCAGATGAAGTAAAAAA
>NZ_JBYQFJ010000250.1:0-611 GCF_057836705.1 Virgibacillus carmonensis | reverse complement strand
AATGTTTTCACCAGAAACGCTCATGTTCATTGTTTCATCTGATTGAATCATTTGATAGTTTCGCAAGCCCTTATACCGTTCATGATAGGGTTTTCCTTTAATGTATAAATAAAAGTCATCCGTCTCAATAACAACTAATTCTGCATCATCATTACCCGATCCAGAAGGAAGTAAAGCCATCTGATTGTCCCCTCCCCAACATTTCATGAATTTTCTTGGCTGACTTAGGATATTTAGCATTTTTAATAACTTCTGCTTGGTTATCAGGTTCAATTTCTTCAAATTGGTGACTGGTACAAAATTGATATAGTCCCTTGAGCACTTCAAATGCCTGTGTTTCACTAGCTGTAATTCGTGGTAAGATCTTCTGATGCAACTGATAATCAAAGGCTTTATCAAACTTCATTAGGTACCTGCTATAAATTAAATAAAAGCAAATTTCATCTCGGACCCTATAGCCAATATGCGCCTGAATTGGTGATAACAATTCATTAATTTCAATCAGTCTTTCGGTAACATCATGAATAATACTTTTATGTTTACTATAAGCATCCTTCAAATATAAAAACTGTGACTGGATTCGTTCATTATTTAGAAGCTTAGGTTGCGCC
>NZ_JBYQFJ010000249.1:0-612 GCF_057836705.1 Virgibacillus carmonensis | reverse complement strand
AGTGGGCTGTACTTATATCCTTTGTCCAAATACCTGTTACCAGGCCGTAATCCGTGCTGTTTGCTAATTCCAACGCTTCCTCGATATCCTTAAACGTAAAAACAGTTAACACAGGACCGAAAATTTCCTCTTGTGCAAGCCTGCTGTCCCTGCTAATCCCGTCAATAATGGTCGGCTGTATATAAAGTCCGCCTTCATATCCTTCTACCTTCACCGAATTTCCGCCGACAAGGATATCTCCTTCCTCTTTCGCCAGATCAATCATATCCATTACATGATGGTATTGTTTATCGTTCAAAATCGGCCCCAGGTCTTTATCCTGAATCCCTGCTCCAATCGTCAGATTTCCGAACCGCTCTACGACTTTTTCCAAAAATTCTTGTTTAAACGATTCCTCTACTAACAGTCTTGCTCCCGCAGAGCAGGTTTGTCCTGCATTCTGAATAATAGACCGGACCACACCTTCCACGGTTTTCTGCCTATCACAATCGGCAAATACAATATTCGGAGATTTTCCGCCCAGCTCCAAGGTTGAAGGTACGACATTAGCCATGGCAGCTTGTCCAACGGCAATCCCCGTACCAACTGAGCCGGTAAACGTAACATGGTTAA
>NZ_JBYQFJ010000248.1:0-613 GCF_057836705.1 Virgibacillus carmonensis | reverse complement strand
TGGAAGATACACTTTCTCAAGTCAATGAAGAATATAATCCAAAGCGGATAACAGCAATTGTCATGGACCCTAAAACTGGTGAAATTGTGGCGATGAGTAATCGTCCAAGCTACAACCCGAATAATCCCGCCAATGTTGAAAATTGGTATAATGATGCAATTTCAACACCTTACGAACCTGGTTCTACAATGAAGATGTTTACCTGGTCCGCAGCAATAGATTCGGGGAATTATAATGGAGACGCAACATATATGTCTGGTAAATATAAGCCTCTCCCTAATACGAAAGCAATCTATGATTACAATATTGACGGTTGGGGCGAGATATCTTTTGACGAGGGATTCAGACGTTCTTCAAACGTTGCAGCAGCAAAGTTATTATGGGAAGTAATGGGACCGGAAACCTATTTGAACTATTATAAGGCATTTGATTTCGATGAAAAAACAGGCATCGATTTACCAGATGAGGTTGCTGGTAAACTAGTCTTTGACTATCCCATCGAAAAAATCACAACAGCCTTTGGACAAGGTACAACCGTTACACCAATCCAGCAAATGAAAGCCGCTACGGCTATTGCTAATGATGGAAAAATGTTAAAACCTTATGTTATTAA
>NZ_JBYQFJ010000247.1:0-614 GCF_057836705.1 Virgibacillus carmonensis | reverse complement strand
TCTGCCAAAGTGGCACCCCATTTCTTTTTATGTATAAAATTAATTGTATCATTTATTTCGCACTTTTATTAAAGCAAAGAGTTGTACCAAAACATCTGATACAACAGAAACGTTTCTGTAAATTGCCTAGTGAATTTGTCCGATTTTCTCCACAGGTCGTTTGAAATCTTGTATAATAGGTAATAATTTATTACATGTTTTTTCCAAATTAAGCAGCGAAAGGAGGAACGGAGAAATCATGAAAGAGACTTTACGAATTTTATTAGCTGGAATGAGTGTATTGCTATTATCTTTTATCATTTCGCCCAGTGTTGATGCACATGAAGGTTCAACATATGGTGTTGGTACATCTTCCCTTAATGTCAGAAGTGGCCCTACGGATAATGCACCGATCGTAGGAAGTCTCCATCCAGGCGATCAGGTTGTCGTTTTCGAGGAACATTATGGTTGGGCACAAACCTATTACGGCGGCAAAGAAGCATGGGTTGCATCGCAGTTTTTGTATCCATTAAGTTCTACGGAGCAAATAAAGCAGCAAGTTTCTGTAAATAAATCAATCACAGTAAATGAGGCCGGTGTGCATGTTCGGAGCGGCCCCGGAACAGATTATTCCA
>NZ_JBYQFJ010000246.1:0-614 GCF_057836705.1 Virgibacillus carmonensis | reverse complement strand
TTCACTGAACCATCTTTTACTAACACACCACATGATATAAAGGAAAGTACTGCCCAACTTCAAAGGGAACTTTCCCTTTCCGGCATTGAAGATGAAGCAGGGTTTCGTAACTTGTTAACTCAGAGTAGGATTGCGAAGGAGTGCGCCGCATGGATACATGAAAAAGTGGATGTAAAGTCATTTAAAACATCTGTTCCAACCATGAACATGGTGAATGTTCAAAACCCAAGATATGACTCATTTACCATGTTTGGTAGTGCTAACTTCAGAAGTAGTAGCCTGGGATTTACTTATTCTGAAGATCCAGCCCTAACTACTTATACGGATGATAAAGCAATGACACAACAATACATTCAGTGGTTCGATACCTATTGGGAGGATCAGAATCAACTTGAGGATGTAAAAGAAGAATTACTTGATCAACTTGAAGTATTGTATCAAGATCATAATCCTGAATTTATTTATTTTGTTACTCTTTATCATATTTTTAAAGATTACTTGGATGAGCTTGATGAAGATACAATAGTGAAATCAAAAACCGGTTTTCATGAAACGGCTGTATGGAATAAGCTTTATAAATTTCAAAGGGATGGCGTTCTTGGTGCAATCGACAA
>NZ_JBYQFJ010000245.1:0-614 GCF_057836705.1 Virgibacillus carmonensis | reverse complement strand
ATTGCTTGATATCTTTAAATGTTGTTGTGACCCTGGTTAAACCAATCAAAACGTATGATTTATCACGTTTGATTGGGTGTTTCTTTTCTTCTTTGATATTTTTAAGAAGCGGTATTGAAAAAATAAACCACCAAATACCTACGGAAGCAAATGATAATTGACTTGCTGCTGTTGCATTTGGGATTCCAAACCAGTCATACTTCAAAATCATTAATATATTTACTGCTAGCAATATCCCTCCGCCAAAGTAACCAAATGCAAATCCACTTGAGGAAACTTTATCAATATTATCCTCATCAGCAATCTCAGGCAAAAACGCATCATAGAATATATTCGCACTTGAGAAACCAATCGTACCAATGATAAGCAGAAGTGATGCAAATAGATAATCACCCTCGCCAACAAATCCTAGCATAATACTTGCAATCATACCCATAAAGGCAAAAAATCGGAGAAACTTTTTCTTTGCGGCTGAATAATCACTTACGGCACCAAGAAATGGAGCAAGAATGGCTACGATCAGTACAGCAATAGACTGGGAATAACCCCAGTAACTTGTTGCCAGGGAATTATCTAAGCCAACTGCGGCAACATCGTAATAAAACACCGGTAAC
>NZ_JBYQFJ010000244.1:0-615 GCF_057836705.1 Virgibacillus carmonensis | reverse complement strand
AAATTCCTTGGGGTTTGCTGTTTTTTTGTTCAAATTTAACAATGATAATTACTTTTTTTGATGAAGGTAGGAAATTTAAGTTATAATATAACCAATCTTCTAACAAATGGGGTATCTGAAATGAATTCCCGCTGGAAAGAAATCATACAAATTCTTAAGACAGCTACTGAACCTATGACAAGTTCCCAGTTGTCGATTGATTTGCAAGTAAGCTCAAAGACGGTTAGAAATGATATAAAAGAATTAAATTTGCTGTTACATAAAAACAATATGCAGATTGAGTCACATAGAGGTAAAGGTTATAAACTGGAAATTAAGGATGAGAACAGATTTAATCAATTCTTACAACAATACATCCAGGAAGTAAGAAAAATAATACCGGATGAACCTACTGAACGTGTCACGTTTCTAGTTGAAAGGCTATTACTTGAGTCAAATTATGTAAAGATGGAAGATCTAGCTGATGAACTTTATGTTAGTCGCTCTACCTTACAAAGTGATTTAAAGTCCGTTCGTTACATATTTAAGCTTTATGATTTATCGCTAGACCAAAGGCCAAATTACGGTATTAAAATTATCGGCAATGAGGCTCAAATTCGATTTTGTATATCTGAG
>NZ_JBYQFJ010000243.1:0-615 GCF_057836705.1 Virgibacillus carmonensis | reverse complement strand
AAAAAGGATTATGGTTCACGGTAACTAGGCGAGTAGCACCTGGGTCTCTATCCGCATACATATATATGGTGATAGGGAAAAGGGGGAAATACTTGCATGATTACTGTAAATCCTTTGGAAATCGATGGAATGTTTTTTACTGCGATAACTGTCGAACTGCCAAAAACAAACCTGCTTATGATTTCGAATGATATTGGATATATTATGTGCGGTGCACTTGATGTTGATCTTTTAAACGAGAAGCTGGCTGATCGGAATATTATTGCTGGCAGGGCTGTAGGGGTTAAAACGATTGACGAATTATTACACGCTCCACTTGAAAAAATAACCGATGCATCAAAGCCGTATGGCTGGGAAGTAGGAATGATTGGAAAAGAAGCATTGGGGCACATATCCTGACTAGTATGCTTTCCACTGCGTAAGGCATACTAAGTTTTTTAATTAAAGTTACTTTGAATATTAATTCTAACCTTCTTAAAACAAGCATAACTTGTGTTAAGGGGGTTTTATTATTGATGCAACCGAGGATATTTAACTTTAAGAAAAAAAATAGAACGCCACCTCCAGTTAAATACATATTGGTGATTACATGTGTCATATTTGTTGCAGCGGTAT
>NZ_JBYQFJ010000242.1:0-615 GCF_057836705.1 Virgibacillus carmonensis | reverse complement strand
CAACTGATGAATGCCATATTGAATGGTAAGGCAAACATAGCAAAGGCGGTTAATGCAACGGTAATTTCACTTGATGAGGCACCCCAAGGGTATGATGACTTTGATAGTGGTGTTTCCAAGAAATTTGTAATAGATCCACATGGTATGTTGTAGAAGAAGAAAGATCAAGATACAAGAATAAATAGATTAAAAGGATGTATAGAAATCCGAGTTAGCTTACAAGATTTGCTACCTCGGATTTTTGTATGCAAGGAACTATGTAAGTATATGCAAGTATTAGCTAGAATAATAAAGTATATCAGGGATAACAGCGCTTACATAGGGAGTTTTTCATTGTTTCTAAATGTGGTATGATACATAAGTTATCTACGGTTAAAGCCTTGTAGAAGGCTTTTCAAAATAATAATAGAAAGAGGTATGGATTTGAATTTAGAACAAATAAAGAAGGATTGGTTTGGGAACATAAGGGCGGATATCCTATCTGGTATGGTAGTAGCAATGGCACTAATACCAGAGGCGATAGCATTCTCCATTATTGCAGGTGTAGATCCAATGGTTGGTTTGTATGCATCGTTTTGTATCGCAATTGTGATTTCTTTTGTCGGCGGAAGGCCC
>NZ_JBYQFJ010000241.1:0-616 GCF_057836705.1 Virgibacillus carmonensis | reverse complement strand
AATCGGTTCAACCCCTCTTCGACATGAACGAATTCTCCAATGATTGCTCCTGTCAATAAGCTTAATAAAACAACAATTATTGTTTCTGTGGAAAATGCCATTTGTAACCCGATTAATATGACAGCTAGTCCAATACCATGCATAACTGTTTCTTTATATCGCTCTGGTATCTTTGAGAAAAACAATCCCAGCAGGCTTCCAACAATAATGCAAGCTCCATTGATCAATGTTCCATATAAAGCCATTGCCCCAACTCCAATGCTACAATACTTATTTATTTAAAGTTCAACTTCCCTATATGCTGCTGTAATTTCTTTTATTGCATTAATGAATTCATCTATTTCGTCTGAAGTATTATAAATACCCAAACTTGCTCGCACAATACCCTGTTTATTTGTATGTAACGATTCATGTGTTAATGGGCTGCAATGCAGCCCGGCGCGAACTGCTATATTATAATGGGAATCCAAAACCATACTCACCTCTTGTGAAGGTATTCCAGCAATATTGAAAGCAGCAATGGGCATACGAAAAGAATTGGAATTTGGTCCATAACATATCACACCGTCTATCTTTTCAAGTGCTTCCACGAGCCTGTTTGCTAAAATTGTTTCAC
>NZ_JBYQFJ010000240.1:0-616 GCF_057836705.1 Virgibacillus carmonensis | reverse complement strand
AAAAACTGTTAGAAATTTAATCAGGCAGTTGTCCCGAATGGCTAATAAACCGGTATCTAAGGAAAAAGAAGACAAAATTGTACAATCCATAACTAAAAACAATATGCCAGTGGATATGCAATCGTTAAGTAAACTTTTTAAAAAGTAGGTTTTCATAGGCAAGTGATGATGCAATCGGTTGTTTACTCGCATACTATAAAACGCACAAGCATTCTTGGATAAAGTTGCTGAGGATATTATTTAGTCTTACTGAGATGGAGCCAGCCCTCTCCATCTCGGTTATTTATTTGTTTAATTTTTGCCATAAATAAAGGACGTGCATGCTACTTATCGCTGTAACCTATGTTATAATAACGATTGGCAACTAAAACCGTCAGTTTAGGAGGAAAAGATATGTCAACATCCATGCTAAAAATGTATGTTTCTTTTGTTGGTATGGTACTTTTAATCCTGGCAATTGGTTTGATTTTGCTTAGCAGATATAAACTTAATGGGTGGCTTGCTGGCATTGTAGCAACAATCGCTTATATTAGCTTAATTTTGGGAAGCATCATTATTTTTTATATTGTAATAAGCGGACCAACAGGATAAATGGTATAGGAGGATTTATACATGA
>NZ_JBYQFJ010000239.1:0-618 GCF_057836705.1 Virgibacillus carmonensis | reverse complement strand
ACCTGTAAAAGTATCTAACTTCTCAGTTGGTGCTGGACATATTTTAGGACAGCAACAAACTGAATTAGGTATTGGTAATAAGCTTGAACTGTCAGAACAAGAAATATTAGAAAATATACAAACGATACAAAAGGGAAATCACTTGAAAAAAAGTAATGTTATCCAAGACTGGAATTTCACCGTTGAGATGGAAACAGGTACAGGGAAAACGTATGTGTATTCTCGCAGTATTTTTGAACTAAATAAAAAGTATGGGTTCTCGAAATTTGTAATCGTCGTACCAAGTGTGGCTATACGAGAAGGGGTATACAAATCGTTCCAAATGACTGCTGATCATTTTAATGAATTATACCCGGGGCAGCATTGTCATTATTTTATCTATGATTCATCAAAGCTAGAGAAAGTTCGTGAGTTTGCAACAAGTAGTGATATTGAAGTAATGATTATTAACATCGACGCATTCAGGAAAAGTTTCGATGATCCTGGGAAAGAGACAAAAGCGAACCTTATCCATCGTGAGCGGGATACAATGAATGGGAAAAAACCAATTGAGTTCATTCAAGAAACAAACCCTATAGTCATTATCGATGAACCTCAAAGTGTTGATAATACAGAGAA
>NZ_JBYQFJ010000238.1:0-618 GCF_057836705.1 Virgibacillus carmonensis | reverse complement strand
AACAGGCTGCCCCAGAAATTAACAATTCAATTCTGGGACAGCTTTTTGTTTTGTTCATCTATCTCTTTCATATGTTCCACATGGGCAGCTCCCCATTCGTGCATAACATCCATAACCGGTTCCAGGGTTTTTCCGTATTCAGTCATAGAGTATTCCACTTTCGGCGGAACCTGTGGATATACGACACGTTCGACAAGGTCTTGTTCCTCTAACTCCCTTAAATGAAGGGTAAGCATTCTTTGGGTAATATCTGGAATTCGTCGCCTTAGTTCATTAAATCGAAGAGTGCCATCAATTAGTAAATGCTGAATTATAAGTGGCTTCCATTTCCCCACGATGCTGTCCAGTGCAACTACCACTTTACATTGATCAGGCTTTTTTTGTTTCTTCTTATCAAGATTCATGACATACGACTCCTTCACGGTACCTTTTTTTATACTATAGCACATAATTGTACCTACTTAACAAAAATCATTGTACATATTATAATTACATCTGTAAAGATTCAACTTTTGAATAGAAAGTATTTATGGAAAGCTGGGAAATATGATGGCCAAACAAGCTTCGAGGTTCCAAAGAGATATAAAAGACCATTGGTATGTGAGCTATAACAAAAAC
>NZ_JBYQFJ010000237.1:0-618 GCF_057836705.1 Virgibacillus carmonensis | reverse complement strand
TAGCTTGTCAATTATCTGGTGGAAAAAATTTAATTAATTTATGATAAAATGCCCACCAATACGATATATAAATTCCAAACTGAGTGTGTGGCGAAAGATACAGTCCAAGAATTTGTATAAAGATATAAAAACGTAAAAGCAATTCCTAATACTAATCCGAATAACGGATAATTGTCATGTCCTGATGCAAAGAAAATTACTGAAAATAGTACGCAAATCCATACAGGAATATACTTCCGAAGTTGACCAATGAGCAACTCCCTAAAATACAGTTCCGGGAGTTTGACACTTAAATATTAAGAAAATGCCTAAAAAGCCTTTCATGGCTTTATTTTTTTGTCAAATTTCCCGTTAAATTATTGAGTACTATTTAGTACCATGATATAATAGAGGTATCTTATAAGTTGTGAGGGATTTCTATGCGCATTAAAAAAAGTGTATCCAAGAATTCAGTCTCATATTCGGTTATTGAAAATGTCAGAGATATCAATGGAAACTCGACAACGAAGGTTGTCAAGGCATTGGGAAATGAACAGGAAATTCGTGAAAAACACCCCGGTGTTGATCCAGAGGAGTGGGCTCGAGAATATGCAAAAAAATTAACGGAAGAAAAGAAAA
>NZ_JBYQFJ010000236.1:0-620 GCF_057836705.1 Virgibacillus carmonensis | reverse complement strand
ATTTCCAATAAATTAGATAAAAGATAAGGAGAAAATCATGAAAAAAATTCTAGCAGTTGTTTCATTATTATTTATTTTTACATTAGCAGCGTGTGGTGGGGATGAAGGAAATGGCAAAGTAAGTAACTCAGAAATTACAGTAGGTGCATCTAGTACGCCGCATGCCCAAATCCTGGAAAAGGCAAAACCAATTCTTGAAGAAAAAGGTATCACATTAACCATAGAGGAATACCAGGACTATGTTTTGCCTAATCAAGATTTAGAAAGTGGTGAAATTGATGCGAACTATTTTCAGCACATTCCATATTTAAAACAGCAAAAAGAAGAACTAGGTTATGACTTTACAGCAATTGGCAGAATCCATATTGAACCAATGGGCATTTATTCCAAAACAATTGACAGTGTGGAAAGCATTCCAGATGGTACGGAAGTAATTATGAGTCGTTCGGTTGCTGATCATGGACGTATTCTTTCATTATTGGAAAACAATGGCTTAATTAAGTTAGATGACGACGTAAATAAGGTAGAAGCAACTGTTGATGATATTGTTAAAAATCCTAAAAACTTAACATTTTCCGCAGATATAGATGCGGCTCTTTTACCTGACATGTATGAATCAG
>NZ_JBYQFJ010000235.1:0-622 GCF_057836705.1 Virgibacillus carmonensis | reverse complement strand
AAATAACCTTTGGACAGCCAAACATTTTAATAGCCACTGGATATAGAAAATGGGGAATGTCAAATGGAACTGCCGCAGCACTTCTATTGCGGGATATTGTATTGGGCAAGGAAAACGCCTTCCAGCGTTTGTTTACACCATCAAGATTTTATGCAACCCCTAGTATAAAGAATTTTCTAGTTCAAAACGCGGATGTTGCGGAGCATTTAATTAAGGGAAAACTTCAAATAAGCAATATCGACCCTGATACCTTAAATAATGATGAGGCAGCCGTGATTAGTATCAAAGGAGAAAGAAAGGGCGCATATAAGGATGAAAAGGGGCAACTGCATATTGTAGATACAACCTGTACGCATGTTGGATGCGAAGTTGAGTGGAATAGCGGGGATCGCAGCTGG
Source organism: Virgibacillus carmonensis (assembly GCF_057836705.1). NCBI lineage: Bacteria > Bacillati > Bacillota > Bacilli > Caryophanales > Bacillaceae > Virgibacillus > Virgibacillus carmonensis. Next base: position 224 of record NZ_JBYQFJ010000235.1, on the reverse strand, counting down.
GATTGCCCGTGCCATGGATCGAGGTTTTCATATACCGGTGATGTAATTGAGGGGCCAGCCGAAAAACCTTTACAAAAGCATGATTATAAGATGCTGGACAACCTTACTTCGGAGGACTCAGGTTATTAGTTACCCTGGTTAGTTGAAAAAATAATTTCAGATATATCAGCTGAACAATCTAAAGCGACCCCACGCCAGGGTCGCTTTTTTTATCTATGAAATAA
>NZ_JBYQFJ010000234.1:0-622 GCF_057836705.1 Virgibacillus carmonensis | reverse complement strand
CTACAATATAGTCGAAAGTATTCCGGTTCCTTCCAGGAATATAACTTCTGAACGTTTTGTCTGCCCCTGCAATAAAAACAAGCTTTACCCATACATACACTCCCCCTGCCTAACGATATAACCTGATTATCAGATTCAATCTAAATTTTCACGTATCTTAACTGCCAATATGTTATGCCTCTACAAAATATGACCTAGCGAGTTATTTTATGACCATTGATAAACTTATTTCCAAATAGACCTCTTCACTAACCACTTAAAAAACCTGAAATGTAAAATGACAAAAGAAATGATAAATGGGTAACACAATGCCGAATACCAGATTCTCCATTCGTTGTATTTAATGAAGCCAAATTGAACAGCAATAAACTCAAAAATAATAGATAGAATAGAAAAACATATGACATAAATTAATTTGCTTTTTTTCGACTTATGATAAGGGAAAGCATTTAATATGATGATGGTAGAAGAAGAATATAAAAGAATTTGTCCAATAAGGGCTGGAATTTGTACTCCTTCTTGATCAAGCACATAAAACTTATATTTAACGGCAAGAACTGTATCAACGATAAGACCGAACAAAGTCATAAAAACAGCAGTTGTATAAATTTCATACCACTTC
>NZ_JBYQFJ010000233.1:0-623 GCF_057836705.1 Virgibacillus carmonensis | reverse complement strand
GGATTATGATGGCGACCAAATCTCGTCCACACAATAGAGATGAGGTTTACCAATGGATTGAGCATTTACAACAGAATCCTGATGATGATGAGGTCAAAGAAAAGGTTGTTCTGACCTATAAAGATCTTGTAGAATCTATTGCACGTAAGTATTCGAAAAACAGCAGTATACATGAGGATCTTGCACAGGTTGGAATGATTGGATTATTGGCAGCTATTAGAAGGTTTGATGCTAGCTATGGTAAATCATTTGAATCATTTGCAATACCAACGATAATCGGGGAAATCAAACGATTTATTCGAGATAAAACATGGAGTGTTCACGTCCCAAGACGAATTAAGGAGCTTGGGCCAAAAATTAAAAAAGCTATTGATGAATTAACCATTTCAGATCAAAAGTCACCTACAGTACGTGAAATTGCTGCACATCTTGACGTATCCGAGGAAGATATTTTAGAGACGATGGAAATGGGAAAAAGCTATAAAGCCCTGTCCGTCGACCGAAAAGTTGAAGCAGATTCTGATGGGAGTACGGTAGCAATTCTTGACTTAGTGGGTAATGATGAGAATGGTTATGAGAATGTAGACCAGAAACTGTTACTCGAGAAGATTTTGCCGATCCTG
>NZ_JBYQFJ010000232.1:0-623 GCF_057836705.1 Virgibacillus carmonensis | reverse complement strand
ATTGGGACTGGATATTCCGTTATGCGGTCTGGCAAAGGATGACAAACACAAAACAAGCGAATTACTTTATGGGAATCCACCTGCAATCATAGATCTATCCAGAAAGTCACAGGAATTTTATCTGGTACAGCGAATACAAGACGAAGTTCACCGGTTTGCAATCACCTTTCATCGTCAATTACGGGGTAAAAGTCTTTTTCAATCAGAATTGGATAAAATTCCGGGTGTTGGAGAAAAGAGACGTCGATTACTTTTGAAACAATTTAAGTCGATCGATGAAATAAAAAGTAAGTCGGTTGATGAGATTACAAAGCTTGGAATTCCAAAAAATACGGCAGAAACAATTGTAAATTATTTAAATGAATAAGCGAAGAGGCTGGGACGTAAGGTTCTAACCGGAAAAAGTGCATATAACTGCTCCTTAAAATATCCTTCGCTAATTAACAGCATTGTTCATATTTTGAGTTACACTTTTTCGATACTCCAGCCTCGCTTATTTTATGAAGGTAAAAGGTTTTTCTCGGTATAAATCACAAAAAAATCTTGGCTTGTCGCCAATTGTTCTTGGCGGCAAGCCAAGATTTTCTAATAAGCGGTCACAAGTACGGAAAATTCAACCTGCA
>NZ_JBYQFJ010000231.1:0-624 GCF_057836705.1 Virgibacillus carmonensis | reverse complement strand
TGTTACATCCGTTCATGCCATTTATTACGGAGGAAATATGGCAGGAGCTGCCACACCAGGGTGAATCCATTACCATTGCACAGTGGCCGGAAGTCCGTGAAGATTTGCATAGTGAACAGGCGAAGAAAGAAATGAATCTGCTTGTATCAATCATAAAGACAGTGCGGAATATACGTGCAGAGGTTAATACTCCAATGTCTAAACAGGTGAAGCTGCTTGTTCAGGGAGAAGATAAAACAACCATTTCAGAGCTTGAAGCGAATCGGAACTATTTAGAGCGTTTTTGTAACACGAGTGAATTAATGATAGCTACAGATATAGAGGTTCCGGAAAAAGCGATGTCGGCCGTAGTAACCGGTATAGAACTATTTTTACCATTAGAAGGCTTAATCGACATTGATAAAGAACGATCAAGACTGGAAAGCGAACTGGATAAATGGAACAAGGAAGTGGAAAGGGTACAAAAAAAATTGGCCAATGAAGGTTTTGTAAAGAAGGCACCAGAGACTGTAGTTGCAGAAGAAAAACAAAAAGAGAAAGATTATCTCGAAAAGCAAGCGAAGGTTAAAGCACGTTTGGCAGAATTAAATAGCTAATAAAGAAAGCGGAATTCCACTAGTGAGG
>NZ_JBYQFJ010000230.1:0-624 GCF_057836705.1 Virgibacillus carmonensis | reverse complement strand
CATGCTGAATCAATCTGGAGAATGGCTCTCGTACAAAGTGAATATAGCTACAGGCGGAACGTATAATGTGGATTTACGCATTGCAACGGAGGTAGACGGTGCAACGTTAAAAATAATGCAAGGAAATCATGATGTTTCAGGAGAAATCAGTCTTCCAAATACAAAAGGAGCACAGAATTGGAAAACAGTAACGATTAAGGGTCTTGAGCTTTCCAAGGGAAAAAAGGATTTGAAGGTAGAATTAATGCAGGGGGAAGCAAGCATTTCCACGATGACCTTTTATGAGGATGCGAATGTCAATGAACTTCGAGATACCTTCACTGAGGGGATGGAATTGGAGTGGACCATGTATGAGAGTTACTGGACTGTTGATGAAGGATTTTTTGCACCAAGTAACAGTACCTTTTCTAAAGCTATGACAGGAAAAGACGGTTGGACAAATTATACGGTAGCTGCAGATATTCAATTGAATAAGGCTGAGGGTGATGCAGGCATTTTGGTAAATGGAGTGAACCCAGCTAATGGAATGGAACTTAATCAACGTAATGGTGATTTTCTTCAAGGATACTATGCCTTTATCAAACCGGATGGCGTTTATTTAGGGAAACAGAATTATAAATGGGA
>NZ_JBYQFJ010000229.1:0-626 GCF_057836705.1 Virgibacillus carmonensis | reverse complement strand
ATTTTCGTTTCATCAAAATCTCCAAGCACATAAAAATCCATACAATCTTTCTTTAATACTGTCTGATAGTATGTAAATAAACTTTCGCCATTAAGTTCAGGTAAGTCGTCAATATATCCCTGCACATGTGTTTTATATACTTCATCCTCACACATTTCATCTATCAGCCGTATGTTAGCATAGCTCATTTTATCATCCATAATCGAATTGATCTTTTGTTTCAGCGTTTCTTTTTCCCGGTCAACAATTTTCGGGTCAAAACTACCTTTAGAAACCTTTGGATGGTTTATAATTTCATTTAATACTTCCAGCGCTTCTTCGATAAGTGCTGATTCATTTTGTAATAAACGCTGGTTTGGAATTTCCATTCGAAAGGTAAGAATATGAAAATCACCTTTTTTAGTGCCATCAATTGATAAAACAGCACCATATAAATCATCCAATTTTTGTTGTAAAATTTTTCGTTTCGGATAATTCATTGTTCCCTGTCGCAATACATAGGGCAGGATTGCACGCCTGGTAATTGTCGTCGGGTCTAATACAGTTTTAAATTTAACTACGAAATTGAGTGTCTTAAACTTATTACTTGGCACCAAATGAAGATTTAATCCACCTGATTCAATAAC
>NZ_JBYQFJ010000228.1:0-627 GCF_057836705.1 Virgibacillus carmonensis | reverse complement strand
AATATTTGTTACTGGACTATCAATGGGGGGAAAGTTAACCCTATACTTAGCTGAAAGGCATTCGGAAATCAAAGGAATTATGCCGATAAATGCAGCTGTAAACTTACCAGAGTTCGCCGCCAATTATGAAAAACTATCATCTGAAGGTATTAGATTTATGGACGCAATTGGATCAGACATCAAAAAAGAAGGTGTTGAGGAACTTGCTTATCCAAAAACACCGGTGAAATCAATCAAAGAGATAGTGAGCCTGACTGATATTGTGCGAAATGATTTACAAAAAATAAACACGCCAGCATTGATTTTTTCTTCAGTGGAAGATCATGTGGTGCCACCGCAAAATGCAAAAGAAATCTATGAATCAATATCTTCAAAAGAACGTGCGATAGTTTCCATGGAAAACAGTTATCATGTGGCAACACTGGATCATGATAAAGAATTGATTGCCGAGAAGTGTATTGCGTTTATTAATAAGATAGAAAGTTGACGTTTTAAAGCAAGGAAGTTCAAAGCAAATAAAAGGGGGCGGAATTATGGAGAATACGCAAAAGGATTTTCATTTAAATGAGACAGGGAAACGCCACAATGGCGGAAACCTGGTTAAGTTTTTTGTGTTCAGTTTTATCG
>NZ_JBYQFJ010000227.1:0-628 GCF_057836705.1 Virgibacillus carmonensis | reverse complement strand
AGTATTAATTGAAAACCTTGGTATGATTAATAACGACTATAAACCATTGACGAATTTTGTGAAGAGTTTACGGCAGAAGTCGTAGGATTTAAATTAAAAAATAAGAGGCTGGGACAAAACTAAAATGTCCAACTCAAAAAACGAACGATCAAGGGGTAGGAAGTTTAGAATGTTTCTTTTCAACAATCGGATCTTAATAAGCAGTTGACATAAACTACTATCATGTTCGGTGCCCTGTCACCGCTGCGGAAAAACACTGCGCTTTCCGTGGGCAGCTGATGAGCCTCCTCGAGCTTACGCTCTCCGGGGTCTCATCTAGGCTTCTGCTCCCACAGGAGTCTCCGTGTTTTTCCTCCGCTAGGGTTGAGCGCTACCTATTATGCCATAACATCGATTTCTTCATTCTTTAATAATTGTAATTGCGAGTAGTAAGTCGATTAGGCATAGGTGAAACTCCGGCAACATAGAAGGGCACTGAAAAAGTGGTGGATTTTAACTTTTAACTTTTCACCTTCACTTAGCATCTTGAATATACGGAGACTCCTCGAAAAAGAAAAGCACTTTTTCTTCGTGCGGTGCCTATTCGGAGGAGCTTTCCTTGTCCTGCGGGAAGTGAGAGATCGGCGAG
>NZ_JBYQFJ010000226.1:0-628 GCF_057836705.1 Virgibacillus carmonensis | reverse complement strand
AAGCACTCTATTGATTTAGTAAAGGAAGCGCTAAATAAAGCTGAAGTCTATGCTGGTGCTGATGGTATATTTATCCCAGGGCTAACCAATATAGAGCTGATTGAGGAGTTTTCTAAAAATTCCCCTTTACCAGTTAACATTATGCTGAATTCATCTACTAATATCGATAGTATTAACTGGAAAAATATTGGTGTAAACCGGGTAAGTTATGGACCACATTCTTATTTCCAAGCACAAAATGTCTTAGAAAATCATCTTACATTTAGTATTTAGGAGGAAGAGCAAAAGTTATGATTAATGACCAAAGGACAATAGATACATTTTATACAATGCTAATAGAGAAAAACTCAAACTATGAAGGCACTTTTTATGTAGGAGTTAAAACGACAGGCGTTTTTTGCAGACCAACTTGCCCTGCAAAAAAACCTAAAAAAGAAAACTGTGAGTTTTTTAAAACAGCAAAAGAAGCTACATTGGCTTCATACAGGCCTTGTAAAAGGTGTCAGCCATTAAATACACCTAGTTCTTTATCCCCTGAAGTTAAAAAATTAGTTGTAGCTATAGAAGAGAATACTCAAAAAAAATGGACGGATAAAGATTTTAATGACTTATCTATTAGTGCTAACAC
>NZ_JBYQFJ010000225.1:0-629 GCF_057836705.1 Virgibacillus carmonensis | reverse complement strand
AAACCCTCGTGATGTTGTATTATGCGCATCAGAAGCAATGAAGTGGGTTAAATTCGCCTCAACCAGTTGGTGGGAGAACTTCTGCAGATTTTTGCCGAATTTGCCGCATAAACTGCCTGCCGTTATTTGGGTTAATGACCCTTTTTTAACAAACTCATACAGCATCGATGGATGTTCGATTAGTACTTGGTTACGCTCAGGATGCACAATCACCGGTTTATAGCCGGCAAGCTGGATATCGAAAAGCATCTGCTTCGCATAGCGTGGAACACTGCTGGACGGAAATTCAACAAACAGGTATTTCGAATGGTTCAACGATTGAATAATGCCATCTTCAAGCTCGTCGATGATCTCCCCATTCATGCGGATTTCCTGCCCTGGAAGAATGGTTAGCGGAATATCCTCTTCCTGAAATAAATCATTTAACACGTTCACATGCGTTATAATATCCTGCTTGCTATTTTCATATTTTCCATTCATATGGTGCGGAGTTGCAATGATGGTATCAATCCCCTGATCAACCGCAGCGTTCGCCATCGCGATACTGTCCGATTCCGTTTGGGCGCCATCATCAATTCCTGGCAATATATGACAATGTATATCAATCATGAAAATCACTTCCTAACATT
>NZ_JBYQFJ010000224.1:0-630 GCF_057836705.1 Virgibacillus carmonensis | reverse complement strand
AGCTTTTTTATATCTTGCTCACAATTAATATTGTTATTGTATTAGGTATTTTTCTTTTAATATTTTGGCCTGTCTCAAGTTCAACCACATCGCCTGGGGACAAGGTTGATGAACAGAAAAGCTCGCAGTTTATTGTCCGGACAACGAAGCAGAATTTAAATGACCTTGTTAATGCCTATCTCGATAAATTGCTTGATAACTCAAGTCAACATTATAGTATCGAATTCAAAGATGATGTTCATTTGTTGGGAGAACTTCCGGTATTTTCAACAACTATTCCTTTATCCGTTCACTTTGAACCATTTGTACAGGAAAATGGCGATGTTATTTTGAAACAGAAGTCTATTTCAGTTGGCTTGTTGGAGCTGCCAAATCAAAAAATCATGGAGTATATGAAAAAGTACTTACCAATGCCTGAGTGGGTTACTGTCAATCCAAAAAAGGAAGAAATCTATGTTGCCGTTACCAATATGGATATCCGCAGTAATTTCAGAGTGAGCATTGAACATTTCGACCCGGAAGCTAACAATCTAGCCTTTAAAATCCATGTACCATACGAGACATTAGGAATAAAACCGAATAACTATTAATTTCAGCCTGCCCCAATTTAAAATTTGGGGCAGCCTTTTT
>NZ_JBYQFJ010000223.1:0-630 GCF_057836705.1 Virgibacillus carmonensis | reverse complement strand
AAAGTCTTTAGCATTAAACAGTTGAAACAGTCTTCCCTGAATGTCTAGTGGAAGCTCTTCAACTTCCTCGATACAAACAGTTCCATTTCCGGCAAGTTGAAACACATCATCCTGATTTGCTGCACCGAACAATATTAGCTCGATTTCGTCACTATCTTTTGAAGCACAATTAACCGAAACGAAAGGTTGATCTGATTTTCTGGAAAAGTTATGTATAGCCTGGGCAAACATATTTTTTCCAGTGCCCTGCTCACCCCCAATATGGATATATCTTGCATCATGCGCAAGTGAATACTGTTTGGCAAGTTCAACCGCTTCTTTCATGGATTGACTTTCCGAAATAATATCCTTGAAATGGTATTGCGCAATATGACGGATATCTTTTGCATGTGAATCGTAATTGTCGTTCCCTGATAGTGATACACATGCCTTAAAATAGCGTCTAATAATCTGGGACTTCGAATAATCCATTTCGAGCAGGTTGATAATTTCCTCAAACGTGCTAATATCCAAAAGCCTGGAACCTATATCAATAACATTAGATAACCCTTGCGGCAAAAGATGACGTTCACCTGGTGTCACAATATAATCTATGGTTTCCGGGATTGAATCTTCCGGTATATAAGCGTG
>NZ_JBYQFJ010000222.1:0-631 GCF_057836705.1 Virgibacillus carmonensis | reverse complement strand
AAAACAATTTTTGTTTATATTATGCTTGCGGTCGGAACGTATATCTTAACAATTTTTAGTATTTTTGGGTTGCCGATAACAGAAAGCCTGATTGTAATATCTGTTGTTTTAGGTATATACCGACTTCGTTTACATCAGGAAAGAAAAAGAAAACAAAATACACAGTAACTAAAAAGACTCTGGACAGCCCCCAATATGGGGACGTCTAGAGTCTTTTAAATAAGATCTTCTTTTTGTTTAGGTTTTTTGTATAAACGGAAATTACCGGTCTCATGCCTTGCTTTGGTTTTTTTACCAATTCGTTCATAGCATGACTGACATAAATACATATGGATTCGGCGATTCCGCAACCGTTTCGCTTGAAGGGAATAGTCTTCGATTGATTCAACTTCGTCACAAATAACACATTTAACTTGCACAATTTCACCTCAAATTTAGGCCCTTTACTAATAATGATAACATAGGAAGCATTTGTAATGAAGTTGTACTTATTGCATGTTTTATTAAAAAATAAGTGGGGAATATATAGTTACAAAACATTTGAAAGGACGATTTGATGAAAAAAAGATATTTACTTTCCGGTATCGGCGCAATTGGAGCGGGTGTTGCAGGGGTTGTATTAAAGGATAAG
>NZ_JBYQFJ010000221.1:0-631 GCF_057836705.1 Virgibacillus carmonensis | reverse complement strand
GTTTAATAAATTTTTGGATTTTACTCAGGTCTTTACGGCCATTTGTTTCAATGCCGCTGGAAACATCGACACCAACTGGTGCAGTCATACTTATCGCTTCCTGAACGTTTTCAGGTGTCAGCCCTCCGGCTAGAATGAGCTTATTCGTATCTACGTTCAGGTCCTTTAACACTGTCCAGTCAAACACTGTTCCATTGCCACCGCGGTTCCCACCAAACGGACTGTCAATTAAATAGTAATCACAGGGATAGTCTTTAAGTTCGGCTAAACTTTCCTGTGTTGCTGGGAACGCCTTAATAATGGGATAAGGCAATTGCTCAGCAAATGCTGCTGGTTCATCTCCGTGCAGTTGGATATAGTCCAACCCTACCTTTCCAGCGATAGCTGTGATTGTTTTAGCTGTTTCATTTACAAAAACGCCGACTTTTTTTATCGGGGAAGGCAGGGTTTTGGCGATTTCAGCTGCTTGTTCCGGTGCCATGTATCGTTTGCTCGGAGCAAAGACGAATCCAATCAGGTCCGCGCCGGACAGTACTGCGGTACTGGCTGCTTCATTGGTCATGATTCCGCAAGTTTTAACGAGCATTCGTATCTGCTCCTTTAGATGGAAGGGGCACCATTCTATCAGAAA
>NZ_JBYQFJ010000220.1:0-632 GCF_057836705.1 Virgibacillus carmonensis | reverse complement strand
ATAAAGGAACGGCTAATGACGCACAAAAAGCTGACTTCCCTATTTCTGGTAAAACAGGCACCGCTGAATTAAAGAAAACTAAGGATGAAAAATCCGGTCAGGAAAATGTCTGGTTTGTCGGATATCCGAGTGAATCCGAGGATATTCTGATTGCAATGATGATTGAGCATGCTGAAGATGAAAGCGGCAGTTCTTACGCCGTTAAAAAGGTAACAAAAATTCTAGCAGAATATAAATAACATATAAAAGCTACTCCTTAATTTTTAGGAGTAGCTTTTATTCATCCTTGGGGCAGACTCTTTGTCATTATAATAGTTCCACAAGTCTTTCAAATGCAGCTCTGTTACGATCATCTAATGCTTGATCAATTAGCCGCTTGATATTTTCTTGTTCCAACTCACTAATAATGGTAGCGTTTTCATTTTTGAAGTTAATTTCCTCTTCCGTTTCGTTTATATAATAGGGTTTTGCAATTTCATTAAGTTGTAGCAAAAAATCAGGAATGGATATAAGCTCACTCATAGCAACTTGAATGACATCTTTGCCTTTTTGAAAGGCGAACAGTGCATCGGTATTGACGACCTTCTGTGTCCTTCGATTTATTTGAATTTCCTTAGCTTTGGTGGGGACAA
>NZ_JBYQFJ010000219.1:0-633 GCF_057836705.1 Virgibacillus carmonensis | reverse complement strand
ATGCTTGCGTACTTACTACCTTCTTCAATTGTCCATGTTACTGACTTTTCAGTTGCATTTTCCGGCAGAACATTTGCTGATAATTGAAGTGTTCCACCTTTAGTTCTAATCTCCGAATCTCCATGTTCACCCATGATTTCGAGAGAACTAACATTAACGGGATTTAGAACTGTCAGTTCACAGGATACTTCATGACCATCAATGGTTGCTTTGATCGTAGTAGTTCCTGCTGCTTTACCGGTTACCATGCCTGCTGAATTTACAACTGCTACATCTGGATTGTCGGAAGTCCAAATAATTTTATTTGTATAATTTGCCGGCTCTACTGTTGCATTTAGTTGCAATGTTTTACCTACATTTACCTGTGCATGTGAATCCATAGCCAAATCCGTTGCAGGTACTGTTGGAGCAATTTGATTTGGTACATCTGCTTTGTACATAGTTAAGTAGTCTAAATTTACATTACCTATACTGTCATTATCGATACGATAACTGATTACATTTTTACCCTCTTTTAAGGCCAAACGTTCAGATGCGGTAAACCATTCCTCCCAGCTGATTGCTGTTTTATCTGGTGTTATTGTTTTCACATGTGCACCATTTACATATACATTGACTTTTGCTCTTGCAGGT
>NZ_JBYQFJ010000218.1:0-634 GCF_057836705.1 Virgibacillus carmonensis | reverse complement strand
AAATGATTTGAATATAATTAGAAATAGTATTTTAACTCAACTAAGAAAGCATAACATTATTATTTCGGATATTAGCCTGCAAAACTTAATTACTCATCTAGCTATTGCCTGTAAGCGGATACGAGACAATAATCAGGTGGAAATAGCTATAGAAGAGTTAGATGAAATAAAAGAAAATAAGGAATTCGCTGTAGCAAAAGAAATTATGAGGGACATTGAATCAGGTCTTAGTGTTTGTTTTTCTGTAAATGAAGTGTTTTATTTGGCAATTCATTTACAGGGAACAAAGCTGATAAATTCAGATACAGAAAAGGAAAGAATTAAATCAGTTATTGATCAGGAAATAGTTAATCTGGTTAAGGAAATGATTAAAAGAATAGATGAAAAATATCATTTCAACCTATCTGGTGACGATGAATTACTGCTTCATTTATCCTTACATTTAAAACCTGCAATTAGTCATTATAAATATCAAATGAATATAAGAAATCCAATGCTGAGCGAAATAAAAAAGCAATATCCTGCTTCCTTTGAAGCCGCGTTAATTGGGATCGAAGTGCTAAATGAAAAATATAATATTTTCGTTAATGAACATGAAATTGCGTACATTTCCCTTCATATTGAGGCAGCTCAG
>NZ_JBYQFJ010000217.1:0-634 GCF_057836705.1 Virgibacillus carmonensis | reverse complement strand
AAGCACTCTATTGATTTAGTAAAGGAAGCGCTAAATAAAGCTGAAGTCTATGCTGATGCTGGTGCTGATGGTATATTTATCCCAGGGCTAACAAATATAGAGCTGATTGAGGAGTTTTCTAAAAATTGCCCTTTACCAGTTAACATTATGCTGAATTCATCTATTAATTACGAGAATATTAACTGGAAAAATGTTGGTGTAAACCGGGTAAGCTATGGACCACATTCTTATTTCCAAGCACAAAATATCTTGAAAAATCATCTTACATTTAGTATTTAAGAGGAAGAGCGAAAGTTATGATTAATGACCAAAGGACAATAGATACATTTTATACAATGTTAATAGAGAAAAACTCAAACTATGAAGGTACTTTTTATGTAGGGGTTAAAACGACAGGCGTTTTTTGTAGACCAACTTGCCCTGCAAAAAAACCTAAAAAAGAAAACTGTGATTTTTTTAAAACAGCAAAAGAAGCTACATTGGCTTCATACAGACCATGTAAAAGGTGTCAGCCATTAAATACACCTAGTTCTTTATCCCCTGAAGTAAAAAAATTAGTTGTAGCTATAGAAGAGAACCCTCAAAAAAAATGGACGGATAAAGATTTTAATGACTTATCTATTAGTGCTAACAC
>NZ_JBYQFJ010000216.1:0-635 GCF_057836705.1 Virgibacillus carmonensis | reverse complement strand
ATGTATTCTAAAGAAACCATACTATTTTCACTCTGTTGGCAACCGTTTGACTGCATTATCCTCCTCATCGGCAAGTTACCTTTCTTTGTAGCACCCAGATATGACTTTGCATAAAATTCCTTCTGAAGTCTGGATAATCCAATTCTGTGAAGTGCTTTCCCGTGCCCTTTTCCAAGATGCTTTGGATGAACCCCAATCCAAAACATCCGACCTTCCTGATTGGTGTCAGGTTCAATATGAGGGAACACAAGACCAACCGGCTCACCGTCAATGATATAAACAGTAAACATTCTATTCACTTGTGAAGGCAATTCAGTCTTCATACTGCTAAGAAACTTTTCCGCTTCTTTAATTTCTACACCCATCACTTCTGATAAGAATATTAGTGCCCTCGGTTCAGAAGGTGACCATATTTCGTGTGATGGGGCTTTTATATCTAATTGTTTTGAAAACTTCCTGGTATAGATTACTCTTTCCCCAACAATCCTCATTCTTTCCTTCGATTTACTCAACCTATGTAGTAGGGTTGCGGGACATTCAACTAATATCCTTTTGCTCCCATTCTCTTCGGTTGCTGTTATCAGTTCATCTATAAGTGTATCTATTTCATTAGAATAATCTAATCCATTATGGAA
>NZ_JBYQFJ010000215.1:0-635 GCF_057836705.1 Virgibacillus carmonensis | reverse complement strand
GATCTTATTACGAGGTGCGAATGGAAGAGTTTAAGCAAAAGTTGCATAGGGACTTAAGGCCAACGCGGTTATGGGGATACAATCGCCAGTTCCCGGGACCTACATTTGATGTCAAACAGGGCGAACCAATACAGGTGAAATGGATGAATAATTTGCCATCAAGACATATCCTTCCAGTTGATCGGTCCATTCACGAAGTAGCACAACATCCGGAAGTACGGACAGTTACTCATTTGCATGGCAGCAAGTGATGGTTATCCAGAGGCTTGGTTTACAAAAGACTTTAAAAAAGTGGGACCATTTTTTAAAAGGGAGGTTTATGAATATCCGAACAGGCAGCGGGCCACAATGCTTTGGTACCATGATCACTCCATGGGGATTACAAGATTAAATATGTATGCAGGACTCGCCGGTGCATATATAATCCGCAACGAACAGGAAAAATTATTGAAATTACCAAAAGGAAAATATGAAATCCCCCTCGTGATTCAGGATCGTTCATTCAATGATGATGGGTCCCTGTCATATCCAAGACAACCAGCAGATCCAGCAGATAACTTACCTAACCCCTCAATTACACCATTCTTTCTTGGTGATAAAATAATCGTGAATGGAAAAGTATGGCCATATTTTGA
>NZ_JBYQFJ010000214.1:0-636 GCF_057836705.1 Virgibacillus carmonensis | reverse complement strand
AAGCTATAGGTTTTACCAAGTAGTAAAGAAGGAATTATATCATTTATGATATTTTGTTTCCCTATAAGTTGACCTTTATCCTTCCAAATTGAAGATACACTTGTTGTGTTGTTTACTAAATTGATACTTTTAATCGGGCAAATAACCATGTCTGCGTTATAATAATCTGCTGCCTTTAGTAATTCCTCATACATTGTTGGTTCAATTGTGTCGTCCGGGTCTACAAAACCAATATAATCTCCCTTAGCTATTTCAATTCCTTTATTCCGAGCCGAAGACACTCCACCGTTTTTCTTATGAATGACACGTATCCTTTTATCCTTTTTTGCATATTCCTCGCAAATTTCTCCACAGTTGTCTGGAGATCCATCATTTACAAGAATAAGCTCAAAATCATTATAGGTTTGAGCTAAAATTGAATCAATACATTTATTAATGTAGGACTCCACTTTATAAATAGGTACAATAATACTAATTTTATTACTCAAGGCTTTTACTCCTTTAATTCATATAGTTGAATAATTTGGTGATCTCTTTTGTAGTATCCACACTATTTTGAGACAGATTAAATATTAAATCCTTACGACTTTTTGGGTTTTCAATTATTTGAACCCACGTTAACCCTTCCTTTGCATC
>NZ_JBYQFJ010000213.1:0-636 GCF_057836705.1 Virgibacillus carmonensis | reverse complement strand
ATCCGAAATTTGATTACCTTCTCTTTTATCTAATTGTTTCTGAGCATCGTTAACCGTCAAGCTCAAACCCAATACAGCAATGGAATATCCCCCATGTTCACCATTATCCGGATCAATTTTTGCTATTGCTTTTCGTGTTTGGTCAATTTGTTCCTGATCTGTGGATTCCTTTATTTTTCCAGGGGTTTCATCATTTTTTTCTGAATCGGAGTTCCCATCCACTTCGACAAATAAGTCATCCACCATTTGTACAGCTCTCGCAACGTCATTCTGTGGTTTGATATAGTAGTAGTGCACGCCGACTAGCAATACCAAGGCAATAATTAACACCGAAAAAACTGCTCTTTTTGGCTTTCTGTTATAACTAGCCCCAGTCTTAGTTTCTATTTTCGATTCACCCACATATGTAGACAAGAGTTCAATCAGTTCCGTATCGGATTTAACTGCATTCCTTGGAATAATAATAGCGGATTGATTGACATGATATAGGAAAAAGTTCGCATCATCGGCGGTAACTCTCTGAATCTCTTTCCATGCAACATGTTTACTGGAATACTCTCTTTGTACATCTATTCCCTCTTCAGTTAAATGTAAAGAGAAAGGCCCCAGCTTCTTGCTATGCACATCCCTTTTTAA
>NZ_JBYQFJ010000212.1:0-637 GCF_057836705.1 Virgibacillus carmonensis | reverse complement strand
ACAATTGCTAAGACAATAAATGGGTAAATGCATGCCATAAGCCACGTTCTCCTAAGCAGCATATTGAGTATAAATGCCAGTCCAAAAAATATTACCAAGTATAACAGGACAGACATAATTATTTGAATAACTGATGGAATCACTGATGTATCCTCCCCGTGCAAACTTAATCTCATCTTATATTTTATAGTAAATGGTAAAAAAAGCAAAGGCATCAACTTTGCCTTTGCTCAGTTTAATATATTAGTAAAAAATATTAAACTTACCCTTTTTAACCAGTAACCCCGGACCGCCTAATTTAAGCAAATAACGGTTATCAATGACTTTTTTCATTACAGTGGCCATAAAACCAAACACTTTACGGTTATTTAATACAACGCCAATGGCATCATCATGTCCTAATGAAGCCACTGTCCCAAGTATCTTTGGTTCGAACCGCTCTACCTCTCCACTTCCTGCGGCCAAAGACTTCACATTATGGGCAACGGTTTCCGCCATTTGGATTGCAATTTGGGCAGTCGGCGGAAACGGACGTCCGCTTTCTTCATTCATTACAAGTGCACAATCACCAACTACAAAAACATTATCATAATCTGGCGCACGCATATCTTCGCGCACTTGAATTTTTCCACGGTTC
>NZ_JBYQFJ010000211.1:0-639 GCF_057836705.1 Virgibacillus carmonensis | reverse complement strand
GTAGCATCAAGAATTAAATCTTCCTCATTCACTACCAATTTTCCACCAAAAATGATAACTAAATACCCCGCAATTCCTAAAAAAGCTACGATGCCTGCTGTAACTAATAGCTGTTTCGTACTCAGGGTAAAAATTCTTCTCTGTTTTTTATGTTCCATTTCCCTCTTGTTCACCTCTGCACATGGCTGTTTAACAACCACATACTACAGTATACGACAGTTTTCGGCAATCTAAAAGCAATAGTATTTATCGGATATGTTGATTAACAATTGTCGAAAAGGGTATTATGAAACAGAGATTATTTGCACTTTTGGAAGGAGTTTGAAGGAATAATGGAAGCATATATGACAAATGGAACATTAGAATTCATTAAAAAAATTATTGATGACCATCCCGCCATTGATTTTCATCTTATGTCCAGTGGAAATGGAGCACTCGCTTACTATGAAAATGAACATGAAAATATCTTCGCATCGGGTAGAGCCTATGACGTCCTGCTTAACAATGGATCCATACAGAACAAGGGCTTTGTCGTAATGAATAATATTACAGTAACGGAGGATGGAAGAACCGTGTTTGAAGATCGTTTTAAACGGCGAAGTTCCGCAATTGAATCCACTCCCGGATTTCAGGCATTCA
>NZ_JBYQFJ010000210.1:0-639 GCF_057836705.1 Virgibacillus carmonensis | reverse complement strand
AAAAGGTTACCATTGATTTTGATAAGGAAAAGCTTGCTGAATATGGCTTATCCGAAGATACAATAAAACAGCTGATTCAGGGATCTGATATATCTTTTCCTCTAGGACTAACCAACTTTGACGGAAAGGTGAAAAATCTGGTCATTGACGGAAACATTGCTACCGTTAAGGATCTGCGGAACTTGGAAATTCCCATTACACCAAAACAAACAGACCAGTCTGGACAAGAGAGTCAGATGAAACAAACGGGACAAAGCGTTCCACAAACACAAGGCTCAATGAAATTGCCAACGGTGCAACTGAATGATCTGGCTGATATTGAAGTTGTTGGTGAAACGGAATCCATTTCCAGAACAAATGGGGAGGATTCAATTGGTATACAAATCGTAAAGGCTGCCGATGCAAACACAGTTGAGGTAGTTAATGCGGTTAAAGATGCCATAGATGGATTCGAAGAGGATCTTGGTCTTACAGTAACAACTACGTTTGACCAGGGGGAACCAATTGAAGAAGCGGTCAGTACGATGCTTGGCAAAGCATTGTTTGGAGCGATTTTTGCTGTTGTGATAATCCTGCTCTTCTTGAGAAGTATTAAAACAACACTCATTTCAATCGTTTCTATTCCTTTATCATTGCTAA
>NZ_JBYQFJ010000209.1:0-640 GCF_057836705.1 Virgibacillus carmonensis | reverse complement strand
ACCATTAGGTTTGGTTAGCGGACAGGTTGGTGAGATGTTCTTACCGTTTGCCTTAGCAGTTGTCTTCGCACTCTCTGCTTCATTGATTGTGGCAGTGACAATTGTTCCTATGCTTGCACATTCCTTGTTTAAGAAGAAGTTGAGTGAAGTTGCAGCAATTGAAAGTAAGAAACAAGACACGAAACCTGGTAGACTAGTAACTTTTTATAAAAAGGTTCTTGATGCAGCATTAAATCATAAAATCATAACCCTTGGCGGAGCAACGGTCGTACTTGTTGCGAGTTTGTTCCTAGTACCAGTCATAGGGGTAAGTTTCTTACCAAGTGATGAGCAGAAAATGTTAATGGCAACGTACAGCCCAGAGCCAGGGCAAACAAGGGAAGAAGCAGAGGAAATAGCGCTCGATGCAGAAGAGTTTTTTAGTGATCGTGCGGGCGTTACCACCTATCAATATTCCTTAGGCGGCGGCAGTCCTATGGGAATGATGGGCATGGGCGGAGGCAATTCCGCATTATTCTATGTAGAATACGCTGATGACTTCGAGAACTTTAGTGGAGAAGGAACAAAAGTTGTTGATTCCCTAAACAAAACAACTGATGAAGGTAAATGGGGCAGTATCGACTTCGCCAGTATGGGAGGA
>NZ_JBYQFJ010000208.1:0-640 GCF_057836705.1 Virgibacillus carmonensis | reverse complement strand
AATTCGAAAGGCAGGATCAACGTCCAATAAATAGGCGTATTGTCTTACTACATCTAGGCAAAAGGAATGCAATGTGGAAATGGATGCCCGCTGTAAAAGGGACAATTGTTTTTTCAAATGGGCAGAGGCAGGATCCTCAGCCAACGCTTTTTCCAATGCCAACCCCACGCGATTTCGCATTTCCTGTGCTGCGGCATTGGTAAAGGTCACAACAAGGAGGGTATCAATATCAACCGGATTTTCTTTGTTGATCAGTTTTTGAATAATCCGCTCGACCAGTACTGCAGTTTTACCTGAACCTGCAGCCGCGGCAACAAGCATATCACTTCCCGCTGTATAAATTGCCTGTTCCTGCTCTTTAGTCCAATTAACCATTAGTTCCCCTCCCCTTTGCGAAGTTTTTCCAGAATCTCCTCTTCCTTCATAGCTGGTAGTTTACGATAATTATTTTCTTCCAATAACGGATCAAACTGACAAACGGACTTGAATGAACAGAAGGTGCATGCGATGTTTTGGCTGTGCTGGTATGGATTTAAATGCACCCCGCCATTCGTCATGTCAATTCCAGCCCGACTCATCAGTTGATGAACATGCTCCTTGAGCCCAGAGAATGTTTCATTGTCCGCGATTTTCGAGTAAT
>NZ_JBYQFJ010000207.1:0-641 GCF_057836705.1 Virgibacillus carmonensis | reverse complement strand
TACCCGGTTTACAGATGAAAAATCCAATAATGCCAGCGTCAGGCTGTTTTGGATTTGGCCGCGAATACAGTGACTTTTATGACCTTCAGCAATTGGGTGCAGTTATTATGAAAGCAGCAACAGGTAGCAATCGTTATGGCAATAGCACACCTCGAGTGGCTGAGACTGCGAGCGGGATGTTAAATGCGATTGGACTGCAAAACCCGGGCGTAGAAAAAATAATAGAAACAGAAGTTCCTTTTCTGGCAAACTATTCAATCCCTATTATTGCAAATGTTGCTGGTAGTACTTTGGAAGAATACGAGATGGTAGCAAAGGCATTTAACCAAACCGACTCCGTCCACGCACTTGAGTTAAATATTTCATGCCCAAATGTTAAAGAGGGCGGTATTCAATTTGGAACAAATCCGGAAATGGCGGCTAATGTTACTAGAATTGTTAAGAAGGCTAGTAATCTTCCTGTATATGTGAAATTGTCGCCGAATGTATCTGATATCGTTTCAATGGCTAAAGCAGTGGAGGAGGCTGGCGCAGATGGTTTATCCATGATCAACACATTGTCGGGGATGCAAATTCACCTACCAAGTAAAAAACCAATATTAGCAAATCAAACGGGTGGTTTGTCCGGGCCAGCTATCAAA
>NZ_JBYQFJ010000206.1:0-645 GCF_057836705.1 Virgibacillus carmonensis | reverse complement strand
TGGATAATTTGCATCTAAGGATTATAATGAAAATGCGGAAGGGAGTCCTGAGCCATGGTAGAACAGCGTTATTACGATATATTTGTTGGTACGTATGGAAATGCAATTGAATGGGTTTTATTTGATTCGGAAATAGGGACGCTGAAGAAAGTGGGCGGCGTATCCGGCATTGAAAATCCATCATTTCTAACCGTCAATCAGACTGGGAATCGATTGTACGCTGCGAGTGAAATAGAGAACGGGGAAGTTGCAAGTTTTGAAATTGACTATCCGAATAAAGTATTAACGGAACTGAACCGCCAGCCCACAGGTGGAAGTTCCCCATGTTACATTAGCCTTGCTCCAAATGAGCAGTGGTTATTTACGACAAACTATGGCGGTGGAAATGCCGCGGTTCATCCCTTGAAAGATGATGGGGCAATTGAACCAATTTGCGATTTGAAAAATTA
Organism: Virgibacillus carmonensis; assembly: GCF_057836705.1. Lineage (NCBI taxonomy): Bacteria > Bacillati > Bacillota > Bacilli > Caryophanales > Bacillaceae > Virgibacillus > Virgibacillus carmonensis. Next base: position 196 of record NZ_JBYQFJ010000206.1, on the reverse strand, counting down.
TGCTGAAGGAGCACAGGTTTCTCATCCCCATACCATTATCAATATCCCGGGTACAGAGAAGTATCTGGTTACTGATTTAGGTTTGGATTGCTTATATCTGTATGAATTCAACGCTAAGTCAGGCAAACTGATTTTAGTAAATGAAATTTCCGCGATTGCGGGGTCTGGCCCCAGACATATTGCGACGACCAACCAA
>NZ_JBYQFJ010000205.1:0-646 GCF_057836705.1 Virgibacillus carmonensis | reverse complement strand
AACATTTTCTGCCGTTTGCGGCATCGAATCGGTTCCGTACATTTCATCCAGTTTCTTGTTCGTAAACCGCCAGCCAATGGTCGTATCAAATAGTTCCATGTTTCCGCGAGGGAATCCCTTTTCCGGCTTTGCCATGACAAGCGGGGCTCGTGTCATACTCTCTGTTCCTCCGGCTATGTATATATCCCCTTCGCCAACTGCAATCGCTCGTGCGGCAGACATCACCGCATCAAGACCCGACCCACACAGACGGTTAATCGTTGCACCCCCAATCGCAACAGGCAGTCCCGCCAATAAAGCAGACATTCTTGCAACGTTACGATTATCTTCCCCAGCCTGGTTGGCATTGCCAAGAATCACTTCCTCAAGCTGGTCCACTGGGAGTTCAGGATTTCTGTCGAGTAATGCTTTTATGACAATCGCTCCGAGGTCGTCGGATCGAATATCCTTTAATGCGCCTTTGTATCTGCCAATTGGTGTTCGGACAGCATCGACAATGACTACCTCTCTCATTTCTTGACCAGCTTGTCATTGTCAGTATAGTCGTAAATTCCCTTACCTGATTTTCGTCCTAGACGGCCAGCTTTGACATATTGTTCAAGCAGTGGGGCTGGCCGATATTTTTCGCCTAAGGTTTCATGCAAGT
>NZ_JBYQFJ010000204.1:0-647 GCF_057836705.1 Virgibacillus carmonensis | reverse complement strand
TCACCTCCATAAAAGGACTTCCACCGGAAGCCCTACATTTCCATGTCGTTTTCTTGATTTTTATCTTTCTTGTTCCCAAGCTTCATTAACCTTTCCTGCTCCAAACCTTTCTCAATCTGATTTACTTTTTCTTTTTGCACAGGCGTTAAATCCATTTCTTTTATTTCATCCAAAACTTCTCTTTTTAACATATAGACTTTCTCGTATCCATGTTTTGCTTCAAAATCTTTCATTTCTTGCTCCCCTTTTTTGCTTTCATCAGGGGGTGTTTCCTTTTCACTTGGTTCTTTGTTCAATGACTTCAATACCTCTTGCTTATAAGCATCCTTATAATTGGTTTCTTCTTTTGTAAATTGTAACTTTTGCAGAATACCCTGTTTATAAGCCTGCTTAAATTGTTCAGCTTGATTCATTTGATTATCCTGTTCTTTCTGTACTTCCTCTTCCAAATTTTTAAGCCTTTCCTTTGGATACTTCGATTTCAGCACAGTATCTTGATATAGTGTTTCTAATTTCTCTCGTTTCCATTTGTATCCTTCATTATCTGGATACAATACTTCCTTTTCCTTTGCCGATAACAACGCCGTATACCTGTTTGCTAATTCCTTTTCAAAATCGTGTGTAACTGGCATTTTTCCCCATCCTCT
>NZ_JBYQFJ010000203.1:0-647 GCF_057836705.1 Virgibacillus carmonensis | reverse complement strand
AGCCGGTTTCTCACTTGGTGAAGCGGATATCTTGCGGCGTGCAGTAAGTAAAAAGAAACATGAATTAATGGAAAATCAGAAGAAAAAGTTTATCGCCGGATGTTTGGCGAATGGCTATGATGAAACAATTGCAACTGAAATCTTTAACTGGATTGTACAGTTTGCAAACTACGGTTTCAACCTGAGCCATGCGGTGGCTTACAGTCAGGTTTCGTATCAATTGGCCTATTTAAAAACCCATTACCCTGCCAGCTTCTTTGCGGAATTATTAAGTTCCATTGCCAATCAGCAGGATAAAGTGCATCAATATCGTAAAGAGGCCAAAACCTTTGATATTGAATTTCTTCCTCCGGACATAAATAAAAGCTTTGGTAAATATACCGTTGAAGACGGACAAATTCGCATGGGATTATTATCCATTAAGGGAATTGGCAATCAAGTCGTGAAGGAAATTGTACGTGCCCGTAAATCAGGTCCATTTAAATCGATATTTGATTTGTGTTTACGGATTTCAACAAAAGCAGTAAATCGTCAGGCACTGGAATTATTAATAATCGCTGGTGCGCTTGATGAAACCTTTGATAACCGAGCGAGCCTGCTAGCTTCAATTGACCACGCTATGGAACAGGGTGAATTATTTCGGGAAT
>NZ_JBYQFJ010000202.1:0-648 GCF_057836705.1 Virgibacillus carmonensis | reverse complement strand
AATGATTCTGTTCGCCCGACAAAATTTTCCCAGAATAATGATTGTGACTCATGTATACCCATCGACGTACCATCTGAGAGTGGTGTATTAGCTAATTTTTCACTAATATTTTGTTCATATAATGCATGACCGCCTTCATGAATGGTGCCAAATACCGCTGAACGAAAATCACTTTCATCATAACGTGTTGTAACACGTACATCGTTTTGATTTAGAGCGATAGCAAATGGATGCACGGTTTCATCCAGGCGTCCTGAAGCAAAGTCGTATCCCATTTTTTTCAGTATGGCCAGACTGAAAGCTTCCTGATCCTGTTTTGGAAAATGCCCTTCTAAAACGGAGGGATCCGGTTTAACAGCGCTTAACGATATTCTGTCTAACAATTCTGTTAGGGATTTTCTAAGATCGGGAAAAACTTGATCAAGTTTATTAACAGTAATCCCAGGTTCAAAATTATCAAGTAATGCATCATAAATATGATCATCGTATCCCCAGTAATTTGCAAACTTTTGATTAAAGTCAACAAGTTTTTCTAAATATGGCTGAAACATGGAAAAATCATTTTTTTCTCTTGCCTCTTGCCAGATTGATTCCGATTTTGATTGGAGCATGACATATTCCTTGTATTCATCTGCCGGTATTTTACGG
>NZ_JBYQFJ010000201.1:0-649 GCF_057836705.1 Virgibacillus carmonensis | reverse complement strand
AAAGGCCGCGGTGTATCTGTTCACAGGTCTGACTGCCCTAATGTGCAAACAGAGGATGCAAAGCAGCGCATACTCCATGTGGAATGGGAAACAAACCAAAGTGATAAAAAGCAGTACCATGTGGATCTTGAAATTTCTGGATATGATCGTCGTGGATTATTAAATGAGGTTTTGCAGGCTGTAAATGAAACAAAGACAAATATTACCCAAGTAACTGGGCGTTCCGATCGAAACAAAATGGCAATTATTCATATTACAATACTCATTCATGACACAAACCATTTACGAAAAATAGTAGAGCGAATTAAACAAATAAAAGAAGTATACACCGTAACCAGAACAGTTCAGTAAAAAAAGCGGAGGCGCCTGTTCAGAAGCGGACGGATAAGCAAAGGACCGTAGAACGCGGGGGGTTAAGCGTTCGAAGTGTCCATTGCTTGTGACGGCAGCTTCTAGAAGCCGCAGCTGAAAAAGAAATGCGGAGGCGACTGTTTAGGGCAAGCGAAGGAGGGACGCCATGAGGGCAATCATTCAGCGGGCCAAAAATGCCAGTGTAACGGTTAATGATAATGTTTCAGGGAAGATTGACGATGGCTTAGTTATGCTGTTGGGTGTTACGCATGATGATACAATAGAGGACGCCAAATAT
>NZ_JBYQFJ010000200.1:0-650 GCF_057836705.1 Virgibacillus carmonensis | reverse complement strand
TTCTTTTTCAAAGGTGAAAAAGACGGTCATTTGATCGTTAACAATGTTAAGAGGTGGACAGAAGTTATGTTCACAATATGGGTGGTACCACGGTGAGAATCGTCCCTGTCGTTTCAAAGAGCGACAGGGGCGATTTTACTATATTAACTTGAAAGAGGTGACGCTTTTTTCGCCCCGGCTTTACCAAATAACAAAAATATTAGGAGGAATTACAGTATGAGTACAAACGAACTAGCACAATTACGTGATCAGATAGATGGAGTTAACTTAGAAATTTTAAAATTATTAAATGAGCGTGCAGAGATCGTTCAGGAAATTGGTAAACAAAAAGAAAAACAAGGGATCACCAGATTCGATCCGGTCCGTGAACGTCAATCGCTTGATCTGATCAATGACCACCATAATGGACCATTTGAATTATCAACCGTACAACATCTTTTCAAAGAAATTTTCAAAGCAAGCCTGGAGCTGCAAAAGGATAATCATAAAAAGGCATTACTGGTTTCTAGGAAGGCCCGCCCCGAAAATACGATTGTTGATGTCAATGGCCAAAAAATTGGCGACGGCGAGCAACGGTTCATTATGGGTCCATGTGCAGTTGAAGGTTATGAACAAGTAAAAGCTGTGGCATTGGCAATGAAACAGCAAGG
>NZ_JBYQFJ010000199.1:0-650 GCF_057836705.1 Virgibacillus carmonensis | reverse complement strand
AGACTCAGCTCATGTACGTAATGAAACAAAGTGGTTGGGTGGAAGTAATTTGCGGCAGCATGTTTTCCGGCAAATCGGAAGAATTAATACGCCGGGTTCGCCGGGCTACTTATGGAAATTTGTCCGTACGTGTCTTCAAACCGGCCATTGATAATAGATATGCTGAGGATTCCGTTGTCTCTCATAATGGAACATCAACGATCGCACGCCCCGTAAAGAATTCGCAGGAAATCCTGGAAAATATAAATGGCAATATTGACATTATTGGAATAGACGAAGTGCAATTTTTTGATGAAAGTGTTGTCGACGTTGCAGACGAGCTTGCAAATAAAGGTATCCGTGTAATCATCGCTGGTCTTGATACTGATTTTCGTGGCGAACCCTTTGGACCAATGCCAAAATTAATGGCATTAAGTGAGTCAGTCACTAAGTTGAATGCAATTTGTCCAATTTGCGGATCACCTGCAAGTAGAACACAGCGCTTGATTAATGGAAAACCAGCGTCCTACGATGACCCGATTATCCTGGTTGGAGCATCAGAATCATACGAACCGAGATGCCGTCATCATCATGAAGTGCCTAATAAACCCAGTAACCCCATTTTAAAGTCATTATCAAAGTTGACGAAGTAAAAGAGTGCCAATGGTACT
>NZ_JBYQFJ010000198.1:0-653 GCF_057836705.1 Virgibacillus carmonensis | reverse complement strand
CCATAAAATCTGCTTGTTCCAATGGACTTATTTTTAAGGAGCTATCTAACCAAAATTGATCAATTCCTCCACTAATATCTTGATTCCCGTATGATAGTTTAGTGACCCATTCATTCATGCGATTTGCACCAATATCACGAGCCATTGCTTGGTAATACCAAATGACTGAGTGACGCATTCCTGAGCCAAGCATGTGGTCCTGATTCCATATTTCAATCTCTCTTTCCATTCCATCCCATCTCTTAATGTCATACTCATCCTTGACTGTTCCCACCTGTAGTCCGATTAAAGCATTCGGAACTTTAAACGTAGATTCTGGAGTTAGTCGCTCATTGGCTCGTTCCTCATTGTGCACAAAGGTTTTCCCGTTTTTAATATCACGCAAAATAAACGTCCCTTCCTGGTCAGAAAAAAAATCACCAACATCCAGCTTCTTAATAATAGGTTTCTTCTTTTGGGTTATTTCATTACTTGATGCTTCTGCGTTAAATTGATGAGTAACACTTGTGGAACCTACAAACAGTAAAATTGCCGCCAAATAAACCAACAACTTTTTCATTTCGCCACCTCATTTGTTTTTTTATCAGTATACTAGATAGATGATGTATTGAAATGATGATTTTGTACTGTTTCTTATCTAAGTTTGATAAAAT
>NZ_JBYQFJ010000197.1:0-654 GCF_057836705.1 Virgibacillus carmonensis | reverse complement strand
ACCTGTAACACATGGTGATCTTTACGCACAATATAAAGATCAATTAGTTAACCTGGGTGAAAGTCTTTCTGGAGCAAACATAGGATTAGCTGTTCCAGCATACATGGATGTTGATTCAATTAAAGACTTAAAACCAGCTGAATAATCGGTATACAACTATAAATAAGGGCTGATGCAGTATGATGTATCAGCCCTTTACTTTAGAAAGGATGCCTTGTGTATGAAAAAAAAGTTTTATACAAGTACTATTTTAATTGCTGGCCTCATGTTAACCCTGCTAATAGCAGGCTGCGGGTCCGATGAAGAAGGAGAATCATCAAATACGGATAATAAGAAAAACTATAGTGAAGCAGTAGAGCATACAATTACTGGAATAGAGCCTGGTGCGGGGATCAGTGTTACAACAGAAAAGGCAATTGAGGAATACGATAGTTTGAAAGGCTGGTCAGTTGAAGAGTCTTCAACTGCTGCGATGATGACAGAACTTGATGAGGCAATTGAAAAACAGGAACCAATCGTCGTTACCGGCTGGAACCCACACTGGATGTTCGCGAAATATGAGGATTTAAAATACCTTAAAGATCCAAAAGGTGTTTATGGAAAAACAGAAATGATAAAAACATTAGCACGAAAAGGATTAAAAGAAGATAAACC
>NZ_JBYQFJ010000196.1:0-655 GCF_057836705.1 Virgibacillus carmonensis | reverse complement strand
CAATAAGAGGGATTGATAACATAACCTATTTCTGCCGTGCCATATTTCTCGTCTGTGATAGTTAATTCGACGGATCCGATTAAATATCCATTACAGATAATAGCTAGAGAAAATCTGCTTCTAGGGTGTTTATCTATATCCGCTAAAGCTTGATTAATAAATTCCTTTGTTTCATCTGTAGTATTTGGTCCCCATACCTGGTATTGGCACACTTCATCACGTGACGCGTATATATGGACCTGCTGCCAATCATTACTAGTAAATTCCCTAAGATATAGCCTTTTACTATTTGTCTTTATATTCATTTTCTTCCCCTATCCAATCTTTTTATCTATTATTCCTACTTCTCCTAACAATGAAGAATATAATTAGACCAATACAGCCTAATACGATAAGTAGCGGCAAATTCCCGATAAGAAAAACAACTAATCCCGAAAGAACCGAGATGATAAAGTTGATGCTTTTCAAAAACTGTTGTTTCGTTTTTTCCCACGTATTTAATTCATCCTCACTTATTCCAGAAAGTTTCACATTATTTTCTTCTATTTGAATAGTAACCGTCGCTAGGTCGGTTTTATTCCGCAGATACTTCATCCGCCCTGTTATTTCCTCAATCCCTCTTTGAACCTTGGCTAAATCCTCAGAGATAGATAGA
>NZ_JBYQFJ010000195.1:0-655 GCF_057836705.1 Virgibacillus carmonensis | reverse complement strand
GAAGTTGCAGATGAAAAAATTACGCTAATGACACTGCATGCTGCAAAGGGCCTTGAATTTCCGGTTGTTTTTCTAATCGGAATGGAAGAAAACGTCTTCCCGCATTCAAGATCCATGTTTGATGAAGATGAAATGGAAGAAGAGCGCAGACTTGCTTACGTTGGGATTACCAGAGCTGAAAAGGAACTTTATGTAACGCATGCAAAAATGCGTACACTATTTGGTCGTACAAATATGAACCCAATTAGCCGATTCATCAACGAAATCCCTACCGACCTGCTTGATGGAATTGAGGAAGCCCGGGAAGCGATGTTTGGAGGACGCAGACCAATCCAAGAAACACCAGCTCCTGTCAAACGCAAAGCACAAAAAATGCAGACAACCACAGGTGCGGAAAATCAGCCATGGTCAACTGGTGACAAAGCATCACACAAAAAATGGGGTACTGGTACTGTTGTGAAGGTTCAAGGTGAGGGGGAAGCAATGGAACTTGATATTGCATTTCCGGCGCCGACCGGCATTAAACGGGTATTGGCAAAATTTGCTCCAATTACGAAACAATAGGAGGTGCCTCGAAAGTGGACAAACAACAGGCACAAGAAAAAATCGCTGCACTAACCGAGTTGCTGAATCAATATAACTTTGAATACCATGT
>NZ_JBYQFJ010000194.1:0-657 GCF_057836705.1 Virgibacillus carmonensis | reverse complement strand
AGAACCAAAGAGTTAGAAATTCTTGTAAACAACAAGATTAAAAACTGGATAAAAAAACATTCTATTGATCTAATCCATTATGGGGGAATAGCAAATGAACATTGAAAATTTGTCAATGAAACTTATTTTGCATGCGGGAAATGCAAAAGGATATTTACACGGGGCATTGAGGGATGCAAGGAACGCAGAATTTGATCAAATTGATTTGAAAGTAAAACAAGCAGCAAATGAACTATTAGAGGCTCATAATATACAAACCAAGTTAATTCAGGAGGATGCTAAAAATGATTTAACAAGCTTGCCAGTAATTTTGGTCCATGCACAGGATCATTTGATGACTGTCATGTCAGAAAAGGATTTAATTGAAGAGATGATTGAAATGTATAGAAAGCAACATAAAATGAATGTGAAGTTGGATGAGTTAATAGACAAAGCTAAATTAAAGTAGCCATCATGAAAATTATAATCCTATCATAATAAACGGGGAGTGTTTTTGTGAAGTTAGGTAAAATTTTTATTTTAGTAGTCGTTTTAATGTTGTTTATGGCATCTTCGTTTGCAACTACTAGTGTAGAGGGAAAAAGCAGTAATAAAGGTAATGCAAAGGTAACACCTGGCATCGAGGTATTATTGAACAATAAATTGGAATGGGTGAAG
>NZ_JBYQFJ010000193.1:0-657 GCF_057836705.1 Virgibacillus carmonensis | reverse complement strand
GATGCCCATGGATCTGGTGTAATGGGTAAAGGCGCCGGAACTGTTAAACATTTTGGCCTGCAGGATCGAATTGATTTTCAAATGGGTACATTATCGAAGGCAATTGGTGTTGTTGGCGGTTATGTTGCAGGAAAAGATAATCTGATCGACTGGCTTAAAGTTCGTTCCCGTCCATTTTTATTCTCAACAGCTGTTACTCCGGCAGATGCGGTTGCAAGTACAAAAGCTATTGAATTGCTTATGGAAAGCACGGACTTAAATGAGAAGCTTTGGGAAAATAGTGAGTACTTAAAAGAGGGATTAAAGAAACTTGGATTTGATATAGGGAATAGTGAAACACCAATTACACCATGTGTAATCGGAGATGAGTTAGCTACCCAGAAGTTTAGTAAAAAGTTGTACGAAGAAGGCGTTTATGCAAAATCCATCGTATTTCCAACTGTGCCAAAAGGTACTGGACGTGTTCGTAATATGCCTAGTGCAGCACATACCAAGGAAATGCTTGATGAAGCATTGGCCATCTATGAAAAGGTTGGAAAAGAACTGGGCATCATTTCGTAATAGCAAACTTATTGTCAAGCTGCAGTGTCCAGCGACTAGTGGATCAATCGGGCCCATACACCGCTGCACAGACGCTTTTGCTTATCTATTTTTGGA
>NZ_JBYQFJ010000192.1:0-660 GCF_057836705.1 Virgibacillus carmonensis | reverse complement strand
GGTGGTATTGCCATACTCCCCGGTTTTATCCTATTCGCATTTTCTAAAAAAATTCAAGTCTTCATGCGTGGCGTATTATAATGATGTTTCACATGTATATTTTTATTAATCGGTTAGAAACTAATTGGTAGCAATATACATGGAGGTTGATGAAGATGGTGGAAAGAGAAAATACGTGTCTTGCCTGCGAAGGAACCGGCATGCTTTCCGATGACGAAGGCTGGCAGTACAAATGCAGTGTTTGTGATGGTGAAGGCGTGAAAAACGGTGAACCGACCCGGATAATGGATGTAGATCCAACTAATCGATTACTGGATTAAACACCAAGGGCTATCTATTCATGATTTTGAATAGATAGCCCTTTTTTACTTTTTTATAAGAATCTGTCTAGCTCCAGCGCCCAGAAGCTGCCGTCATAAGCAATGGACACGACGAACGCGAAACCCATGCGTTCTACGGTCCCTTGCTTATGCGTCTGCTTCTAAACGGGCGCTTGCGCTTTTCTTACTGGGCAATGAAATGTGTAGTATATACGAATGGTTTGTACATACCGCCTTGGCAGGCAGTGAATCCTGTTTTCCGTTATCCCATTTTTTACTCAATAAAGGTTATTTTCAAAAAAATCAGTGACGTTATAAAAAATTTAAAATAAAATTAAAA
>NZ_JBYQFJ010000191.1:0-662 GCF_057836705.1 Virgibacillus carmonensis | reverse complement strand
CAAGCAAGAGGGATCCATACCCATCTTTTCGATAACGTTTATCTACCCATAAAAATTCAATATGTATGTGATGCCAAAACATATTTGCTGTGATACCGCCAATGATTTCTCCGTTATCATCCTTCAGCATAAAAGCAATATCTTCATTTGCTGTTTTAATTTCATCCGGTAATTCTTCCATATTGTACTCAACTACTTTTTTCTTGATGAAATTAAAATCCTGTTGGTCAAATTGATCTGTAATATTCATTCTGTGCTACCCTCCTAAGTTTAGTTAGTTTATTAGTCTATCATACTACCACTAGTTCACTTGGGCTACTTTTTAGTGGTTGTCGATACCAAAAACTGTGGCAAGACCATATCGAATTTACCGATTAATCTGATATACTATGGAAGGTTAGCAATTTGTATGGTATTGGGGGAAATCACAATGTATCAACAAATCAAACATTTATCGATTGAAAAGCAAATTGAATATGTAACACGTCAGTTAATTGCTATCGAAAGTATTAATGGAACAGCAGGAGAAGTCGAACTAGCTAACACTGTCCAAAGATGGCTGCAGACTTTTCCATACTTTGAAAAAGATCCTGCAAATGTTTGGGAGCAATACATTCCAAATGATTCAATTGGCAGGAAAAATATTTTTGCTTTTTTACGTA
>NZ_JBYQFJ010000190.1:0-663 GCF_057836705.1 Virgibacillus carmonensis | reverse complement strand
CAACAGTAACAAACGGCTTGATTACCTTCATTCCTGTGCCTGACCTAGCCAACAGTGCGATAGAAAAGATATAAAATAACGCTGACACTGGTCCTCCAATATTATCCTGTGCAAACGAAAACCAGATTGGGTTTCCATAAGCATAGGGACCTAACTTTAATACAAGAAACAACACTAAACTAATCATCCATCCCCATTTCAACACCCTATCGTACCGGTCTAAATCATGCAGCCACCGTTTTCTTGCGATAAACATTCCTACCAAAAATAACGGTAATAATGTACCAGTCAGGAATATATACGAAATCCCACCATTGGCATACACCCAGTCCACATAGTTTTGCGACCATATATCGCCTAAACTATTGCTTTGATAGGAAATAATGGCTTGTTCAATTGCTCCGTGGTCTACAAATCCAAGATAATCTCGATACGCATACAAAAACATCGTGTAATATGTAACGCATACTCCCATCAGGAACACAGCCCAAACTAGCAATGTTTTATTTTTCACATTGATAAACAGCAATAAAACAAGCCCAATAATCCCATATGACAATAAAATGTCACCATACCAAATTAAAAATGCATGAATCATTCCAAACCCTATTAGAATAAGCATTCTTCTAAATAATACAGAATACACTGCACTTCCCTTTTCTC
>NZ_JBYQFJ010000189.1:0-665 GCF_057836705.1 Virgibacillus carmonensis | reverse complement strand
TTGAATCGTGACAGAATCGTCTAAATTAAATTCATCACAAATTGCTTTTTCAATACCACGAATATCGTCAATTGATTGTATAGGCTGTTCTAGTGTAATATCCACGTTTCCGCCACCATCTTCATAAAGATAACTGATAAAATACGTACAGTTTCCATTTGCGCCTTCTCGCATACTTCACCCTCCCTTTTAAAAATGAAAATAGCTTCAAAATGCTGCTTAAAATCCAACAACGCGTCCGCCTAACCAACTTACAAGGCTAGCTGCCAAGTAGACAATGGCAAAACCAATCCCTACATTAACCATCCATCCGACATGCATTTCTTTCTTTTGCGGATCTCTAGCAAACGTCCACATAAGACCAATTACAACTAGTACAAGTCCAGCTAATACAGGTGCAATTGGTTTAATGCCATCCGTGATATTGGTTATGGTTTCAATTGCATCTTGCATTTATTTCACTCTCCCTTCTTATTCGCTACTTCTGTAACCTGTTTTCGATATTGCACATTAAATTCCAAGATGATTTCCTGATGCTTTTCATGTAGCCATTCAAAATACGAATTGCCATCGGATTCAATAATTCCTTTTGCCAACGATTCAAACTCCTTAAATCCTTCCGGCGTCGATGGCTTCCGATTTTTCTTTGTTGATGGTTTCTTGCT
>NZ_JBYQFJ010000188.1:0-666 GCF_057836705.1 Virgibacillus carmonensis | reverse complement strand
ATTTATTTCCGGTTTCATTCATCCGGATGCACCGAATACTCTCTTTATCTGGCAAGTTGCTGTTCACGAGTCAGAGCGGGGAAAAGGACTGGGTACAAGGATGTTGGTACAGCTGCTGAAACGGGAAGCCTGCAGAAACGTTCGCTATGTTGAAGCGACCGTATCGCCATCAAACAGACCATCACAACAGTTGTTTTTAGGACTTGCGAAAAAGCTTGACACAAATTGTAAATTGACTGATTACTTTTTATCTAGTGACTTTCCACGAACAGGACATGAAGACGAACAATTGTACAAGATTGGACCTATCGATGAAGAAAATAAGCTTGTAAAGGAATGATTCAATGGGGACAGCAGTATTAGGAAATACAAAAATGAAAACGTTTGAGGAGCTAGAATCGACGGTGAGAAGTTATAGCCGCGGATGGCCAACCATATTTGAAAAAGCGAAGGGGTATAAGCTCTGGGACGTAGACGGTAAAGCGTACATTGACTTTTTTGCCGGTGCAGGTGCACTGAATTACGGCCATAATAATGAAACGATGCAGGATAAACTAGTTGAGTATATTCGTAATGATGGGCTCATTCATAGCCTTGATATGGGAACAACTCCACGAAAGGAATTTCTTGAATGCTTTAACGAAATCATTCTTACACCACGTGACC
>NZ_JBYQFJ010000187.1:0-667 GCF_057836705.1 Virgibacillus carmonensis | reverse complement strand
AAAAACTAATAAGTGACCGGCAGCTGCAGCCCTCTCTTAACATTTCCGCTAAGAACTACTCTTGAAAGCCTGAATTTATAATATTTTCCCATGGAAAAAAGACATGACTGATGTAAATGCAATCAATCATGTCTTTCTCTTTCACAATTAGTCCTTCTTAATTTTCTTTTTCCTTTTCTTTTACGCCGGCAGGCATCCAAATATATGGATTCTGACCTAAGTCCCGTTCCATTTCATATTTTGCTTGTTGAAAGTCCATTTCTTCCCAGAAACCCTGGGAATTTATTCTTGGATTTGTTTTGATTGGCAATTGATCCTGTTTTGCAAACTCCACTAATGCTCTTCCATAACCATTTCCGCGGTAATCGGGTAACACTTCCAATTTCCAAAGCTCCAAATAGTCCTGGGCCGGTTTAAAGTAAGCATCATATTTCGCCCTCACCTTGTATAAACTCATTCTCGCTACCAAATTATTTCCATAATAAATTCCGTAAAATGGCGATTCACTGTCATTTTCCACAATGTTGCTTTGTAAGTCCTCGAGCATAGAAAGCTCCTGATTTCCGTAAGCCTTAAAGTGTTTGAACTTTTCAAGTGTTTTATAATTGATTAATAATTTTTCAACTTTGATTTGATTCATCATTGTATCCCCCTTCACTTTCCTTCT
>NZ_JBYQFJ010000186.1:0-667 GCF_057836705.1 Virgibacillus carmonensis | reverse complement strand
AACTTATCAAATGGAAACCGTGGCAATTTGACAACTACATAATCAAGCGCCGGTTCAAAGGATGCATATGTTGTTCCGGTAATCGGATTGATGATTTCATCCAAATGGTATCCAACTGCACATTTCGTAGCGATCCCCGCAATTGGATAACCAGTGGCCTTTGAGGCGAGAGCGGAAGAACGACTCACCCTCGGGTTAACCTCAATAATCACATATTGTTCGGAATGCGGGTCAAACGCGAATTGAATATTGCAGCCGCCAACAATCTTTAAGGCCCGGATAATTTTTAATGATGCGTTTCGGAGCACCTGATAGTTGACATCCGATAATGTTTGCGATGGTGCGACAACCATTGAGTCACCAGTATGAACACCTACTGGATCAATATTCTCCATATTGCACACAATCAGGCATGTATCATTGGCATCCCGCATCACTTCATACTCGATTTCCTTCCAGCCCTTTATGCTTTTTTCAATTAATACTTGATGAATAGGACTTGAAGTCAGGCCATTGTTAAGAACTACTTCTAACTCTGCTTCGTTAGCGGCGAATCCTCCACCAGATCCTCCAAGTGTATATGCCGGCCTGATAATAACCGGAAATCCAATCTCCTGAACAAATTGATGCCCTTCCTCAAAAGTGTGAATGATTTTTGATTCCGAAA
>NZ_JBYQFJ010000185.1:0-670 GCF_057836705.1 Virgibacillus carmonensis | reverse complement strand
GAAATTCTTCGCTGTTTTTCCGGTGCGAGATGTTTTAATGTCCGCATATTATGCAATCGGTCTGCTAGTTTTATTAAAATAACACGAATATCTTTCGCCATCGCAACGAACATTTTTCGATGGTTTTCTGCCTGGATAGCCTCTTTCGACTTATATTTAATTTTTCCAAGCTTTGTTACGCCATCGACCAGCATTGCTACTTCATGATTGAAATTTTCCTCTAGGTCCTCTAAGGTAACGGTCGTGTCTTCTACAACATCATGCAGAAATCCACCTGCGATTGTTTCTGAGTCCATTTCCAGTTCAGCCAGTATACCTGCTACCTGCACGGGATGGATAATGTATGGCTCACCAGATTTCCGGAATTGATCCGAATGAGCACGCTCAGCAAATTCATATGCACGTCGAACAAAAGCTGCATCATCCTCGGAAAGGTATTCGCGGGCTCTATCAATAACATCTTCACTTGTTAAAATATCATCTTTTGCCATGAGATCACCTAAATTCAATGTAGAGAATAATCATACCATATATATTTCTTCCTAGTATCGAAAATAATTGTAAAAATGTAAAGCAATATACATTAATAGTGTACTTGCACATTTACTATATACCTATAATCTACTAATATGCTTCAGATAGCAACCCAATATATTAGAAAATCTCGGCA
>NZ_JBYQFJ010000184.1:0-670 GCF_057836705.1 Virgibacillus carmonensis | reverse complement strand
TGACACCAAAGAAAACTTAAACCTACGCGCTGCCTTTTTACATGTATTAGGTGACCTTCTTGGATCTGTCGGCGCCATTATCGCGGCCTTACTCATTATGTTTTTCAACTGGGGATGGGCGGACCCACTAGCTAGTGTTATTGTTGCTATTCTCGTATTGATCAGTGGGTGGAGGGTCACAAAAGATGCCATCCATGTATTAATGGAAGGTACTCCCAAAAATGTTGATTTGGATGAAATAATAAAGTTAATGAAAAATGTACCGGGAATAATGGGTATTCATGATTTACATGTATGGAGTATTACGAGTGGGCAAAACGCTCTTTCTTGTCATGCAGTTGTAGATGGTGATTTATCTATTCAAGAAAGTCAGGAATTATTATTATCAATCGAACACGAATTGGAGCACAAGGGCGTGGGACATGTAACCATTCAAATGGAAAATAAAGAACATCCACATGATGATTCGCTGATGTGTCAAAATGAACAAGAATCTTCCTCTCGTCAGCATAATCACGATCATTAGAAAAGTTTATTAAAATTGGATTAATGCCTTCACCGAAAAATTCGATGAAGGCATTTTTCCTAATTACATTACTTAAATTTCCTAATTTCGAAGTTTTTATAACAATTGGTAGCTTTGACTTATTTTATATAGAAGAAATGGTAT
>NZ_JBYQFJ010000183.1:0-671 GCF_057836705.1 Virgibacillus carmonensis | reverse complement strand
GCTGAAAGTTGCTTAGAATGATTGTAACTCCCCCATAAATTCTCAAGCGAAAAATCCGGAATCAATGGTTCACGAAATGGCAGATTTAAATGAACTGGCCCGGCATTCCCCTCGCTTGCTGTGTGAACAGCCCTTGACGCCTTATTTCGTGCGTAGTCAAGTATCTTTTGATCATTATCTGGCAATGACATTTCATGAAACCATTTGACATAGTTTCCGTATAATTTTAGTTGATCAATCGATTGTGGTGCTCCAACATCTCGCAATTCGTGTGGACGATCTGCTGTTAAAACAACTAGTGGAACCCTGCTTGCAAATGCCTCAACAATCGCTGGGAAATAATTAGCTGCCGCAGTTCCAGATGTACAAATAATTGCAATTGGCCTCTTTAATTGCTTGGCCATCCCTAATGCAAAAAAAGCAGCTGAACGCTCATCAATTACAATCCATTGCTTCATCTCTGGATGCTCCATGACAGTCATGGCAAGTGGCGTCGATCTGGACCCTGGTGAGATAACTACCTCCTTAAGACCGCTCTTTGCCAATTCATCAATAAAATTTGCGGTATACCGTGTTAAAGCTTCTGTGTGATCCATATTTATCCCCCTAAGACCGACAGCATTGGTACTAATTTAATATTGGTTTCTTCATATTCTGCTTCTGGGTCAGAA
>NZ_JBYQFJ010000182.1:0-673 GCF_057836705.1 Virgibacillus carmonensis | reverse complement strand
TGGAAATTACTATTATATTGAAAACTTTGGTACAAAGCATTATACCGATTATGATTACAGTAAGGTCGATGAGGATTTGTTTTTTGTGTTTGGACGTGAGACCGATGGGATTCCAAAGCATTTATTGGAAGGAAAAGAAGATAAGTGCTTACGCATCCACATGAATGAGAAAGTCCGATCATTAAATTTGTCAAATACCGCCGCAATTATTATTTATGAAGCGCTCAGACAGCAAGACTTTGCTGGATTAAAATAAGGATGGACTGATAAATAAAACCGTCATGCTTAACATGACGGTTTTATTATTGATCCTTTTTAGCTACTCCCGGTTTTGCATCATGGCCTGCTGTAAAGATGGACACGACAAATGTCACACTTACTCCTAATAGTAATGCCAAGTCAACTGTCATGCTGCTTGCCTCCTTTAAATATATATGTATCCACTTGTATCAAATTTAATGTCTTTATTATAGCCTATTTATTTTAAAATGTGAACCATTGGTATATTATTTTTGCCGAGTTGTTAACATGTATACGACATGTTTTAAACGTTTTGTCATATTTTGCGGAATAAGACAATTCATTTGTTGTTTATGAACATAAAATAGGGTATATTAGTTGATGAAGTCGTATGACAGTTCTATAATGAATACTGGATGAAAAAGCCGTTTAT
>NZ_JBYQFJ010000181.1:0-674 GCF_057836705.1 Virgibacillus carmonensis | reverse complement strand
CTGGCAAATCTCGTTATTCCTTCCCAGCACATGCAGCAAATCACCATGTTTTCCTATTTAATAATAGCTTTTGAATCAATATTCGTTTGTCTCGAACTCTACATTTTATTTACAATAATTGTGAAGCTGCCAAGAATAATATCCAGTTTCCGGTCTAATAATACTGTCCCATATTTTTATACAAAAGCCATAAATGCATACTCAGATCATTTGTCTGTAAACCGTATGGCAGAAGTACTTCTCTCTGAAATGTCGCTGTTTTATTATGCATTATTTAGTTGGCGAAAAAAAGTTCCTGAAGCGGCTGACAACTATTTTACCTACCACAAAAATTCAAGTGTTATTACTATTTATATCATGTTAATTCATGCAACGGTATTGGAAACAGTTGGGTTACATTACCTATTGCATGAGTGGAATGTGATCATTTCCTGGGGCATACTTGGATTGAATGCTTATGGAGTTCTATTTTTCATTGGTGAAATAAATGCAATTCGGTTATCTCCATTTATCATTCAACATAAAAGGCTTTATATGCAAGTCGGTCTAACAAAAAGTGCTGTTATTCCCTTTGATTCCATAGAACAATTACGAACGTATGAAGGACCGGAAAAGTTGAGTAAATCCGATCAAAAGAGAACAATGGATGCTACTGTAAAAGATATTTTTAATAA
>NZ_JBYQFJ010000180.1:0-677 GCF_057836705.1 Virgibacillus carmonensis | reverse complement strand
CATCAACATCCTCAGTAAAATAACCGCCAATTGAAGTCACCTTGCCATCTTCAATCAGCAAATCAGCCTCATATTTGTCAGTTGCCGTTACAATTGTTCCATTTTTTATCAATTTTTTCATTCTCTTTTCCCCCTTTAGTTATTTAACCAAACTAATTCCACATGATGGTTCTTTAATTGCAGCCTCACGCTCTTTCCATGTCATTGGCTCGTCACTTGGAATCTCAATCATGTCAATTGCGCCATCTACCGGACAAACAATCGAACATAAATTACAACCAACGCAGTCATCTTCGTTAACCTGTAAGTACTTTGTCCCATCTTTTGCCTTTAGCATATCGATACATTGATGTGCTGTGTCTTCGCAAGCAATATGACATTTATTGCAGTTAATACATGTGTCAGTATTAATACGGGCTACGGATTTATAATTGAGGTCAAGGTCACCCCAGTCGGAATACTTCGGAACTGATTTCCCAACAAGGTCACCGACAGATGCTAGCCCCTTGTCGTCCAGGTAATTGTTTAAGCCCTCAACCATATCTTCTACGATGCTAAAGCCATGGTGCATAGCTGCTGTACAAACTTGCAAACCGCCTGCACCCATTAACATGAATTCCACAGCATCCCGCCGGTCTGAGAGGCCGCCAATTCAAGAAAGAGGAATGTGGGTTGTA
>NZ_JBYQFJ010000179.1:0-677 GCF_057836705.1 Virgibacillus carmonensis | reverse complement strand
CCACGATGTAATTTTTTTGGTTTTGTTAACAATTTAAATCCGCCTCTCTGATTCTTGTATTAATTCCAACCAAGGAACGTGTTCTTTATTTCTAGTTTAGTAACAAACTGATCCTTTTACGAAAAAATCGCGAGTATTAACAAAATTGTATCAGACTTTTTTACAAATTATCGGATTTTAATTAATTTTCAAGACCAAAATCATAAAAAGTTATAAAAAATAAAGGGCGATACATATTTCATGACTAATATGTATCGCCCTTTTACTCCTTGTTCCGCAATCGCACTTATTTAAAAGGCACATAATTCACCGTATGACTAAGTTATTCCGATTAATGACCCGAATCCAATACAATCTTGCTCAGCTATAGCGCTCGTTAACAAAAGAACCTAACAGCTTGTTTTTTTACTTAGCGCATTCATACTTCATCTTCAAAAACTCAAAACGACTACCATTTGTATCCTGCATGTAGGTTTCCACAGATTCAAATCCTGCTTTTTTATAGACCTTTATAGCTCTCTCATTAAAAGTAGCAACGGAAAGCGTTATTTCTTTAGGGTTATATTGTGTCATAGCATAATTCATTCCAGCTTCAAGGAAATTCAGACCCATACCCTTTCCGGTTAATTCAGGTTTCATTCCCAACCCAATTTCAACGGAAACGTCTCCATGTTCAA
>NZ_JBYQFJ010000178.1:0-679 GCF_057836705.1 Virgibacillus carmonensis | reverse complement strand
ATCTAAAGTTACATTTATCGATCACGGAAATTCTAAGATCCCTTAGTTGTCTTCCGAAATGGTCTGACACTTGACTAATTTCTTGATTCACTTCCCCAACTCCTTTTAAAAGGTTGTCTGGCCTTCCATTTGATCAAGCCATAGAACATCAACTATTGCACCTTTGTTATACCCCCTCGTTCCACCCGGTAATACCATCAAACCATTTGTAAATGCTAGCGAAGTAACAACGTTTGATTTATCGATACCTGCCGGTGAGACGCGGACCTGGCCATCTTCAATGGATAGGATACCACGAACAAATCGAGTGAACGGGTTAGGCTTTGGAAAATCGTCCGTTAATATAGCTTTCGACCTTTTTAATAATGGTGTGTCATTCATTAAAAAGGTTTGTAAAATGGGCCGTACAAATAACTCAAACCCTACATAGCAGGCTGATGGATTACCCGATAAGCCAAATAGCAGTTTATCCTGTAATGCCGTCACCGTTGTGACACTTCCGGGACGCATGGCAACCTTATTAAATAAGACAGTAGCATGTAACTTTTCATATATTGCCGGCATTAGATCAAAGTCTCCAACTGATACACCTCCAGTTGTAATAAGAAAATCCACTTTATCGATTGACTCTGCAATGGCTTGAAAGCTGGATTCCAGTTCATCGTCCAATTTTCCAAAA
>NZ_JBYQFJ010000177.1:0-684 GCF_057836705.1 Virgibacillus carmonensis | reverse complement strand
AGATATATATAAGAAAGATATAGCAGTCCCATTTTCCTCAAGTACGGAAGTTAATATACCAATGTTAATGACTTTTTTGTTTATAGTAGTGGTAATTGGTTCACTGAGTTTAATATTGTATTTTCAAACAAAGAAAAGTGACACATTCTTAAAGCATCCGTTATGGGACAAAATGCACATCCTTATGCCCTTCAACAATCCCTGTTCTTGTGAACGGGGATTTTACTATTTTCTAAGCGACGCGTGGAAGGAGTGGATTTGAATGGAAATAAAAATTCGGGATGTAGATGTTCGTGCCGTAAGAGTGTTGGATGAGGAAGCTAAAAAACAAAAGGTATCAAGGAATGTATTACTGAAACGAATGTTAGAGGATGCAGTGAAATTTGATGGCATTAAGTTAGCAGAAAAAGAATTAGATGTGACTGTGAGTCGAGTTGCTGACGGATTGGAAATGACGTTCAAACGATTAAATCATATAGAAAAACGAACGCTCCATCTGTATTTGATTTTATGTGATGCACTTGGATTAAATCCAGAAGAAGCCGATTACATTTTAGATAAAACATTTGCTATGGATGACAAGGAGGGAAATTAAAATGAGCATGACAGAAGAGAAAAAACAAGGATCATATTTTTTGTTAAGCACTGAAACGAAAGAAAAAATTAAAGTGGCAGCGAATGAAA
>NZ_JBYQFJ010000176.1:0-686 GCF_057836705.1 Virgibacillus carmonensis | reverse complement strand
AATGATTATTTTCACATTGCTAAACCTTGGAATAGCATTAATGCATGCTTTCGTAGTATCTTGTTATTTTGCGATGCTGAGTTATTTTATTTTACTTTCAAACCGAAGTGCAAAATACGAGTGAGTGGTACACCAGAAAAAGTAGCAGCAATCCTGGATTGCTGCTACTTTTTTGTACCCATTATTCAAATTCAATCAATAAATCATTCACTTTAATAGCTTCTCCGTTACTGACGTGAATCGATTTGATTACACCGTCAAAAGGAGCCTGAACGGTTGTTTCCATTTTCATTGCCTCAGTTATTAGAAGATAGTCTCCCTTTTTAACTTTATCGCCTTTTTCACAAATAACTTTCACAACTGTACCTGGCATTGTAGCTCCAATATGTTTCTCGTTTCCTTTGTCAGCTAGTTGTTTTGTCGCCAGTTGTGATTTTATATTGTCATCTTTTACAACAACTTCTCTCGATTGTCCATTAAGTTCAAAGTAAATGACTCGTGTACCATCTGCGTGAGCTTCAGAAATAGAAACTAATTTTACGATTAATGTTTTACCTTGTTCAATTTCTACTTCAATTTCCTCACCAAGGCGCATCCCGTATAAAAATGTTGGTGTGTCCAATACAGACACATCACCATATGTCTCTTGAAAACGATGATAGTCCATAAACACTTTCGGATATAAA
>NZ_JBYQFJ010000175.1:0-687 GCF_057836705.1 Virgibacillus carmonensis | reverse complement strand
AATAAAAGTGTTTCACCTTTGTCCAATTCAAAACTGACATTCGAAATGGTGTCTTGATTGGGATGATTTTCGAATCCTAAGGACAACTGTTGTACGCGTAAAAGGAAATCCTTCTTCATGCCGCATTTTTCTTTCTGTACTCTTTTCCCAGAGCAAAACTGGATAAGACACCTGTTTGTGCCAGGGCATCGCCCAAAGTTTTTCCGAGTAATCCAGCGATTAATGCGCCACTTATCATGCGTGTGACAAACATCCCAATCACATAAGGGGTAGAAAGTGCAGCATATCCACTTATAAAGTAACCGTACACAAAGCTGAATACAGCGGAACCAACACCGGCAAACAGAAGGACCCATGTTGAGTAATTTTTCCAACGGGTTGCTGCAAATGCAGCCTCAGCGCCTAACCCTTGAACTATTCCAGACAAAATCAGCATTGGGCCAGCTGCATTACCGAGTAGAACCTCGACCATTGCAGCAATTGTTTCAGATATAAATGCAGCACCAGGCTTACGGATAATATAAGCAGCCAGTATAGAAACAATAAACCAGATTCCAAAAATAAGATCGTAGCCAATCGGTCCAAAAAATCCCACAAGAATTTTCCCCACAGGAACAAAGGCCAGATAAACAACCGCGAATACAACGGAAAGTGCGGACATTACAACGATTTCTTTAAAACGCCAAT
>NZ_JBYQFJ010000174.1:0-688 GCF_057836705.1 Virgibacillus carmonensis | reverse complement strand
AAATAAATCAGCGGATATACCAAATAACTTTGTAATCGCATCATCAACCATCGTACTATTGAAGAACGATAGTACAATAAATAATATTAAAACACCTCCACTTACAAGAAATACTGTAAAGTCCAATTTAACCTTTTTGTTGTCTAGCACGTTTTTCCTCCTAATTGGTTAGGAACAAGTGTCTAAACTATCGCTTTAAGTTTTGTATAGTTATCATAAACTCTGACTAAAAAAGCTTGTCAGCTTGCCCGTTTGATTCACATAAGTTTTTATTATAGTGATGATCATCTATATCGTCAACTTTGATCAGAATGAAAAGTTGTGATTATTTATTAATTGTTATTGGTATGTACCGAATAAAAAAAACTATCCACTCTATTCAATTTAAAGGAGTTGGATAGCTTTTTTATCATGAATTATTTAATGATGTTTTCTGAAACAATATGTTTAGATAATGCTTGTTGCATTGTACTGTAAGTCTTTACTTCCGAAAAGTTAATTCCTAATGTTACCATGGTTTGCGCAACCTCCGGACGAATGCCGGCAAGAACAGCCTTTACCCCGACCAACTCCAATGATTGTATAATCTTAAAGATATAATGTGCTACCATCGTGTCCACAACAGCAACACCTGAGAGATCAATAAATAAATGGGATAATTCCTGTTTGGCGGATTCACGCATCGCTG
>NZ_JBYQFJ010000173.1:0-690 GCF_057836705.1 Virgibacillus carmonensis | reverse complement strand
ATGAGGCAATACGTGCTGGAGTAACTAGATTTGATGCTTCCTTAGGAGGGCTTGGCGGCTGTCCATTCGCCCCTGGTGCTAGCGGTAATATTTGTACGGAGGATCTCGTACATATGCTGGCATTCATGGGATATGAAATGAATACAGACCTTGACCAGCTGATTGGCGCTGCAAACTATCTGCAGTCATTGTTAACTCATGAAGTGCCGGGCCAGATTATCAAGGCAGGAAAAATTACGGACCTTCACTCTGCATCACAGGTATAGAAAGGAGAAACGAAAATGGCGGCAAAAACGCTTTTTGAAAAGGTTTGGGAAAACCATGTAATTGATTCACCACTGGAACAGCCATTACTCTTTATTGATCTGCATTTAATTCATGATGTCACTTCGCCTCAGGCATTTTCTTTACTGAAAGAACAGGGACGAACAGTCAGGCGGCCGGATTTAACATTTGCATCAGCCGACCACAATGTTCCAACAAAAGATAGAAACTTGGAATTTAAGGACGTGCTGGCCGGAAAGCAAGTGGAGGCGTTAATCGAGAACTGTAAACAATTTGGGATTACTGCTTATGATCTGGACCATCCTGACAACGGTATTGTCCACATTATTGGTCCGGAACTTGGATTAACAACACCCGGTAAAACTATCGTTTGCGGGGATAGCCACACTTCCACGCATGGGGCAT
>NZ_JBYQFJ010000172.1:0-690 GCF_057836705.1 Virgibacillus carmonensis | reverse complement strand
AGCAAATTGCACTAAGAATTTGGTGTGATGATAAAGGTAGAAAAAAAGTGGCCTATCATCCATTATGTCATATGGAAATTCATGAACAGGATGGGCTAAAAAAATTGCATCATATTGAACCTGTCCTATTAGCAGACAAAGACAGCGTTATTCGATTGGAAGATGTAGTGAACATGGAATCAGACGTTGCTTGCATATTACTTGAGTTGCCGCAACGTGAGATTGGTGGGCAGTTACCAGATTATCAGACCCTCGAACGTATTTCTGCATACTGCCGGAATAATGGCATTAAGATTCATTTAGATGGAGCCAGACTTTTCGAGATCTTACCTTATTATCAAAAGTCAGCTGCCGAAGTATGTGAGCTGTTTGATAGTGTTTATATTTCTATTTACAAAGGAATTGGTGGAATTGCAGGGGCAATTTTGGCCGGTGAAAAGGACTTTACAGAGAAATCAAAAGTATGGAAAAGGCGTCATGGCGGGGATCTGATTAGCTTTTATCCGTACATAGTCAGTGCTGATTATTATTTTGACCAGCATGCAGATAAAATGAATCAGTACTATGAAGAAGCGAAAGAACTTGCTGCATTTTTTAATGAATGTGGTTCTGTTTCGACAAAGCCAAATATTCCAGTCTCGAATATGTTTCATGTCCATTTTGATATGGCGAAAGAAGATGTTGTACCAG
>NZ_JBYQFJ010000171.1:0-692 GCF_057836705.1 Virgibacillus carmonensis | reverse complement strand
GTTTGAGGGAGCTATTAAGACCGAAAAAGAAATGGCGGAATATTGGGTTGTGATGGATTCGCTTTATTCTTATTCATCGAGAGGAAAAGTGAAAACAGAAGAAGAAAAAAAGGCAATCGCGAAAGAAAGGTCGACTTTTAATTGGTCAGTAGCAAATGCAGGACAAGAGTTCATAGCAACATTTGACTTCGTTGATCAATTAAGTGAAATTACATGCCCTACATTAGTTGCTGGGGGCCACTTTGATTGGGTTTGCCCAGTAGAGTACTCCGTGCTTATGGCAGAAAAAATTCCTGACAGTGAGTTAGTAATCTTTGAAAAAAGCAGCCATAACATATTTGTGGATGAATATGAAACGTTTAACGCGGAAGTCTCCTCATTTGTTCAAAGAAGATTAGGGGAGCTATTATAGTTTACTACCCTGTTTCATAGAAGGGTTGCTGGATTGAAAAGAGTTGTCTCTGTCCGATCAATTTAAAATAGGGAAGATCTTGTTGAAGTCGATTAAATTATTGATATGGAAGGAAGTGAAAAATAATTAAGGCTAAATTTTATATTCAGAACCTTTGTTATTCTCATAAATAAAGCATACAATTAAAGGAGTAAAAAAGTAAAGGGGAGAATACAGATGACAAATGAAATAGTTTCACAGAAGGAAATAGCTTTACAGATGGTAAAATCCTTCTCCAATA
>NZ_JBYQFJ010000170.1:0-694 GCF_057836705.1 Virgibacillus carmonensis | reverse complement strand
AAAAAGGGAAACAGAGACAGCATAAAATAGTACGCCATTTGTGCAGACTGGTCATAGAATCGCTCAGCGAAAAAACGGGTAATAACTTGCTTCGTTGTATGAATAAATAGCATTGTTGCTTCTCCTCCCGCTACACTTTATTGTTTCATTTTATGATGAAAACCGTTCATTATCCCTGCTAACTATTTTTTCTATTTCTTTTTTCCTTGCCAAATACCATCATGAAGGACAATTCGTACAACTTCCGCATAACCTCATAAAATTTTTATAAGAAATTTTGATAGAATGTGATCCATTCGTCTATCAAATTCGTTAGCTTTATGTAGAAGGATAAGGGAGGTGAGACTGTGAAAGATATTACACAAATTTTAAGCAACATACTAGGCGGCAGTGTCAACGATTCCGGTAATGTTGATTTAGACCTTAGCGATTTACTGTAAAATTTAACCAGTAAAAAGTTATTAAAACTATGTTTCATTTACCTTAAGAAAGTGAATTTAAATTTTTGTGGGCAATCCCCCACAAGCAAGTGAAAAAATTTTAATTAGCGGTGGTGATATCATGTTAGACGCAACACAACTTCTTAGCGACATTCTAAACGGTGATGTCAACGATTCTGGTAATGTTGATTTAGACATCAGCGATTTACTCTAAGATTTAACTAAAATGAACCAGGGAATTGTAAAATTTTTAC
>NZ_JBYQFJ010000169.1:0-694 GCF_057836705.1 Virgibacillus carmonensis | reverse complement strand
AAGAAGTGCTATTTTGAAAGAAGCATCGGGAATAAGTACTCAACTATACCTAAGGAAACCTTGCGGAAAGTATTTCAGATGCTTGATGAAAAAGTAAAGTAATTAACTACTTTTTCAATTGACTCCTAAATAAAGGCTGTATGGCTTATTAACACCATACAGCCCCCAAAATACTACAGTATAGATTCTCCTTTATCCTTCCTTAGAGCTTTATAGAAAGAGTAAACCATCAACAGCATGATAAACGAAAATGGTAATGCTGCTGAAATTAATGCATTTTGAAGTGCCTGCAGTCCACCAGTATAAAGGAGTACAGCAGCTATTGTTGATTGGGCAAAGCCCCATACAAATTTAACAGCTGTTGGAGGGGATAAAGAACCATTAGTTGTCTGCATGCCAAGAACAAAGGTGGCTGAATCTGCTGACGTAATAAAAAATGTTCCAATCAACAGGATAGCCAATATGGACAAAATTACACTAAATGGAAATTGGTCAAACATCCCGAATAGAGCTTGTTCATCAGGCAGCCCGGCAATGTCTGCACCATTATTTTGCGCATTAATTCCTGACATTCCAAATGTAGCAAACCATAAGAAGCTGATAACGGAAGGAACAATCAGAACGCCTGATAAAAATTCGCGAATAGTGCGTCCTTTCGATATACGGGCAATAAAGATACCAACGAAAGGGGCCC
>NZ_JBYQFJ010000168.1:0-695 GCF_057836705.1 Virgibacillus carmonensis | reverse complement strand
AATACTTTCTCTTACCTTATTTTTTTCCTTTACAATATCAAAACCATTTATCGTTGCCTCTCCGCCAGTTGGTCTAATTATCGTCGACAGCATGTTAATGGTAGTGCTTTTTCCAGCACCATTCGGTCCGAGAAAGCCAAAAATCTCCCCTTCATCAATTGCAAAATTCACACCGGTTACCGCTTCAAAACCTTTGTACTTTTTTCGTAAATCATTCACTTCAACAATCGTTGCCAACGTTACTCCCCCTCAACCTCTTTCATGAGTAATCTTCGCATAGTCTGTAGGCCTATCCGTATGTCGTGTAACTCCTGTTCAGTTGCTCCCGCTGTAATTGTTTGCATAAATTGATCAATGATTTGCCTGAATGAGTCTTGTAATTCCTCTGCTTTCTTTGATAAATAAATCTCCACAATTCTTCTGTCGTTTTTATTCCGGCATCGTATCACAAAATTGTTTTTTTCTAAACGATCAAGGATACTTGAAACGGTACTGGGCGCCAATTTCAAACGATCACTTAAATCACCAACACGCATAGGTTCATTTTCTGACAGCAAATGCAGCGTCATCATTTGTGGTGGCGTTAATCCTTTCCCGTGCAGCTGTTCGCGCAGTCGCTTTTTCATAAGTGCATTAATCTCTCGGAACAGTTCAGCAATATCCTTGCCATTATTTGCAGTCACATGGTCCACCTC
>NZ_JBYQFJ010000167.1:0-695 GCF_057836705.1 Virgibacillus carmonensis | reverse complement strand
TATCAAAAATAACGGCATCTATATTTCTTGCTTCCTCAAAACTGGATCGTTTCCGAATAAGCAAGCCACTTTTCGCAGCAAGTGTTGTTGATTTCGCAACCACTAAAGGTGCGGCAAGTCCAAGTGCATGGGGACATGCAATAACCATTACGGTAACTGTTCGTTCTAAGGCATAGCTTAATGATGGACCAACAAAAATCCATATTACAAAGGTCACGATACCCGCTGCCATTGCAATATAAAATAACCATTTTGCCATGCGGTCCGAAAGGTCTTGTGTATGGGACCTTGATTCCTGTGCTTCACGGACCATCGTTATAACTTGTGATAAATAACTATCTTCACCCGTTTTTTCAATAGAAATGGTTAGGGAACCTTCCCCGTTTACAGACCCGCCAATTGCCTCTTCCCCTTTCTCTTTAGAAACAGGAAGAGATTCACCTGTTAGCATTGATTCGTCAATTTCGGATCGACCCTTGGTTATTTTACCGTCTGCTGGTATTTTTTCACCTGGCTTTATCAAAACCAAATCACCGTTTTTTAATTCGGATACGTTTACTTCTTCTGTGTCCTCATTTTTATTAATCCGATGGGCTGTGTTTGGCATTAGCTCAACCAAATGTTCCAATGACGACGTAGCACCCATAACTGATTTCATTTCAATCCAATGACCGATTAACATAATATCAATCAGG
>NZ_JBYQFJ010000166.1:0-699 GCF_057836705.1 Virgibacillus carmonensis | reverse complement strand
CTGAATGGTAATACTCCCGCAAATACTGCAACTGATTTTGCAGTGCTTTCTGTCATTCCAGGAGCCCCGATAAACCATGCATACGCTGGCAATATCACAAAATAGTTCAATATACTCATACCAGCTGCCATAATGATGGTACCAGTTACCAATCCGGAAACAATACTTTTCACACCTTTATATTTATGATAAAGCATAGCGACTGGAACGATAAACAAGACACCGGCTAAAAAGTTGGCAGCAACACCTATTGGATCGCCTGCTCCGGAAACAACCAAGTATAAAAGGTTCTTAATTGCCTCCACCAGGACCCCGGCAAGCGGTGAGAAAATTAACGCAGCAATAAGTGCGGGAACCTCACTGAAATCGATTTTTAGATATGGCGGTAAAAATGGGATTGGAAAGTTCAAGAAAAATAATAATAGCGATATTGTCCCCAGTAGTGCCAGAATAATTAATTTAACTAAACGCGATGATTGTTGCATCATCAATCTCCTCCTTCATCTGTGTATCAATCCTATATCTCGTGATGAAGGATAAGCCTGTTTTCCTGTAGAAAAACTATACATACAATAAAAATCCCCAAAACCTTTTACGGCTTCAGGGATTATAATCACAGGAAAATAAAGATGCTTTTGCATCTGTTTCAGCTTTATAATCTTCTCCCATCCAGACTTTAACTGTCGGTCCCGGATTTCC
>NZ_JBYQFJ010000165.1:0-699 GCF_057836705.1 Virgibacillus carmonensis | reverse complement strand
CACCATAGGCAATTTCGCATTCAATCGGACCGACTGATTCTACATCCATTTCGACTTTTTTTAGCAAAAATGACGGGACATTGGCAAAGGTCACTTCTTTTGCCTTGCCATCTTCCACGTTGATCCTTGTTTTAACCAGCCCGGCCGGAGTGTCCAGCGTAATGGTGGTGAACGGCTCACTGAATTCAATTAAACCCGCCTCGATAAGTGCTGTACAAAATCCAATCGTATCGTGGCCGCACATGGGCAGGTAGCCGCCGGTTTCAATATAGATCACACCGATATCCGCATCGGGGTGGCAGGGATTCACCATTAACGCCCCCGACATGACAGCGTGACCTCTTGGTTCATTCATTAAAAATTTACGAATCCAGTCGTAATGCTTTTTCATGTAAAGCATCTTTTCCGACATCGTATTTCCTTCTAGCTTCGGCAGACCACTTAGAACCGTTCTGGTCGGATTCCCGCCCGTATGTGTATCAATGGTGGTAAATAAACGATCTACCTTCATGTGTGTGCCACCCTTTCGGTAAAACGGTTATAGCGTAAGGCTTCAACTGGGATGGATAATTCTTTATCTGAAATCATTTCCTCAATCACTTTCCCAGTGATGGCTGCTAGACTAATGCCGTCGCCTTCATGCCCTGCTGCTATATAAAACCCGGGGACTTCATCCACGTGCGAAACAATTGGCAGGTG
>NZ_JBYQFJ010000164.1:0-700 GCF_057836705.1 Virgibacillus carmonensis | reverse complement strand
TTTGATATAAAGGCGAAAGTATCATAGGCAAGAACTGGAATCGTAGTATGTTCTGTCTCTCCAACTTTTTGATAGGTCAAGTTTTTAACATCCAGTTTGTCATTTTGCATATAATAGTTATCGTCGACTACTTTAAACGTGACATCCAAGAAATTAACATCACCGTCAATGCCTTTGAAACCATTGCCTGAAAGTGTTGCTCCTATTTTGACCGTTCTTTGAAAGTTATCTTCGAAGATTGGCTCTTCAATATTCACATTTAAATCTTTTTTCTCGATCATTTGCTGCATTTCATCGTTTACCTTGACATCAGTGAACTTATAGACCGAGTCATCATAATCAATATCGAACTTGCCTGACATAAAGTCCTTGACATTGTTCAGCGTCAAAGTCATCGTGATGGTTTCACCTAGTCTCACCTCATCTTTCGTGTAGATAGGCTCTCCATATGACTCACCTTTTTTGATGAATAAAAAGGTTTCCTGTTTACCTGCATTTGTTGCTAGATCAACAGGCATAAGTCCTAAATTGACCGGACCATTCTCCAGTTCTTCCGGTAGTAATCCGAATTTCATTTCTCCTTCACTATTAACAGGAAGTACACCTGGAAATGGTGAATTTTGATAATAGGCAACGAGATTTCCTGATTGATCATAATTCAAACCTTTTGAATTTAATACATCAATTGCTGAGTCATATA
>NZ_JBYQFJ010000163.1:0-700 GCF_057836705.1 Virgibacillus carmonensis | reverse complement strand
CAGCACTGCCGTAGTGGACCTCACCACTAACGGAATAAAGCGAACAAAGTAAGCCAATGGTAATATCCAAAATGTACCTACCAACACTTTGCCAAATGAAAATGGAGAAGGTTCATTAAATGCTAATATTAAATTCATACCTACAACTGTTGCTGGTAATGCCCATGGAATCATAACTAAGATATCCAGAAGGTTCTTACCTATGAAACTACGCTTAACTAGTGCATAAGAAGTAATGATTCCAAATACGAATACACCGGCACATGCAAGAACAGACATAATTAAACTGTTTTTAACAGGGTCCCAGATATCGGGATCTTCGAATAACAAAATAAAATTTTCCAAACCAAACTGCTGAGGATAGGTCTGCCATGTCCACCCACCTTCTGGAACTAAAGACAGGATCAACAACGTAACGTGTGGTAATAACAAAATAACCATTGCAATAATACCGATTGTTACCATAAACCACTTTAATAGTGGATTATTTACTTCACTTCGATGTGCCCCAATTCCTTTACTAGCCATCCGATAGTCTTTTCGGCCCTGATACCACCGCATAAACAATAGGAAGGAAATAGATACCACAGACAATATAACGGACTGTGTTGCGGCCATCTCTAAATCACCATTGATTTTAGAAAAGTAAATTTGCAAGCTTAACACACGGTATCCGCCAGCCAGTAAAAATGGCGCACTA
>NZ_JBYQFJ010000162.1:0-702 GCF_057836705.1 Virgibacillus carmonensis | reverse complement strand
TTCAGAAAAGGGGGTAGCTGCGGTCATCTCAAGATCAAATAGAGCCCCTCCAATCCGTAATAATCGTGCAAATTCAGCAATTGTTTTACGGATATTAGTGAAAACAGTAACAGACTCAACCAGGATTAAATCAAATGATTCATCTGCCAAAGGTATATCTTCCACATCACCACATACTACATGAATGGTTGCATTTTCATTGCTAAATCTCTTCTTTGCCTTTTGTAACATAATTGGATGGCGATCGAGTGCAGTAATTTCGCATCCGTATTTTTTTGCCAAATAGGCAGATGTTTGTCCCGTTCCACATCCAGCATCAAGTATTCTGCTGTTCTGATCAAATTTCAGCTCTTTTAAAAGTTCTTTTGTTAGTGCCAGTCCGCCTGGGTGTGCACCACCAATACCACAGATTGCTAAAAAATCATGATAATTATACTTATCCATAGGATCATCCTTCGTTTAAATGATGTTTTACTTCATCATTTTATTTAATGGCTGTGAATAGGTGCAGCGAATTGCCCTGTAATGTTTAGTTGAAATATGTGATTATTGTCCAATCAATATAAGCGGATCGTACATAAATTACTCATATGATGTGTGGCGATTCAGTTGATGCCCATGCATTGTTTTCTAATGAATAGGCAGAAATGAAAGGAGCAAAGGATAGGATGTCATGTGGCCCTTATTTTGATCAATGCAGAA
>NZ_JBYQFJ010000161.1:0-703 GCF_057836705.1 Virgibacillus carmonensis | reverse complement strand
CGGAATGAATGCCTGGGTATGATAATTGATAATGAAGAAGTTTAACATTCCGTCGTATGGGTTAATATTAAACGTTGGATAAAAATTACCAAATATAATTTTATCTGTTTATGGCAGGTAACTTTTTATAAAAAGGGAGTTGTTTAAGGTTATGTTTCATTATACAGTTGAAACGGAAAAATCAATGGAGAAAGCGATTCATGCACTGGAGGAAAACCTAAAGGAAGAAAAATTCGGTGTGCTTTGGCAATTTGATGTTAAAGAAACGTTAAACAATAAAGGGTTTGATTTTGAACAAGCCTATCAGGCTTTGGAAGTTTGTAATCCAAAAGAGGCGAATACTATATTATCTCACACTCCGCTCCTAGGTTATTTTCTCCCATGTAAAATGGTTGTGTACCAGGATATTGAAACAAACAAGGTTAAAATCGGCATGCCAAAGCCAACAGCATTAATTGAAATGGTTCATGATGCTTCATTACAAAAGTTTGCAGCTGATATAGAGGAACGACTGATTGTTTGTATAGATAAGACAAAATAATATCTAATTACGAAAAAATTTCATCTTTTTTTGTGAATTTTAATACCCCATCATGTATAATAGAGTAAAGGAAATGAATGTATAAAACTGGTTTATGTACAATACAAATACCAGATTCAATAGAGAAAAGGGGTGCCGTCCAATGGATTATGATGATCAGAT
>NZ_JBYQFJ010000160.1:0-705 GCF_057836705.1 Virgibacillus carmonensis | reverse complement strand
TGGTGCATTGGGAACGCAATGGACAATCTGAACAGTCCTCAGCCTCATAGACTTTAAACGTTCGTGTCAGTCCGTATTTGTCTGTTCGATGGGACACGTAGCTGAACATCAATAGTTTTCCATTTGGACAGGTAAACGTATCGTCTTCCTTGTTATATTCCCAATTGGCTGTATGGAAAGCGTTATTCTTATGCTTCTTTTTCTTCTCTTTTCGATACTGGTTATAGGTAATCAGCGGGGTGCGCTTTCGATTCTCCATGACATCTTCGTAGTTTTGTTCACTTCCATACCCTGCGTCAGCGACGATATGCTTCGGCAGCTTAAAGAAATTATTTTCTATGTTATCCAGAAATGGAATGAAGGTGCGAGTATCTGTCGGATTTGGGAATACATCATAAGCGAGCACATATTGTCCTTCGGTTGCAGCCTGCACATTATAACCCGCTTTTAGCTGACCGTTCTTCATATAATCATCTTTCATTCGCATAAAAGTGGCATCATGATCCGTCTTCGAGTAACTATTGCGTTCTCCGAAGATCTCCATGTCGTTTTGGTATTTTTGCTTGCGTGCCAAATAATCCTTGAATTGTTTGCGGAATTGTTTCGGTGCTTTACGGTCAGACCGAAGTTGTTTACGTTCGCTTACGTCTTCACTCGCTTCTATTTTCTTGTCATACGTTTCCACCTTGTCATCCAGCTGCTCCA
>NZ_JBYQFJ010000159.1:0-706 GCF_057836705.1 Virgibacillus carmonensis | reverse complement strand
ATAATACAATTTTTTGAAAAAATATAACTTAATTTTAATTATTTTCATTTTCCGGGGATTCCTCAGCAGATATTTCCGTTTCTTCAACATCCATTGATACCTGCTCAGGTGCATGAAATTCTGGATTTAGAATTGTAAACGTTGGCAATTCGGGATTTTTCTTCATATAGATGAACACCTCTTTTTACTAGTTAGTTTGGCAGCAATCGAGGAAGTTCATACATTTTAAAAAGCATTAGAAAATCTTGGCTTGTCGCCAAGAACTAATGGCGAAAGCCTTAGATTTTTTTATACTTTATACCGATAAAGATTTATGCTTTCTTAAAGTATTAGAAAAGCGCAGATGCCCGTTTAGAAGCGGACTCATAAGCAAGGGATCGTAGAACGCATGGGGTTGGCGTTCGTAGTGTCCATTGCTTATGACGGCCGTTTCTGGGCGCCGGAGCTAGACATACTTTTAAAAATAACCGTTTTCTGATAAAAAGGCCTGATTAATACCTTTATGTTTCGTATTTGTTCGCTGCATCATTTGCTCTATATACTTTGCCAGCATATCGCATTCGATGTTGACGATATCTCCGACTGTTTTTTCGCCTAATACCGTTTGTGAAACAGTATGGGGAATAAGTGAGATTGTAAAAGTATGGTTGTTCACATCAAAAACTGTCAAACTAATTCCATCAACAGCAATAGACCCTTTTTTTAA
>NZ_JBYQFJ010000158.1:0-708 GCF_057836705.1 Virgibacillus carmonensis | reverse complement strand
TAAGGAGTAACAAACCATGTCAAACAGCCAACCTGAATTGAAAAGCGAAGAGAAACAAACGCGATCGAACAGGCCAAAACTAAAAGATAAGCTAAAAGAAATGATTCCCCAGGGGAAAGCAAAGTCGGACGAAACAGAAGCTGCTGCTGAAAAAGTAACCAGGAAACAGCAGAAGGCTAAACAAAAGGCTGAGAAGAGAAAAAAGAAAAAGCCGAGACGTCGTGTTTTTCCAATCTGGTTGCGGATCATTGTAGTTCTTCTTTTATGCGCAATTGCACTGGTGGTTGGTGCAGTTGTCGGCTATGGTGTAGTTGGAAGCGGCAAACCAAGTGATGCACTTGACATGGATACCTGGCGCCATATTATTGATATCGTTACGAAGACTAAAAAATAAGAAAAGCATGGCTCAAATTAGCGAGCCATGCTTTCGTTATACTTACGGAACTTTTTTGCCGGTAATTAAACGGATGATTAAAACGATTACTGCGATAATAAGGATGATGTGGATTAATCCGCCTG
Organism: Virgibacillus carmonensis; assembly: GCF_057836705.1. NCBI lineage: Bacteria > Bacillati > Bacillota > Bacilli > Caryophanales > Bacillaceae > Virgibacillus > Virgibacillus carmonensis. The sequence continues at coordinate 189 of NZ_JBYQFJ010000158.1, read as the reverse complement.
CAATGTGAAACACGAATCCAAGTGCCCATAGAATTAATAGGATAATTAGTATGGTCCAAAGCATTCCGGGTCCTCCTTTTTAAATGGTTGTTTAATGGTTAAAATACCGCAAATCTGTTAAAATTAAACATAATCTTGCTTTATATGGCAGTATTTACTATGCCCGAATTTTACATAACAAAACATGAA
>NZ_JBYQFJ010000157.1:0-709 GCF_057836705.1 Virgibacillus carmonensis | reverse complement strand
AGAATTCCTTGTGTACCAATATAAATCCAGCTTCCTGCAGTCATTTGCCCATACATCATCAGCCCTTTTTGATCGAGTTCATGGAAATGCTCCCAATTCGCCCACTTTGGCACCAAGACGGAATTAGACAACAAGACGCGCGGTGCATGTTTATGTGTTTTAAACACCCCAACAGGCTTACCAGACTGTATTAACATGGTTTCATCATTCTCCAGATTGCGCAACGTTTTCACAATCGCATGAAATGACTCCCAGTTACGTGCTGCTTTCCCAATACCTCCATACACAACAAGCTCTTCCGGGTTTTCAGCAACCTCCGGATCCAGGTTGTTGTACAGCATCCGTAATGCTGCTTCTTGTTCCCAGCCTTTACACTCTAGTTCCAATCCCTTTTTCGCCCTTACATCCACCTTATTCATGAAAAACTCCTCCTTTTAAACTAACATGTGATTGTGCTTCATCTTTTAACCAGTTTGCTAGATTTGTAATGTCTGTTGAAAAAATACGGTCAGCAGTAATACTTGGAACAAATTCGCGTGCCTTCTGGTAAAATTCTTTTGTGATAGCACCCATTTGTTCTGTTCCGCGATACTCAACTGCCTGCATCGCGCAGATTAGTTCAATTGCTACTACATGTCTTGCATTCTGCAGCATCTGCAACGCATGTCTCGCAGCAATCGTCCCCATGCTGACGTGATCCTCCTGATTG
>NZ_JBYQFJ010000156.1:0-709 GCF_057836705.1 Virgibacillus carmonensis | reverse complement strand
CCGTAGTCACTGGTGGATTGACTAAATGCGCGAAAGGAATATTATCAAATACCGCTAACGCGAAATCTTCTCCAACTTGAAGGTTATTTTCCTTTGCGAATTCAAGAACTTCGATAAAGACTAGGTCATTTGCCGCTAATAATGCCGTCGGTGGTGAGCCAGATGTGAAAAGCCTTTCTAACTCTTTCCTCACTGTCTTAATTTCCGCATTAATCATTAATGATGGATTTATTACTAATCCATATGCTTCGAGGGCTTTTTTATATCCTTCATACCGATCGGTCCGGGTGGAAATGGTTAACGGTTGTGAAGCAATTGCAATTTGTTGATGGCCATTTTCAATGAAGTGTTCAATTGCAGAATAAACTGCATCCAAATTGTTTGAAATAATGGTTGGTGCGGCTACGCCGGGCACTTTACGATCCATGAACACAACTGGGTAACCCCCTTCAACCATATTGGTGTATAGATCAATATTTTGCCCCGTCGGAAAAATAATCAACCCGTCCACTTGTTTTGCCCGGAGCATTTCGATGTATTTTCTTTCTTTCCCTGGGTCATTATCAGCATTACAGATGATTGCGTGCATATCATGCTGATTAAAAAAGTCTTCAATAACCCGGCTTATCTCGGTGGAAAATCGGTGCATGATATTTGCTACAATCACGCCAATCATGGAAGTCCGCTTCTGTTTTAAACTTCTAGCCAG
>NZ_JBYQFJ010000155.1:0-709 GCF_057836705.1 Virgibacillus carmonensis | reverse complement strand
TTACCAGCTTCCTTGACAATAGAATTAGCAAATTCCTCTTTATTTTCCTGAAGCAATTCAGAAACCTGTTTAAGTATTTTGTAGCGCTCATATGCACTTAATTTGGTTGATTTATATGCTTTTTCAGCGCTGTCAATTGCTTGATCGACCTCTTTTTCACCAGCCTTGGAAACCGTTGCGTAAATATCTTGTGTGTATTTGTTTAACACCTCTATCGTTTCGTCGGCAGATACCCAATTACCATTTATAAATAAATCGAATTGTTCACTCACTTTATCGCTCTCCCTAAAAATAGTCTATACTTTATCTTTCCTTATTCTTTATGATATAAACATTAGAAAAGCGCAAGTGTATGTTTGAAAGCCGACGCTGGAGCTAGATATATTTTATACATTCTTATCTTTCAAGAAAAATATCCGAACTAATCCAAATTCTATTTAAATAATTTGGAATCATAGTTCGGATTTCTTTATGACTGAATCACTTTTGCCTTGGCTTCTTTTTATCTATAAGAACAATCCAACTACTGTGGCTGATAAAATAGATGCAAGTGTTGCACCAATTAATAACTTCATACCAAAACCGGAAACTTGGATTGCTTTTTTGCTGTCAATTGCTTGTACCGTTCCAGCAATAATGCCGATTGAAGAAAAGTTAGCAAAACTGGTCAGGAATACGGAAACAATACCGATTGTTTTCTCTGACATGC
>NZ_JBYQFJ010000154.1:0-713 GCF_057836705.1 Virgibacillus carmonensis | reverse complement strand
AAAATGGCAGGTAAATATGACAAGTCAGTTGCCCAGTTAATAATTAGATGGCATTTGGAAAACAATTTAATCGTTATACCGAAATCAACTAATGCTTCCCGCCAAAAGGAAAACGCTGCTGTATTTGATTTTGAAATTTCACCTGAAGATAAGAAATATATGGATCAAATGAATGAAAATCTGAGAATTGGTTCTCATCCCGATAACACTAAAGGCTTGTAATAAATACGCCCACAATTACGTTTGTGGGCGTATTTTCTACTTTGTAATACCATGCTGAACAATTTTTGCATCGACATGGAACTTTACGTTAATATCTGGCAGGATATTTCTCCATTCTTTACTTTTCAGTTCTCCATTCTTTTTATGAACTCGATAAACGTTTCCATATCCAAACGGATCAACACCAAGTTCTTGCACATTAGCTAACAAATCCTGATATTGTTTTGCGATACTTTTTTCAATCTCTTTTTCAAATAATGCCCTTACCTTTGGACTTTTAATCCTGATTTCTTTTGTTAATTCAAGTAAGCGTAATTCCATTTGTATATCTGTTTTAAAGGTAAGACTATTCATATCAACAACGTCCATTTTGCCTTTACCATTTAATACGCTGATTAATACACTAAATGTCTTCTCATCGCTTTTTTTCCCCCCTGGTTTTTGGATGTATTTCTCAAAGGGTTTAAGCGGAAGTTCTAATTCCAATTGAG
>NZ_JBYQFJ010000153.1:0-713 GCF_057836705.1 Virgibacillus carmonensis | reverse complement strand
AATTTGACCAAACGCGTAGGGATCATCGACAATGGGGGTGAAAAAGTCTACGGTTTGTACCATTGCGATGTCATCGCTTAATTTATAGACACCAGCATCATCACTCGTGTCAAGTCCTACCAGTACGTTCGGATTTGGATTGGCTGATGGCAGTTTACGAAGAACTTGATCTAAATCAGCGGGGCCAATTTTACATCCGCAGCCTCCTTTGGACGATAATGATGTTAGTTTCACAGTATTTGAATTAACCATTTATCTATCAACCTTTCTTAAGGGGGTTCAAAAATCGTATAGTTTAATTTTATCACAGGATAGCAATTTGAATAGAAAAAAGCCCCACAACCGATAAGAAGGGGGCCACGAATTAACTATTTACAACATTCAATTGATTACCCAGATACTTTGCTAATTCCAGCATGCCATATTTATCCGCTTGTGCTTCGGCATCAGAATTATAGTTTGTATTGGTATTGATATCATAGGTGAAAATTTCACCGTTTTGATCGTAAATAAATTCAATTCCTGCTACTTGAATATCATTATTTCTTAGGAATGTCTCATATTTTTCGATAATTGGATCCTGGAAGTCATTGATTATTTGAAACTTTGGTTTTTCAGGTGTCTCATCGCCAACAGGGCAGAATAAATCATCAACCTTGCAGGTATCGGCTGGGCAGAGTTCAAAACCTTCCGATGTATCAACACGAACGGCA
>NZ_JBYQFJ010000152.1:0-715 GCF_057836705.1 Virgibacillus carmonensis | reverse complement strand
GGAAAGCGAGGGTAAAATAATGGACGAAAATGAACCAATTAAAACCTTGGATGAAGAAACGCTGTTCGTAGTGTCACAAACCTTTAAAGCACTAGGCGACCCCACTCGAATTAGGATACTGCATTTGCTTTTTCAAAATGAGTACTCCGTAAATGATATTGCCGAGAATTTACACCTTCGCCAGTCAACTGTATCCCATCAATTACGGTTCTTAAAAAATTTGCGTTTAGTAAAATACCGCCGGGAAGGCACCACGTTGTTTTATTCACATGATGACGAACATGTTATGAATGTATTAAACCAAACAATAAAGCATGCATGTCATAGTTAGGAGGGAATCGGAATGGGTCATGATCATGGACACGATCATACACACGGAGCAAACAAGAAAGCATTGCTAGTCAGTTTTATCATAACAACTGCATACATGATTATTGAAGCAATTGGCGGATTTGTCACAAATAGTTTAGCATTGCTGTCTGATGCCGGGCATATGCTGAGTGATTCCGTATCATTAGGCGTTGGCGTTTTAGCATTTGTTATGGGTGAAAAAGTTGCCAGTTACAGTAAAACCTATGGCTACAAACGATTTGAAATACTGGCTGCGCTTTTTAACGGTGTCACCTTAACCATCATCGCTATTTATATTTTTTATGAGGCATTCCAGCGTTTTGCAAACCCACCAGAAGTAGCATCAACTGGAATGCTTACCATT
>NZ_JBYQFJ010000151.1:0-717 GCF_057836705.1 Virgibacillus carmonensis | reverse complement strand
AAATACTTTTTATCCAAAACGGTGGATTATCGATTCATGGTGGAGTTTTGGGCGGATTAGTCATCGGTTATTTCCTACTGAGGCGGCATAAATTACCAATTTGGCATACCTTAGATATTGTTGCACCGGCACTAATTCTGGCGCAAGGAATAAGTAGAATTGGCTGTGATGTATTTGGTGAACCAATGTCTAGTGCCTTACCTTGGGGGATTGAAAGATACGGGGAAATTTTGCATCCTGCTCAGGCATATGAATTTTTATTAGATTTTCTGTTGTTCGGTTATTTGTGGTTAAAATTAAAAAAAACTTCCTACACCGGTCAAATCTTTATTCATTATCTAATTGGGTATATGATAATTCGTGGCATTGTAGAATTTGCTAGAATAAATCCTATGGTTGTTGGACCGTTTAGTGTAAGCCATGTTATGAGCCTAATAGGCATCATTATTGCGATTTCCCTAATGAGGTATCGTAAGGCAAATGGATTGACCGATAAAATTACTCCAATTCCCAAGAAAGATATTATTAAAACTGTCATGTTTGTGCTATCTATGATGGTCATTTCTTTACTGCTTTTTTACGGGGTTCAAGGTTAATCAGTTGAGTTTAATAGATTATAGATTAAGTGGCACTGTGTTGTACCAGTCTAGCAAGGAGGTGACAGCGTGAACTTAGAGCAGGTGAAAGCAAACAAACATCGTAAGAAACGAAACCGAT
>NZ_JBYQFJ010000150.1:0-717 GCF_057836705.1 Virgibacillus carmonensis | reverse complement strand
CCTTAGTAATGGTCTTACTTTTGCATCAAAAAGTTGATATGCAACATGTCCTGGTTGTTTTAAAATTTCTTTACCATATTTAGCATAGGTATAATTCCTAAAATCGGCACCCTCATCAACAAATCGATTTCCTTCCTTGTTTAACATGATGCTTAATGGATACGAATGTTTCTTATAAATATCTCCGGGCTTATCAAAGTCCCCAACCTTAGGTGCATGGTAATCTGTTCCAATGGAGTGGCAACCGCCCCACTCGCCATATTTTTGGGCTCCTACTGCAAGTCCGATTTCCAACCCATCACCCGTATTATACTCTGTTCCCCTAACAATAGCTGATTCCCATTCTTCACCTATATATTGCTTTCTCATTTCTTTATTTGCTTCAAAACTTCCGCAAGCCAATACTACACTCGAACTCTTTATTGTAATAAGTTCTGCCTCATGCTTCACTACTAGTCCACGAATTTTACCTTCGTCTACTAATAGTTCTACAGCTCGGGTTTCATAACAAATATCAATACCAAGTTCATCAATTCTTCGAAACAAGGACCCCATCAATCCTATTCCCTTGTCCTTTGTTTTTAAAGGAAGGCCACCCCAGAATTCTCTTTTTCCATCTTTAATGAAAGATTGATTACTTGAGTTTAATTCAAATTTAACACCTTGCTCTTTCATCCAAACAATTGTTTCTAAAGACTTCTCCACCAATTGTTTTGC
>NZ_JBYQFJ010000149.1:0-719 GCF_057836705.1 Virgibacillus carmonensis | reverse complement strand
CAATGAAATTTCTGACATCCAATTAGGGGCATGGTGGACCGTAAGCTTAAGTGTAATTACACCAATTGTCTTAGGTTATCAGATGTTTGGCTTATTTAAAGAAAACTTATTGAAACAATTTGATACTCCGACCGGCAACTATAGTGGGTATACGGATGCGTTTATCTTTTATGGTGGCTGGTTAATTGCCATCGGCGCAATCGTTGTAGGTATCCTATTGTCATTCAGCAAGTGGAGAGCTAACCGCGAATTTAAAGATCAAGCTTCTAAGGGAGGCGAATAATATGAGTGCCAGTGCAATCTTTGTTATGGTATTAGGTATAGTTATTATTTGGGGCGGACTTGCGGCGAGTATTATCAATGCCGTTAAGAAAGCTAAACAGGCAAAATAAGGTTCATTAAAAACCATTGCGGTTGTAAATCACAACTGCAATGGTTTAACTATGTTATAGGTAAATTATATGGTAGGATAACAAATGAAATATGCATGTAAAGGGGTGAACCTATGTCTGATTATAACCAAGTATCAAATGATGAACGTTTACTTGCGATGTTACTTTATCTGGTAAGCTTTCCATTGCCTATATTGGGGCCATTAGTCATTTGGCTGATTAAAAGAGATGGATCGGCATTTATCGACTATCATGGTAAAGAATATTTTAATTTTTTCATATCCTACAGTATCTATGCATTTATTAGTACTATATTAATTATTTTAT
>NZ_JBYQFJ010000148.1:0-721 GCF_057836705.1 Virgibacillus carmonensis | reverse complement strand
CTTTATTTTCATTATCAACGTTATATATTCGACAACATTTGGCAATCTCCTTCTTTTTAAAAAAAATATTTTGGGAGTGAAAAAGATGAAAAATATATTTTTAATTGGCTTTATGGGCAGCGGCAAAAGTTCTGTTGGGAAGCAGTTAAGTGAGGGTTTAAACTGTGATTACATAGATACGGATACAATTATAGAAACAACACATAATAAAACCATTCCTGAAATATTTGCAAGGGAAGGGGAGGCTTCTTTCCGGAAGTATGAGTCCAATGCATTACATAATATTCCGACTGAAAACTGCGTTGTGTCGACTGGTGGAGGAATTGTGGAACGTTCTTCTAATATCGACCAAATGGTTGAAACTGGTATTATTGTGTATTTGGAAACCGATTTTCGCACGATTGATAAACGATTACAATTCGATACATCAAGACCATTATGGAGGAAAAATAAAGATGAGAAGAAACAGTTGTATGATAGACGAATCCATTTGTATCAATCCTGTGCTGCGATTACCGTATCAACAGATAACAAATTAATCGATGATCTTGTTTTCCAAATTACCAGTCAAGTCGCCAATGAATAAAAGTGATACAAGCGTGTCATACTATTCAAAAGAGGTGATACCATGAGTGGAAATGACTATATCAAATATATAACAGGGCAAATTATTGCTTATTTAGATTTATCCACCGATGAAAAAAAGGCGAGACGGAAGGAA
>NZ_JBYQFJ010000147.1:0-724 GCF_057836705.1 Virgibacillus carmonensis | reverse complement strand
ACTGCCGATGCCTGTACCTCTTTTAAGAGTATGTTACAGGTTGCCTCAGCTGTCTTTGTCGATAATCCTTGCCGCAAATGTCCAATCGTCATTTCAGCTAATCGCAAAGCTTTCTGGGCCTGAATGGCACCCATCTTTTCTTCTTCATGAAAAACACTGCTTATAACCAATACAAATATAGCTGTTCCAATTCCATTGGCCACAATCATCGGTAACCCAATTTCAGCTACAAGCTGGTATGCTTGGTCAAATGGCCTGGAAATAAGTAAAATCAAACCCATTTGCAGTGCTTCAGCCAAACCGCCAACGATCAATGCCACAACGGGAGGAACGTATCTCCTGCTCTTCTGCAGGCGTTTATGAACCAGCCCAGCTAACAGCCCAGCAAGAATACCTGATATACTACAGGAAAACGCAGTAAAGCCACCCAGCATGTAACGGTGTATACCAGCAATCAATCCCGCGCCAAATCCTATTTTCCAACCACCAATCAATCCTGCGATAACAATCCCAATCACCCGAGAATTCGCAATCGCTTCATTTTCATCGAGACCCATCGCCCAACTTGATAACCCCAACGAATTTGTACTTACTACTAATCCCGTATATGTACCAAGTATGCCAAATAACCCGAACATAATCATAACTGGCAAACGCTGTCTATCCGTTACATCTCGTTGATGGATAACCGTTCTAAAATAGCGAACCCTTGTCATCAAAAAAG
>NZ_JBYQFJ010000146.1:0-726 GCF_057836705.1 Virgibacillus carmonensis | reverse complement strand
GGTCTATTCTGACTGCTGGCAACCTATGGAGCGTTTTACCTGAAACAGAAAAGGATGATCCTTTAAAAATAACATTGCAAGTGCAAGCTGGAATGTCCGGATTCACTGTTGCAAAGGCATTTGAAAAGAATCGTATCTATCCTGAATTGGCAACACATAATCAGGTTTTATTTGTTCACGGACTTGCGGCATTCCAGGAAAAAGATCAATTGAATGTATCAGTAAAAAGAATATCGGAACAGTTAAAAATGATGGACAAGCATGCTACAATAGATATAGGAAAGCTATTTCCTAGACCCATTGATGAACTGTCAATGGATTATCAGCAAATGAATAAGCGAAAGGCAATTCGAGTTTCTGTTGAAAAGGCAATTGGGGAAGTTGCAGCTGATTCAATTATTCCATATCCTCCAGGTGTTCCAATACTGATAAAAGGGGAGCGGATAACAGTGGACCATATCGTTTTACTGACAGAACTTATGGAACAAGGCGCTAACATCCAAACAGACGATATTGCTAAAGGAATATATATATATAAAGGAGATAACCCCTTGTGAGTGGATACTTTATAACACTTGAAGGTGGAGATGGCGCTGGCAAGACATCCATTCTTCAATTATTAGAACAGACATTAGTAGAAAAAGGCTATAGTGTCTTAGCAACAAGAGAACCAGGTGGAATCGAAATTGCTGAGAAAATCAGACATATTATTTTGGATAAAGAGCA
>NZ_JBYQFJ010000145.1:0-727 GCF_057836705.1 Virgibacillus carmonensis | reverse complement strand
GTAGTAGCTATTAACGCACGGTTGTTCAAGTATGAAAAACAATAATTATACAAAAATCTGAAGGAGGATTAACATGAAAAGTAAAAAAATGATAGTGTTGGCGGTATTACTAATCGTTTCCGCATTTACATTGGCTGCATGTGGAAATAATGGTGATAATGAGGGAAATAACTCGGCCGATAATGGGGAAAATAACCAAACCGAAAATGCAGAAAATAACGCAGCCGATAATGGGGAAAACAAAGAAAAGAATTCTGATTCAGGCGAAGGTATGGATGGTATGGATATGGAGCATTCAGGATCAGGAGAAGTTCCAGAAGGATTAGCGGTTGCAGAAAATCCAAAGTATGAAGTTGGTAGCCAGGCTACCCTTACAACGGATCATATGCCAGGCATGAAGGACGCTGATGCTACAATAGTTGGCGCTTATGATACTACTGCTTATGTTATTTCATATACGCCAACAACCGGTGGTGAGAGAGTAAAAAATCATAAATGGGTTATTCAGGAGGAAATTGAAGGCGCTGATACGGAACCACTGGAACCTGGAACCGAGGTCACAATAACAGCATCCCATATGAAAGGGATGGATGGCGCAACTGCTACAATTGATTCCGCTAAACAAACTACGGTATACATGATTGATTATGTGCCTACAAATGGCGGAGACAAAGTGACGAATCATAAATGGGTTACCGGAAGTGAATTGAAGGCGGACAAAGAGAGA
>NZ_JBYQFJ010000144.1:0-727 GCF_057836705.1 Virgibacillus carmonensis | reverse complement strand
ATCGATGCTGTTCCAGATTTAGATGCAGAATTGGTAAAGGCTAGTCAAAAATGGCTGTCACCTAAATATCAAGCAGATGCCACAAAATGGGGTGTGCAAAAGCTTGAGGTATGGGAGAACTATGCCAAGTGGATGTATGAAAACGACTTGCTGGATCACAAGCTTGACAGCGAAGCAGCGTTCACAAACGAATTTTTACCAAAAAAAGAGGGGGAATAAACATGGGCAACGCACTTGTAAGTATACAAATAATCCCAAAAACAAAGAACGGGGAAGACGTTATTCCATATGTTGATGCAGCTATTGCTGTAATTAATGAATCAGCTGTGAAATATGAAGTACATCCACTTGAAACAACTATGGAGGGAGATTTGCCAGAACTTATGGCTGTTATTGAAAAAATGAACGAGAAAATGGTGCAGCTAGGTTGTGAGAGTATCATTTCACAGGTGAAGGTCTTCTATAAACCTAATGGTGCATCAATGAATGAATTGACGGTGAAATACCGCTAATGAAATCGCTAATGAAGAAAGGGTGGAGACCAGTATTGGTTCTCCTCCTTCTGTTTTTTCTATGGGAGACGGCTAGTAGAATATTCGAAATCCCAGCGTGGCTTCTTCCGGCACCATCACAAATTTGGAAGGTAGGTGTCGCGGAATGGCCAAGTTATCAGCATCATCTATTCGCGACAATAAGGTTAACCCTCATTGGCTTTTCGATTGGTACA
>NZ_JBYQFJ010000143.1:0-727 GCF_057836705.1 Virgibacillus carmonensis | reverse complement strand
GAGGCTGGGACAAAACCCAGTAAATAAAAAAGCGTGGCTATCACCGTGTAGGTGACATACCACGCTTTTTTTATATAATCGTTTATTTTTACTAAACAAAAAGAATCCCCTTTGATAGAATTAAAGTAACCACACAATAATTATCGGAGGGATTCTTATGTTTAAAAATTATAACATAAATCAAGTTGTGTTGCCGTTAGATTTAGAAATAAAATTGGACAAAAATGATATTGCCTATGCAGTAAATGATGTTGTAACACAGATTCCGGAGGAAGCATTCGCTACCTTTTCTCGTGAAACTGGATGTCCAGCCTATCACCCACAAATGATGATGAAAATTATCTTATGTGCCTACACGCAGTCGGTTTTTTCTGGAAGAAAAATCGAAGGGTTACTCAAAGATAGTGTGCGTATGATGTGGTTAGCGCAAGGTTATGAGCCAAGTTATCGTACCATCAATCGTTTTCGTGTGCATCCAGAGGTCAAAAATCTACTACGTCAATGTTTCGTGCAATTCCGTTGTCAGCTGGTGGAAGAAAAACAAATTGATGAAGAAGCGATTTTTATTGACGGGACCAAGATTGAAGCGAATGCCAATAAATTTACGTTTGTATGGCGTAAATCGGTTGAAAGATACAGTGCTAATTTGGTGGAAAAGTCCAACCAAATGTATGATGAATTATTGGAGAAAGAAATTCTTCCAGAAATCGAACGAGAAAGCCTGGAG
>NZ_JBYQFJ010000142.1:0-730 GCF_057836705.1 Virgibacillus carmonensis | reverse complement strand
AAGCAGCGAATCGTTTTTGGTCAAGGTATTTACCCCCTTTGTATCAAAAACTTAGTATACTAAACACCGGCCGCAAATAGAAGGATTAATCCTTTTTCCAGACTTTCTCGATAAATTCATCTCTTCCGGAGTTTGAGCGGTCCTTCTTGTATTCTTGTTCATTCGTTTTATAAAAGTCCTGGTGATAATCTTCCGCTGTATAAAAATTTACAGCTGGTAAGATTTTTGTAACTATAGGTTTTTTAAACTTGCCACTATGCTCTAATTCAGTTTTTGCAGTTTCTGCAGCAATTCGTTGCGCATCGTTATGATAAAAAATTGCCGTGCGGTAGGAGTCACCGCGATCCTGAAACTGCCCGCCATCGTCAGTGGGGTCAATTTGCTGCCAAAAGATTGACATGATTTTTTCATAAGCAATTACTTCCGGGTCAAAAGTAATTTCGACGGCTTCGTAATGCCCGGTTTGTCCCGTTTTCACTTCCTCATATGTTGGATTTATCACATCACCGCCAGTGTAACCGGAAACTACCGAATAAACGCCGTCCCATGTGTCAAATGGCTTTACCATGCACCAGAAACACCCGCCAGCAAAAGTTGCTTTTTGTTTTTCTATCCCCATAAACGATCATTCCTTATTTGTATATTTTTTAGAAGAGAATTATAATTTGTGTAACTATTAATTAAGTTCATCAACTATATCATAAATAAGGGGTGGGTGGCACGGTGATTG
>NZ_JBYQFJ010000141.1:0-731 GCF_057836705.1 Virgibacillus carmonensis | reverse complement strand
ACCTTTTCATATTTTGCAATTTCTTCCTTTGGTGCTTGTAATGGAAAGTGTGGTGCACTCTAAGCTCGGTAAAGGAAAAAAGGACTGTTATTTTCTTGGGAATTCTTGATAAAATCCAGTGCATGATCCGTAATCGCATCGGTCGCATAAAATTCTCCATCTTGATAACTGCGTTCAGTTCGCCCTTCAGGCAACCGAGTATATTCTTTTCTATCCCAAAAGCTTGTAAACCCTCCAAGCATCCCGTAAAAATCATCAAAGCCCCTTTCAATCGGTCCTATTTCTCCGACATGCCATTTCCCGGATAAATAGGTATGGTATCCGCCTTGTTTTAAAACCTCCGCAAGTGTAACGCATTGATCTTTTAAATGTCCCCGATATCCCGGTGTTTCCAGATCCTCTGTCATTTCCCCTACACCTGCTTGGTGCGGATATAATCCACTTAGCAACGATGCTCTGCTTGGACAGCAGCGGGCTGAATTATAAAATTGTGTGAACCGCAATCCCTCATTTGCAAGACTGTCTATATTAGGGGTATTGATTTCACTGCCAAAGCATCCCAAATCAGAAAACCCCAGATCATCCGCAAGTATCAATAATATATTAGGCTTATTATCCATTCGCCATATCCCTCCAAAATAAAATCGTTTTCCCACGTCAGCTGCCCGCGGAAAGTGTTTTTCCGCAGCGATCGCCGGATGCCAAACATGATTTAGTTACGTCACAATCTA
>NZ_JBYQFJ010000140.1:0-732 GCF_057836705.1 Virgibacillus carmonensis | reverse complement strand
CAATGAATTTCATAAAAAAGGTGATTGGGCATTACGTATGTGTTTAGTGGTTTCTATGATAGCGGGATTAATCATGTTCCCAGCTGAACCGCTCATCATCCTGTTTATATCGACTTTCTTCGCGATAAGTCAACTCGTATTTCAAGCGTATGTTGAGTGGAGGTTTTCAGAGAATCAAAAGAATTATAAGGTTTCCCTGGCTGAGGTTGCGTTAACTTTCGTTGCCTTAATGGGGGTATTATTGTGGCTTAACGCTGCATAGCGTTTTATGAAGATTTCACTGTTGGCTTGTGTACGCATTATAAATAAATCACTTTAGGGAGTATGTGATGCTTAAGAATATCAAAAGTACAATTCTTCCAGACCTTATGATACAATCATGTTAATTAAATTTTCGCCATTAGCCTTACCAGGGTTGAAATATCCTTAAGAAAGAGCGAGGAAATTGAATATAAAATTGGATCTAAAAACAATTCAAGAAATGTGCGGCACTGTCTCCTTCAAAAGAGGGGACTCTTTTTATCGTGCTAATAAAGTAACCATTATAAATTACACTTCCGATCGTTGTGAGGCAACCGTTGAAGGAAAGGGAGAATTCCATGTTATCCTTGAAAAGGATGACAAAGGCTTTCACACGAACTGCGACTGTCCAACACTTCCTTCGTTTAAAAACGACTGTCAGCATATTGCTGCCGTTTTATTGGCGATTTATGATCATCAGCGTCAAGGGGC
>NZ_JBYQFJ010000139.1:0-733 GCF_057836705.1 Virgibacillus carmonensis | reverse complement strand
GAGGTTCTGGCGCATAAAGGGTTGGGAGATGATCATCACCGGACTGGTGATAAAATTTTCACTTCCCTTTCACACCAAGCGATTGCTTCCAAACAAATGCAAGTTGCCTATTCACGTTCGGAAATACAATGCAGAAACGAGAGCTGCCCATTAGAGGCCGCCATCATGATCCCGATAATGGATGCCAATGATACAACAGGCCTGATTAAGTTTTATTTCCGCAAAGGTCAGCACATACGGCCGGTGGAACTCATGTTGGCCCAAGGTTTGGGACAGCTGATTTCTAATCAACTGAATACCATTGCAGCCGACAAGTTAAAAACACATATACGTGATGCGGAACTGAGAAATCTTCAGGCCCAGATCAACCCGCACTTTCTCTTTAATACACTCCATATGATTGCAGCATTGTTTCGAAAGGATCCGGAAAGAGCGCGGCATATCACCGTCCAGTTAGCACACTATATGCGGTTCAATATTGGACTCGTTTCATCATCACTTGTGTCTCTGGAGAAGGAGTGTCAGCACGTAAAGGCATATATCGATATTATTCAGACCCGCTTCGCCAGCCGTCTACAAATTAATTTTCCTGAAATGGATGAAGCACGGCAAGTTCTTATTCCCCCGTCGACGATGCAGCCGCTCGTCGAGAACGCTGTCCAGCATGGTCTGGAAACCGTGGCCCATGGGGGAATCATAACCGTGCGGATTGAGAGATTGGGGGAATTCATCC
>NZ_JBYQFJ010000138.1:0-733 GCF_057836705.1 Virgibacillus carmonensis | reverse complement strand
ACGATTACGGATGAAGAAATCCTTTTCAATATGAAAAAACGCGGTGGATCAATGACCCCGCTAAACAGTGATGATATTGCTGAAGCTGTTTTCTATGCTGTAAATCAGCCGGAAAATGTCGATGTAAATGAAATAATTGTTCGTCCTGCTAATCAAGGATAATCTGTAACATTAATAGTTACTATGCCTGTATGAAAGGGTGTGGTAACTATTACTTTTTCATCAACTATACAGACCCCGTAAAACCTCGTTCAATGATGTTCCACTATATATTACTTTGCTAAAAGCCCCCATTTGGCAGGGATATTCAAAGTACTAAAAGTTTTTCAATCCTATCTCTTTTAGTCGGTCAATTGTTATGTTAAAATGTTTTCTTGTACATGTTGGAATTTCGTATGCAAAATAATTAGTTGTAATTTACAACCAGCGGAATTTGATAAAAAATACTTGTTCAGGTAACGATAAGTATAAATTTTGTAGTAAGAAAGAGGGAAGAGAATATGGTCGAAAATCAAGCTCCGCCAAAACCAGGAGACATAAACTTTAACAAATGGCCAATCATGATTGTATTAATTTCTGGGGCTTTTGTTGCTATTTTAAACCAGACACTTTTGGCAACTGCATTGCCTCACATTATGGCTGACTTGAACTTGGATGCGAACGTTGCTCAGTGGCTGCAGTCCATATTTATGCTTGTCAATGGCATCATGATTCCAATAACAGCATTTTTAAT
>NZ_JBYQFJ010000137.1:0-735 GCF_057836705.1 Virgibacillus carmonensis | reverse complement strand
AACCGAGTGGCTGCAAGCTTCTTAGGTTTACTTCACGCCCGCCGGAAATTCGGATTTCCTTCGTTGGGTTTATAAAACGAAACAATGCCAATACTTTCAGGCAGTATACTGGTGTTAGTTCATCGGTCCCCTCCAGTAAGGTACCATCCATTGCATGCAGAAAATTGACTGGTATTGAATCAGCATCCAGTTCCTTCAATGCAATTGCCATAAGTATGACATCCTGTTTTGTTTCCTTCATTCCGACAATAACACCGGAGCAGGGAGATATTCCTGCACTTTTTGCCTTGTTAACCGTTGCTACCCGATCCTGATAAGTGTGACTCGTTGTAATGTTAGGATGGTGTTTTTCAGAAGTGTTTATATTGTGATTGTAGCGGTCAACACCTGCCTCTTTTAACTGCTCGGCTTGTCCAGGTTTCAGTATCCCAAGGCATGCGCAAACCTTTAAATCATATTTTTGTTTAATTTCTTTTACGGCTGTTGTGACCTGATTTAATTCACGTGTGGTCGGACCACGTCCACTTGCCACGATACAGTAGGTTCCGGAATTTAGTTGGTGTGCTCGTTCCGCTCCTTGGACAATTGTGTCCTTATGCATCATTCGATATTTCTCGATTGGATTAGTAGAATCCCTTGATTGTGCACAATACCCGCAGTTTTCCGGACATGCACCGGACTTTGTATTAATAATCATGTTTAATTTCACTTTGTTGCCATAATAGTGTTTTCTAA
>NZ_JBYQFJ010000136.1:0-736 GCF_057836705.1 Virgibacillus carmonensis | reverse complement strand
GCAGGACCAAGCATTTTTAATCTGGTTCAGTTTTGGGCTGATGATGATTGTATTAGTGGTCGTATTTGTTTTGTTTGCAAGATTTGTGTGGAAGTACAGAGAGACGGATCAAAATAAACATACACTTCCAAAAGATGTCAAAGGAAATAAGAAACTTGAAATAACGTGGACGACATTAGCGATTTTGTTGCTTGTCGTTCTTGCAGTTCCAACGGTAGCGATTACATATGACCAGTCACCGGTGCTGTCGTCTAGTGAAGAGGCAGAACAGGCAGTACATGTGAATGTGACTGGACAACAGTTCTTTTGGACATTTGAGTACGAAAATGGCAAGGAAACGACAAATAAATTAGTCATACCTGCCAACAAAACAATCGTATTCCACTTAATCTCCAAGGATGTCATCCATTCATTTTGGATTCCGCAACTGGGCGGGAAAACAGATGTATTACCAGGTAAGGAGTTATTGTACAAATTAAAAAACCCCAAAGAGGGCACATATGAGGGGAAGTGTGCGGAGTTCTGCGGCGTCCAGCATACCAAAATGCAATTTACAACAAGGGTCGTATCAAATGAAGAATATGAAAATTGGTTGAAAGAGTAACCACATACATTCAAACACGTAATGTCCTAATCTTAAAAGCAGAGGGTGTAAGCAATGACAATACCGTTTTTTAAAGATACCATGTTTGTTCCTTCAGATGTAGTAGCGGCATGGGTTTTAACAATTATATTA
>NZ_JBYQFJ010000135.1:0-740 GCF_057836705.1 Virgibacillus carmonensis | reverse complement strand
ACTGTACCACCTGTTGATCCTGCAGCAACGACATTAATTTTAGCTCCACTGATGTAGTGATTCATCGCAGGTCCCGGTCCAACAAGTCCGCCTTCTATTTCACCGGTTTCAATTGCTGTCATAAATGCTGACCCATCAGGGAAATATTTATAGTTGACCTTAGTCCCTTCAGGAAGTGTCTCGGAATACATGTCTTTTTCTTCAGCAACCATCCCTGCAACATGGTTAATGTTTGGGAAGTATCCGATTGTAATTTCCTTGGACCCGTCATTACCAGCGGCCTGTTCATCACTGTTCCCGCAAGCAGCTAACAGCAAACTAAGTGCTGCAAAAATCAATAATGCGAATAATTTTTTCATATAGGTTTCCCCTCTCCTCTATTTAACTAAACCCCAGCGTTTCATCACGTTTTTTTCTAATTTGGAAAATACCAGCTGATCGACGACTGCGCCAATCACGCCGATAATTATGATAATCCCGATTACTTGATCCATCCGGGCATAATCCTGTGCGTACCGAAGCGAGTAGCCAAGCCCAGGTCCATTACTAAGCAATTCACCAGCCATTAGCGCACGCCAGCTGAAGGCCCAGGCGAGCCTGATCCCTGACATGAAGTAAGGAATACCCGCCGGAACCTCAACCCGGCAGAATAATCCGACTCCCTTTGTCCCCATCGTTCTAGCCGCACGAATGAACTGCGGTGGGACATTGTGAATTGCAGATCTGACATTCAACGCCAT
>NZ_JBYQFJ010000134.1:0-740 GCF_057836705.1 Virgibacillus carmonensis | reverse complement strand
AATCCGAACTCGAAAAAAGGCGTTGAACAGAATTATGGGCTTATTGGAAGAAGACATTAATAATGGGAAACCAGTAAAAGTAGCAATCATTCACGGAAACGCCGAACAAAAGGCGCTTGAAATGAAACGGGAATTGGAAGAAAAACATCCTTCAATTGATTGCCAAATCAGTTATTTTGGCCCCGTTATCGGTACCCATTTAGGGTCGGGTTCAATCGGTATTGGCTGGTATATAGTCTAGCTAATTGTGGAGCCGTACGAACGGCTTCACACCATTAATATAAGGAGAGTGTGCCATGAACGAACTAACCCCCTTTGATCCACATTCTGAGCTGACATTAGCTTTGCGCTATTCCGGCAAATTATTGCTTCGGAAGGAAATCCCCCTCGACCATGCAACATTTCAACAACTGCTCAATCAACAACAATTTATTCCCCATGCTTCCATCATCAGGAAATTTAGCGGTCCTAAATGCAATCGATGCAACAATCAAAAACGTTCATTATTTGGAATAATTCCCTGCCAAATTTGTCGTAAACAGCATCTCTATTGCCGGAAATGTATTGAGATGGGTAGGGTGCTGGAATGTGAATCACTATACAGTTGGCAAGGATCAAAACCGGACTGGCTAAGCCATGCTAATCCGTGTTCGTGGATTGGCGAACTGACTAAGCGCCAAAAGTTAGCCAGTGAGCGGATTGTTGAGGCTGTAACCAATCTTGAAAAAGAACTTCTCATT
>NZ_JBYQFJ010000133.1:0-743 GCF_057836705.1 Virgibacillus carmonensis | reverse complement strand
CCAATGACAAAAAAAAGAAACAATCGATTAATCTGAATAACCTTGACCTTGAAACAGACACGCAAATATATTACAAAGAACGATGGATGAATGAAAATGGACTAGAGCAAAAACTTATCGTTACTTTTTCACCGAAACATAAACGCTACCAAGCAAATATTCGGGAAAAACAGATAGAACGCGCACAAACAAAAGTGGACAATCCTTCTCGCATCGAAAAAAAGCGAGCAAACAATCCAGATCGTTTTATTCAGTCCACTCATGTCACAAATGAAGGTGAAATTGCTCAGAAAAGCAGTCATACGATTAACTCTGCGATGATTGATAAAGAAGCAGTATATGATGGTTTTTATGGTGTTTGTACAAATTTAGAAAACTCTCCAGCGGAAATCGTAAGAATCAATCAACGTCGCTGGGAGATAGAAGAATCCTTTCGGATTTTAAAAAACGAAATGCGGACACGACCTGTATTCCTCCAAAAAGATGAACGAATCAAGGCACACTTCCTAGTATGTTTTCTTTCATTATTGACCTATCGCTTGATTGAAAATAGAATTGATGAATCAGCTACATGTTGCGAAATCATTCAAACATTACGAGATATGAGAGTGTTGGAATATACAAACGAAGGTTATATCCCGACCTATACCAGAACGGATTTAACTGATAAGCTACATAACGTTTTCGGATTCCGAACGGATACCGAAATAGTTACCATACAAAAAATGAAAAAAATTTTAAAA
>NZ_JBYQFJ010000132.1:0-745 GCF_057836705.1 Virgibacillus carmonensis | reverse complement strand
ACTGATACCCCTGCATCTGGTCAATGTCTTTTATTCCAGAACGTTTCATTAATCGATAGCGTTGTTTTCGTTTAACCACCTTCATAATATTTGGAAAAATGGACAATACAAACAATAGCACTCCTATTAATAGTAATAAGAGTGCTTCGTAATCGGTTATCAGTGTATACATATCTTTCATGTTGTTGTTTCTCTCCTTCCCTTTAACAATCCTTGTATGTTACATTTCGTACCCGTCCATAATATGATCAAACTCTCGTTGGTTCTTTTCTTTTTCGTAATCCTGAAACGTCTTTCGCATTGCTTTAGTTAATTTCACCATGGAAACATGGAACGACGTACCGGGATAATATCGGTGAATCGAGTTCCAAGCATAATTAGATATTCCTTGTTCATGGAATCGTTTTTGCTGAAAAGCAACTGTCTTTTGTTCCTTATTACAAGCACGCATTTCAGAAAGAACCGCATTCCCCATTCGCTTTTTCAGATCATCAAGCTTGTTTTGTTTGTACTCATCATAGTCACTTGCATCACCGTACATTTCCTTCATCACATTTCCTTCATCATCCAGTCGTTGATGCAATTCGTTCATCTTATCTCCGTGAAATTGTTGCAAATAAATATCCGTTATTTCATCTAAATACGGTCTTGCTTCATGAATAGACTGGTACCCGTACTTCCATTGGCGTTTGTCCGACGGGAGACGTTTCATCGCTTCTTGGAACAACTCATTCGTTTTACGATA
>NZ_JBYQFJ010000131.1:0-746 GCF_057836705.1 Virgibacillus carmonensis | reverse complement strand
CGTCAGTCCTGTAGAACGTTATGAGCAAAGATTAGAACGTAGCCAGCCAGTGCTGGAGGCTTTTTCAGCATGGCTTCGTGAACAAACACCACGTGTTCTGCCAAAAAGTGCACTTGGTCAAGCAATCAAATATTGTCGTAACCAATGGGATCGTTTGGGGTCATTTATGAAGGACGGCCGTTTGGAAATAGATAATAACCGTGGAGAACGCTCTATCAAGCCTTTCGTAATCGGCCGCAAAAACTGGCTTTTTAGCAATACCGCAAAAGGAGCTAAGTCTAGTGCGATAATATATAGCGTTGTCGAGACAGCCAAGGAAAATGGATTAAATCCATTTAACTATCTCAGCTATCTGTTCGAGACACTTCCCAATGTTGATACGACAGATAAAAATAACTTGGTTCAGTTGCTGCCATGGTCACCAACAATTCCAATGGAATGTCGCGTTCCAAATAAATCTAAATAAATCATATACAAAATCCCCATCTGATAACAGGTGGGGATTATTTGACGCTTACAAATATGGAATCAATCTCATTCATATAAATCAATCCCCGTATATTATGTTTACTATTTATGTAAGCGTCAAATAGAACCCACATATTAATTTTTAGTCTGTCATGCGATAATCTTCTTATCAATTAAATGGGAGGTTATGCAATGACTTTAAAGGACAAAAGAATAGAATGGAAATTACGTTTTGATGCCTGGAAAGAAAGTGGATTGAGTATAGCTAAGTGGTGCCG
>NZ_JBYQFJ010000130.1:0-750 GCF_057836705.1 Virgibacillus carmonensis | reverse complement strand
CTGTTTGAACTGTGCAAAATCTGGTGCTGCAGAATGGGTGCCAGATTGGTAACCGCTTTTTGGGCATAGCCATCGGTATCGTTCTTATTTAACTGGGCAAAGTTTCTGCCCTCTTCCTGCACCCATTCAGTAATTTTCTTTAGTGCCTCATGGAACAGCTGGCCAATATCCGGTGCGTCCAGCTTATACGTTTTTCGTTCATCAAGTCCTAGGCTGTATTTGGCGAAATGCTGGTACGAACAGCGATAGTACATTTCAAGCCTTGACACACTCGCTTTTACCTGCTGTGGATATAGTTCTTTCACTGTATCAGCGGACAGGTTTGTCGGCTTATTTTGATAATACAGGCTTTGCAATGTGATATAGCTTGTACCATATTTTTCATGATTCTTGATGTACCAGTTCAGTACATGCCACCAAATCGGTTTAAGCGGATAACCTTTCCGATTCCGTGCAAGTTGTGCCGTTAGCGCCGCACGCGTTTTTACAGGAGTTGTGATAAACCGTTCCGCATGGAATAGTTCGTCCGGATCCTGCAGCAACACATGTGTACAGCAATACGGGAATAAATCCTCCACCCGTTTAATCATTTGCGAAGGCATCTTTGCTTTCCCTTCCTCATCGCTCAACGGATAACTAATCCACAGCCTGTCCTTAGACGAGGTAAACGCGATATACATATAAAACCAATCATCAAGCAGCTTTCGTTTACTGCTTTCTGCCAGCTGCATACCTTGTTCGGCCAGCATT
>NZ_JBYQFJ010000129.1:0-750 GCF_057836705.1 Virgibacillus carmonensis | reverse complement strand
AAATATGGTTATGAATTCGGACGTGTATTTCCAATGAATATAGGTCTTGTTTACAAAGCTGTTGAAAGTGGAGAAATGGATGTTGTGCTTGCCTATACCACGGATGGTCGTCTTGAAGCATTTGATTTAGTAACATTAAAAGACAATAAGCATCTATTTCCACCATATGATAGTTCACCAGTAGTCCGGAACGAGGTACTTAAGAAACATCCCGAGCTGAAAGATATTCTTCATAAGCTGGCAGGGAAAATCAGTACCAAAAAAATGCGTGAGATGAACTATCAGGCGAACGTAAAGATGAAAGAACCGAGACTTGTAGCTAAAGAGTTTTTAGAAGAACATCATTATTTTGAGTAAAACTTTCCTGGAGGTGAAGATATGATAGAGACACTTACAGATTTAGGGGTATATTATTCGCAAAATATGGCTTACGTATGGGAACAATTTCTACGGCACTTTCTAATGTCTGCTTATGGTGTATTATTTGCAGCTATTGTTGCTATTCCTGTTGGGATTATAATCGCCCGTCATGCCAGGTTAAGTGCATGGGTAATTTCCCTAACAAATATTATTCAAACAATACCTGCATTAGCCATGCTGGCGGTGCTCATGCTGGCAATGGGACTTGGCGCAAATACCGTAGTCTTTGCATTGTTCTTGTACTCGCTGCTGCCGATTCTCAAAAACACGTATACTGGGATTCGGGGAGTCGATCATGCACTGCTTGAATCCGGACGTGGTATGGGAATG
>NZ_JBYQFJ010000128.1:0-752 GCF_057836705.1 Virgibacillus carmonensis | reverse complement strand
TATTCTGCCTTTAATTATTAGTACAACGTATGTTTTTAAATTTAGTCTTGGAACAGATTTACTTAATTTCAATTGTCACCTGTTCCATTTCGGGGGTAATTTTAACATTTTCCGGCCCCACAATGACGATGGGTAATTTATGTTCTCCCTCATCAAGTCCCTCTGCATCTACAGTCAATTTAATTTTTTCTGCATTCAGTTTACTTATATCTTTTTCAGAACCTGCAACATCTACTTTCATCTTAGCATCTTCCGGAGTTAGAAATGATAATTCTTGTCCATCACTAAGATTGTCAACGTCAATTGCAACATCTTCAATTGTTTTAGTTTGCTCCAACTCTATTTCAACCTCAACTGTATCTGTTTCGGGGATGGTAGCCCCATCCGGCGGGGCAAGCTTTGCTTCGATTGTCTGGGACTTTGTAATATCCGATAAGTTAATTTCCTCGGTTTGTACCTTATCAATATCCGCCAAAATCGAATTAGTTGCAAAGACTTCCACCTCATCAAGACCCGCTTTTATTGAAGCCAGCGAGTAATCCTTCGGCAGTTCACCCGTCGTAGGAACCGCTACTGGGACGGTTTTACTTGGGTTCAGCAATTCTGCCGAGACAACGACATTTTGTGGTTTCACGTTTACATTTAATTCATTACCCTGACTATCATATACATTTACAGGGACTTCCCGACTGTCGATTGATTCCTTTAACCCGGCAACATCAACAAATACCTTTACAATACCAATTTGATCA
>NZ_JBYQFJ010000127.1:0-754 GCF_057836705.1 Virgibacillus carmonensis | reverse complement strand
GGTATCGAAGGCGCTAAAGTTGCCATGAAGCAGGGAATTACAGCAGGACTTTCCATTGCTGAAAATGCTGGCGTACAGGGTTTAACGCAGGAAATTCAACATGCTGTACAGGTGACTGAACAGACGCGGGAGGATGCGTATATTCAATTTCATCCTGACGTGAAGAAAGGCCGGCGGGTGATTCAGGAAGAGTGGGAGGCGTGTATGGTGACGGTGCAATAATTGCGGTATGGCTGGTTTTTATATGGATAGAAGACTGGTCAAGGCAGTTGACTAACCCCATCATAGAAGGCGCGGTAAGGTAATAATCCCTCACATTGACCTGTTAAAATCACATGAGGGATTATTTTTTATACGTTAATAAGGTATAAATCTTTATCGGTATAAAGTATAATTAGCTTTATGCTAGCAAAACTAGCAAACTAGTTTTACCCACTCCATAAAAATCCCAAAAGTAAAATAAATATCTATGAAATGCTATACTACAAAGAAGGTACTTTCCAAAATAATTTAGCAGAACATTTCAATAAATAGGCGGGTTACATATGGCTACATTCTTTCTAGTAATCATTTATTTGGCCTTTATCAGTTTAGGTTTACCTGATTCATTGTTGGGAGCGGCATGGCCTGTGATGCAACCGGATTTGGGCGCACCGCTTGAAACTGCTGGCTTGCTTTTTATGACAATAGCAGGCGGAACCATTATTTCAAGTTTAGCTAGCAGAGCTATTTTAACGCGATTTGGAACAGGAAA
>NZ_JBYQFJ010000126.1:0-757 GCF_057836705.1 Virgibacillus carmonensis | reverse complement strand
AACGTATTGCCGATACAATGCGAGAGGTTGTAGAATTAGATCCCCATGCTACTCCTACAGTTAAGGAGCTTTCACATGGTAAGGGGACAATCATTTGGTGTCCACTGCCCGTTGAACTGAATGAGCGCAGTGAGCCGATTATCGCCTTATATGAATATGCTATAGACCATGCTGGAATACCAAAGCATTTGCAATGGCGAAAAGGGGATTTTCCAGGGAATTACGGAAGAAAACTTTCATTTGCAAGCGGGTCATTGTTTATCTTTGTATCCGAGTTTGCCAGGGACACGCCGGTTGAAGTGAACGATCCCGACACAAATAAAACGTATTCTTTCTTGCTTGAGGCGGAAAGAACAGTGATGTTTGCGACAGATAAGGAAGGAAATGTTACGTCAGTCTATCGGCCGGATGAGGTTGAAATTACGAAAAGCTAATGTTTTTACCCAGTGAACACCTTTTCGAGGAGCCAAACGGAAAAATCACCATAATTACAGGTTTGAATGATGATAACCGGTAATCTAGTTATATTAAACTTAGCATTAAAGAACCTCATGTACTGCTGCCTCGTGTTCGGTTATCACATAGAATACGAGGCAGAGTTTTTACTGGTAGGTGCCTTATTTCTGAAAACATCTCTTCATGTGTAGAGCGCATTTCTTTTAATTTTGCTCTCTGGTATTTCATTCTCAAGCATTTTAGTATCCGATACTTATTAGGAGGGATTAAATTGTCCTACGAAGTCTAGAAAATGAAGAAT
>NZ_JBYQFJ010000125.1:0-760 GCF_057836705.1 Virgibacillus carmonensis | reverse complement strand
GAAGGACTAACACTTGATCAGTATGGCAGGCTTACCTCTGAAACGCAGCATGTTCTTGGTGCACTAAAGGGTGACATGGAGAACGGCTTCATCAATAGTGGCCAAGTGGCCGGATTAATCAGTCACATCCCCACTGTGAAGGAACTGCTTGATCATATGGTCAAAGAGGCACAAGAGCAATTAAGCAAATCTGCTGACCTATTAAACTAACGGTTTGGAGTGATTTAGTTGAAATCAGGCATGGACATAGGCAGAACAGAGACGATTGAAATAGAAGTAACGGAAGACATGTTTGCTAGCTTTGAGGGAAGCGTTGTACACCCTGTTTACTCAACGGTTGCAATGGTATACCACATGGAGTGGGTCTCAAGGAAAATCATTCTGCCATTTTTGGAGGACCATGAGGAGGGCATGGGCGGTGCAGTTCAGCTAAAGCACATCAGCCCTTCGCCATTACATTCAAAAGTAAAATTAACTGCAACATTAGTCGAATACAAAAATCAACAAGTTCGTACAAAAGTCGAGGCATATAACGAACAAGGGTTAATAGGAAAAGGCGAAGTGAAACAGGTAATTTTACCAAAGGAAATGATCAATCAAAAACTATCATCTGGACAAACACATTAATAGATTGAAAGGCCTCTTGAGATGGCGGATAAATTTGAGGTTTGGCTGATATATTTTGAGAAAGGCGGATAAACCCGGAATTTGGCCGATATATCTTGAGAAAGGCGGATAAAACCGGAATTTGGCTGATATA
>NZ_JBYQFJ010000124.1:0-760 GCF_057836705.1 Virgibacillus carmonensis | reverse complement strand
TAGTAGATAATGTTCCAGGCGCAATTAAACTGGACAGCACATTTTTCCATGGGCCAATTAATATGGCTCCAGATGCACTGGACGGTCTGATAAACTGTATAAAAGCAACACTGGATCATTTAGAAATCCCAAAGCGCGACCTGCTGATTCGAATCAAGTCGTCGATACCACCAGGTAAAGGCCTTGGTTCAAGTGCGTCTGTTGCGATTGCAGTTATTCGGTCCTTATTTGATCACGCTGATGAGGAACTTTCAGAAGAAACATTGCTTATGCTGGCGAACATTTCTGAGACGTATGCGCATGGTGCCCCCAGTGGGATTGACACACTGACAATTACGTCGGAGTCTCCTGTGTGGTACGAAAAGGATCTCCCATTTTATTTCATTAAGCCGAAATCCGATTTCCACTTTATTGTGGCTGATTCTGGCAGAAAAGGGGATACGAGACTAGCGGTTGAATCAGTTGCAGGGTTACTTAAATCTGCACCTAGGAAGATACAGGCAAGTCTTGACAGGATTGGCGAGATAACCCACCAGGCAAGACGGGCGCTTGAGAAAGCCAGTAAGCAGCTTTTGGGTAAGACGTTAAATGAGGCTCAAAAAGAATTAGAGGCACTCGGTGTAAGTGATGCTGGGTTAAACCGTCTCATTTATGTTGCAAGACAGGAAGGTGCACTTGGAGCTAAATTAACAGGCGGCGGCAACGGCGGATGTATAATTGCCCTGGCTCGAAATGAGGCACACTCAAGACATCTTTGTGA
>NZ_JBYQFJ010000123.1:0-770 GCF_057836705.1 Virgibacillus carmonensis | reverse complement strand
ATGGCGTTGGCCAGATCCTCGACTGTATTTTTCTCTGGATCATAATCGGCAGCCTGATAGAATGATTTGTTTTGAATATTGGAGCGATTCCCAAGTTTATTGTACGTGTTCCCGCTAACCGATTTGACTTTTGGTTTGCCCATCAAGTACCAGCATAAATCGATAATATGAACACCCAAATCAATCAACGGGCCACCACCTGAACGTTCCTTATCGGAAAACCAGCCCCCCGGATTACCCAAAACACGAAGACAGGAAGCCTTTGCATAATAGATTTCACCGAGATCACCTGATTCTATGAAACTCTTTAATACCTTCGTGTTGGTACCAAACCTGCGCACAAATCCAACTTGAATGACTTTTCCATCATTTTTTTTCGCAGCCTTTTCAATGTTGCGTGCTTCTTCTACCGTTTTACATAGTGGTTTCTCAACCAGCACATGCTTCCCACTGTTTAATGCAGCGATTGATATTTCCGCATGGGAATTATTCCACGTGCATATACTTACCGCATCAACTTCTGGATTATCTAGCAAATCCTGATAGTTTGTATAATATTTTTCTGCGCCATATTTCTCTGCCTTTTCCTCGGCACGTTGTTCGTTCAAATCACAAACCGCATAGATTTCCACATCACTATTATTTTTGTACGACTCAAAGTGCATCTCCGAAATCGAACCAGCACCAATCACACCAATTTTTATTTTTTCCATTTTATACGCCTCTTTTCCTGTTTACACTTCTTCCCAGATTTTCCGGACATTATCCAA
>NZ_JBYQFJ010000122.1:0-774 GCF_057836705.1 Virgibacillus carmonensis | reverse complement strand
GTCACTGATTTAGCCCCGAAAAATAAAGCCTTACTTAAAAATCGTGATGAAATTCAACAGCAAATAGATGCATGGCATAAAGAAAACAAATTTGACTTTGCCGCATACAAAGCATTTTTACAAGAAATCGGCTACCTTGAACCTGAGGTGGATGACTTTGCGATTACAACAGAAAATGTTGACGATGTCATTACCGTACAGGCCGGGCCGCAGTTAGTTGTGCCGATTGATAATGCGCGCTATGCCATCAATGCAGCCAACGCACGGTGGGGCTCGCTTTATGATGCATTATACGGAACAGATGTAATCAGCGAGGAAGGTGGTGCCGGAAAAAAAGATGCCTATAATCCTGTCCGCGGCGACAAAGTTATTGCTTTTGTGAAAAAATTTCTCGATGATCATGTACCGCTTCAAAGATCCTCACATACGGAAGCAACAACCTATGCAATCGTGAACGGCACATTAGAAATTACACTTCAGAATGGAGAAACTACCGGACTGGCAGATGCTGCTAAATTAGTCGGATACCAAGGGCAGGCAGAAGCGCCGGATGCTGTTCTTTTGAAAAATAATGGATTGCATCTGGAAATTCAAATCGACGGCAATCATCCGATTGGAAAAACCGATCCAGCAGGTGTGAAAGATGTTTACTTAGAGTCCGCGACCTCAAGCATCATGGACTGTGAGGACTCAGTTGCTGCAGTAGATGCCGAAGATAAAACACTTATCTACCGCAATTGGCTTGGTTTGAACCGCGGAGAATTGACGTCGGTT
>NZ_JBYQFJ010000121.1:0-776 GCF_057836705.1 Virgibacillus carmonensis | reverse complement strand
CCTTAAGTGTTTTGTCTTGGCCAAAAAGGAAATGTTTCTCCATATCGGGAGAGTACTTAGAGTTAATTGTTTCAACGCCTACCGCTTCTGCCACTGCTCGCAGCATTGCCGGCGATGCCCCACAGCATAAACCGAGGTAATTAATACCGATATCGTTAGCCTCTTTTGCCCACGCTGCCAGCTCATAGCGATTATGGTAAAGTGGATCAAGCGCAGTCGGAAAGGTTGTTTCTGTAGGTAAATTACAACCGCATCCTCCATCAGGTAAATTAAAGAATGTAGGGTTTTCTTCTGTTGTACGGTATGGTATAGGCAGGCCGGCTACATATCCATCGACATTTTTTCGTATTTCAGCAAGATACGGCTGCATCGTATCAGGGCCTCGAAAACAGTTCATCCCAACGACCAACGCACCTTTTTCAGAAAGTAGTTTGCAAGATTCATCAACCGTATAGCCATCCCGTAAAATGTTTTCTCCCATTAACCCGAGCGTAATGACTGCAGGCAGATTCTGTTTGCGGATTTCCTCAAACGCTATAAGAGCTTCTTCGTGGTAATAAAATGTTTCCCCATTCACGAAGTCAACCTCCTCTTCTTTGCACCATTTCACCATTTCCGCAAATATATTTCTTACTCTGGCCCTTGATTCAGAATCTTCGGGATCAAAAATATTCGTATTTGATATATTCCCGGCCACTAATGCTTCTTCTTTCGGATGTTCCTTGGCAACTTCTTTTGCTAGCCGGATGGCACTTCGATTTAATGGCTCTAGTGAC
>NZ_JBYQFJ010000120.1:0-777 GCF_057836705.1 Virgibacillus carmonensis | reverse complement strand
AAGTATTGAGAATGAAATTAATTTGCAGGGAAAAACAATGCTGCCGGGATTAATCGATAGCCACTTACATATTTTGATGCATGGAGAAAAACTGCTGAGACTCGATTTATCACAGTTAAAATCTGCTGAAGAAGTAAAGGAGACATTACGGAATCGAACCGCTAATTTATCGGAGAATGAATGGTTAATTGGGGAAGGCTGGAATGAAAATCAATGGGATGATCCAATCATTATCCACAAATCCGAGTTAGATGAAATTTGTCCGAATAATCCGGTTATGTTAACACGTGTATGCCGCCACGCTCTTTTGGCCAATTCGTACGCAATAAACTTATCAAATGTTAAAGAGGATACACCCGATCCACAAGGCGGAATCATAGTCAGGGATGAGCATGACGAAATAACTGGTTACTTTCTGGATACAGCCCAGGATTTAATAAATAGATCACTTCCAAGTGTATCAAAGGATTATTTGCAAAAGGTTATAGAAATCGCAGTCGATGATCTTGTTTCTAAGGGCGTAGTTGGTGGACACAGTGAGGACTTAAGTTATTATGGAAGTTTCGACAAAACATATCGGGCCTTTATTGATGCGATTGATGGAGTAAATACAAGGTTTAAAGCACATTTATTGGTTCATCATGAAGTCCTTCAGGATATGTTTGATCAAAATCTTGGCTGGGGTGATGGCACGGAATACGTTGAACTTGGTGCAGTGAAAATTTTCGCTGACGGTGCTATTGGGGGACGCACGGCTTGGCTGACAGAGGACTATAG
>NZ_JBYQFJ010000119.1:0-780 GCF_057836705.1 Virgibacillus carmonensis | reverse complement strand
AAAATCGATGTTTGTACCAAAAAGTGAAGATACCGTAAAAGTATACGAGCAAAAAAATGCTATTCAAAAAAACGTTAATATAGGCGATTACTACATAACACGTGAATACTTTGAATCCAAAATGAAAGGTTTTGAATTATCCTCAGGAGATATAATAGTCAGCTGTGCTGGTACGATTGGGGAAACATATATAATTCCTGATAATTTTGAACAAGGTATTATTAATCAGGCTCTTATGCAAATGAAGTTAATGCCTAGTGTATATGTAGATTATTTTTTATTGTATTTTGATTTCATACTAAAAAAGACAGCAAGGAAAAGTAGTAAGGGATCAGCAATAAAAAACATTCCACCATTTAAGGTATTAAAGAATTATGTGGTACCGCTCCCTCCACTCGAAGAACAAAAGCGTATCGTTGCAAAAATTGAAGAACTGATGCCTTACGTGGAAGAATATGATAAAGCTTATACAGAAGTGACAGAACTTAACAAGAAATTCCCGGAAGATATGCAAAAATCTATTTTGCAATATGCGATTCAAGGCAAGTTAGTGGAACAGCGGGAAGAGGAAGGAACTGCAAAACAGTTAATTGAAAATATTAAAGCTGAAAAAGAACAATTGATTAGGGATGGGAAAATAAGAAAAGAAAAGCCATTTTCAAAAATAGATGAAGGCGAAATTCCTTACAACGTACCCGAAAATTGGCAATGGGTAAGGTTTGGTGACTTGGGGAGTTTTAAAAAAGGACCATTTGGAAGTGCTTTAACAAAATCGATGTT
>NZ_JBYQFJ010000118.1:0-787 GCF_057836705.1 Virgibacillus carmonensis | reverse complement strand
CTCAAAAAAAATGGACGGATAAAGATTTTAATGACTTATCTATTAGTGCTAACACAGCAAGAAGACAATTTAAAAAACAATTTGGGATGACTTTTATTGAATATGCTCGAGCCCGCCGTCTTGGTATAGCATTTAATCATATTCGCAATGGTAAACCTTTAATTCACACTCAGCTTGATAGTGGATTTGAATCCAGCAATGGATTTCGTGATGCTTTTACGCGCATAATGGGGGCCGTTCCAAAGAGAAATAAACAAGTAAAACTTTTAACGGCAAAGTGGATTGAAACAAAATTAGGTTCGATGATTGCAATAGCCGATGACGTCGCTCTATATCTTTTGGAGTTCGTTGATAGAAGAGGATTAGAAAAGGAAATTGAAAATATGCGGACAAAACTTTCTGCAGCCATCATACCTGGAACAAATCAAATCGTCCAGCATCTTGAAAATGAACTACAGGAATATTTTGAAGGTACACGCTTTTCCTTTCAAACACCCATTACAGATGAAATTGGATCAAGCTTCCAAATAGAAGTTTGGCGGATATTGAGAGGGATATGCCCGGGAAGTACAATAAGTTACAAAGATTTAGCAATAGAAATAGGAAATCCTAAAGCTTATCGTGCTGTCGCTCGAGCAAATGGAGCAAATCAAATTTCGCTTCTTATTCCTTGTCATAGAGTGATCAATACAAATGGAGATCTTGGTGGGTATGGCGGGGGCATTCAAAGAAAGTCTTGGCTGCTTGAATTAGAGAAAAAATATAACAATATTTTGTAAAGGAAGAC
>NZ_JBYQFJ010000117.1:0-788 GCF_057836705.1 Virgibacillus carmonensis | reverse complement strand
TCAGAATGAAGGAATCCGTTGAAAGGGATATATCAAGGTGAATGCAAACCCTGAATCCGACTAGACCTGAGCTATTACCAACACGAAAGCGTCTTGAAATCTAGAACAAATCATACCCAAGGCTGATTCAAAAATCCTCAATTAAGTTAAAATAAGACTACAAGAAAGTTAAAAAGTGGGGATGATGATGAAAAATAAATCAGGCAGGTTCATTAATCTTGAAGAATATGTATCTATTAATGGCATCAAACAATTTCTGTTTCACCGCGGGACCAGCGATGATAACCCGGTTCTGCTTTTCTTACATGGAGGACCGGGCTCTGTTGAATCCCTATTTACACAAGCATTCCAGGAAAAATGGGAAGAAATCTATACCGTTATTCATTGGGATCAGCGCGGTGCTGGAAAAACACTGATGAAAAATCTTAACGCACTGCCGACAATGGATTTGATGCTGCAGGATTTGTTTGAAATTATTCGCTACCTGAAGAAAAAATATAACAAGAATAAGGTTGTTTTGCTCGGTCATTCATGGGGGAGTGTTTTGGGTTCTGTCTTTATTAAAAAGTATCCTGAGGAAGTAGCTTATTATATAGGAGTAGGTCAGGTTGTCAATATGCTTGAAAATGAGCGGGTTGGCTATAACAAAGTGAAACAGTTAATGGAGCAGGAAGGCGACAAAAAGTCTATTAAACAGCTTGAATCAATTGGTGAATACCCTGGCGAGAAAATTGTTTTTAACAAAGAATTTTCACATAAAATAAGCAGGATTAGAAAGCTGCAGGGGA
>NZ_JBYQFJ010000116.1:0-790 GCF_057836705.1 Virgibacillus carmonensis | reverse complement strand
TTTTCTCAACGTCCCCAAGCAACGCCTGCGTGTAAAAGCTGATTTCATTTCTATCATTAAGAAAGACCAGTATCAGGCCATTTCGGTTATAGTAAAGAGGCTTTTTCTTTTTTTCCTGAAAGAAAAGCAATACATTCAATTCTTTATTCCAGTCCCAGAAAACATAACTATCCGGTGAGATAATCTTTAACTTTTCCTTCACAAGCGATTCAATTTCCTCGTCGGACGATTCGCTATCGATTGATACTTGTTCTTTTAATCGTGAAATAATAAAATCATTGTTAATTATCGCCGTTTCCTGATCTTCTGTGGATTTAACCATACTTCTATTTTCTTCACTGAATATTTGTTGGTTAATCGAGATATAGGACCCTGTCAGTTCCTCTTCAGGCAGCTCCGTGCGTATTTCTATATCATCTGCTGCCAGCTTTTTTTGAATGGATTCTTCTTGTTCATCCTTCAGCACTTCTAAATCTTCCTTATCCTGCTTTTGAATAAACTGAACCAGTAAAAAAACATCAAGAACAAGAAAGCAGAGAATAAAAAGTGTCTTAATTTGCGTCCACTGCATCTATTGCTCCTCCCTTCTCTGGTTCCAGTTCTTCAAAATCAATTGGCAGCCACATGTCGTTAAGATTCACAAACCATGCGGGTTCAAGTGTCACGGAAAGGGATGAATTATTATTAGAGATAAACTGATAACCTATCTTTATATCTTTAATTTGATCAAGGTCATATGCTTTAGAAAATTCATTTTCCAAGTAGGCAATGAGTTCACTACCCGATGGAA
>NZ_JBYQFJ010000115.1:0-808 GCF_057836705.1 Virgibacillus carmonensis | reverse complement strand
AAGAAACTGCCCATCCGGAAGGAAGAATTATTACGATGGAGTTTGAGGAATTCTATTTAGTAAATGTGTATACTCCAAATTCACAGAGAACACTGGCAAGGCTTGATGTTCGTTTAGAATGGGAGGATAACCTTTATAATTATTTAAAACAATTAGATGACGTGAAACCAGTTATTTTATGTGGGGATTTAAACGTTGCCCATCAGGAAATTGATTTGCGGAACTCAAAAACAAATCACGGAAATTCAGGATTCACAAAAGAGGAACGCGGCAAAATGACGAAACTGTTGGACTCTGGACTTGTCGATAGTCTACGGTACTTTTATCCCGACACGGAAGGGCTTTACACATGGTGGTCCTACATGAAAACAGTTCGGGAAAGGAATATCGGTTGGCGCATCGATTACTTTATCGTTTCTAACAGACTGGCAAGTCGATTACAAGACTCAAGAATTGATGCACAGGTACCTGGAAGTGATCATTGTCCAATCGTGTTGGAAATGGAGTAGGTTGTTGAGGAGACAGCCCGTGTTATTTACTTTGCCGGGGACTGTCCCCCTGTAACAACCGCATGCGATATGCGTTTTTCGCAGTCTCACCTAATCGATCTAGTAAATTATGATTAGCAAATGCACCAACAATGGCGCCAAACCCTGGGACTAGCTGGAGCATCTTGACCAGGTCAATATAATCCCGGTATTCTTGCTGGAAGACGCGCCAGTCCATATCCATGAGTTTCCTCTTTTCCGCATCCCAATTCTCGATGATACGGAGGGTTTCCCTGCGTTTTTCATCATTGGAAAAGGCC
>NZ_JBYQFJ010000114.1:0-809 GCF_057836705.1 Virgibacillus carmonensis | reverse complement strand
ATCATGTGAACCAGGTTATGCAGGAAAATCTCGCTGGGATGCGTCTGATCAAGGCATTTTTGCGCCGAAGTCATGAGGAAAACCGCTTCATGAAGGCGAATGAAGATCTGGCTGCGGAAACGCGTTACACCTTCCGCTTCGTCGAGGCATCGATGCCGATTCTCCTGTTTGTCATGAACCTGAGCCTGATTTCGATTCTCTGGTTTGGCCATCAGCGGGTTGCAGGTGGTGAATCATCTGTCGGTGACATTGTTGCCATTGTGAACTACGCCCTGCGTGTTGCGATGGCGATTTCGATGCTGACGTTTATTACCATGGCGTTTTCTCGTGCCAAAGCCTCTGCAACAAGGCTTGGTGACGTGCTGGATGTGAAGGTTGATTTGCATGAGTCAGAAGACGCAGATGCTGACGCCGTCGTTCATGACGGAAAAATTGATGTTCAGCATGTGGATTTTGCCTATTATAAACAGGACAAGAATGTGCTTCAAGATATAACATTTTCTGTGAAAGCAAGAGAATCTGTTGCAATTATCGGGGCGACAGGTGCTGGCAAAACGACGTTATTTCAGCTGTTGCCCCGGTTATACGATGTGAATCGCGGTACGATTGCGATTGATGACCAGCCGATTACTTCCTATACACTCGATCATCTGCGACGGGCGATCGGCTATGTGCCACAGAATCCGCTGCTGTTCACCGGTTCTGTTTTTGACAATATTGCCTGGGGGAAAGATGATGCAACGAAAGAGGAAGTGATCCAGGCGGCAAAAGATGCGCAGATTCACGAGACGATTATGGAATTAGCAGAG
>NZ_JBYQFJ010000113.1:0-809 GCF_057836705.1 Virgibacillus carmonensis | reverse complement strand
AATATTATTGCTCCGCGTATACCTCCTGCATTTGTTTAATTTTTTCTTTAACCTGATCAACCAAATAATCCGGGGATAGTACTTTTGCCTGGTTCCCCCAGGTTAAGATCCAATTAATTAGCCCACTTGATAACTTTGCTTTTGTGGTAAGTACAAAGTGGTCACCATCAATTTTTTTGATATCAGCTTCTTTACCAAAGCGATCCAAAACAACATTGACCAGGTCGGCATGAAATTGTACTTTTATCCAAATTTCTTCTCCGGCAAACATGTGAAAGCTCTGGTTTATGTACTCCTGAAGATGGAAGTCGTTATTTTTCACAAAGGTCTGTTCACTTATTTCAATTTCACGTATCCGGTCCAGTCGATAATGGCGGATTTCCTGTGTTCCCGCAAAGTAACCAATCAAATAATAAAAATCATTTTGCCAAATCAATGCATATGGTTCCACATAATACCTGTCTCCATCCCGGTGGAACTCAAATTCTTTTTCAACATTGTATTTGCCATATTTATAAGTTAAAGCCTTTCCTTCAGAAATTGCACGGTGAACGCAATCAATGTTTAGCTTCACTAATTCATAGTCCATGTTCTTAGTCAACCCGAACATAATTGGTTCAGGTAATGTTTTTCCAATATGTTTACTTGTCAGCTGTTTCATTTTATTAATTAGCTTTTTCTTTTCATTTGTAGTAATAAAGCGAGCCGACAGAATAGCATCAACCATCAGCCGTAATTGGTAGGTTTCAAAAAGTCTTGCCTGGTGGCTATAATAAATCTTGCCAAACTTCCCCTTGTTCCTTACAATT
>NZ_JBYQFJ010000112.1:0-810 GCF_057836705.1 Virgibacillus carmonensis | reverse complement strand
GACCTATTTTGACAATGTTCGACAATTTAAAAGGTCCTGTTGTTAAATACAACAGAACCTTTATATTTACCGTGTTTTTCTTTCGATTGCAATGATAAAAGGCGGGGTATTTTTTTGATTTATAAATCCGTAATAAAGTACATTATATTGCTTTTGGTTCAGTTGATGGACGTATTCCAAAATATTTCGTTTCTCGATATCCCCACCTTCATGACCATGGTAGACAACTAAAACGACAATCCCGTTTTCTTTCAAGTGTGATAGAATTCCTTCAATGGCAAGGATAGTACTTTCGCTTTTGGTAACGATCCCTTTATCACTTCCGGGAAGATATCCAAGATTAAATATTGCGCCGCCAAGTGATGTTAGTTGATCAACGGTCAGATGATGAATGGCATTGCTGTGACTGTCCTTGATAATGGTTGCATTCGTAATTTTATGTACAGCAAGGTTTTCCTTTGTATGCTCGATTGCCTGCTCTTGGATATCAAAGCCAAATACATGGCCATTTTCCCCAACAATTTCACTTAAAAAAACAGTATCATGACCATTTCCGCATGTGGCGTCGATTACTGTGTCGCCTTTATTTACGGCTTCTTCCATTAAATAATGGGAGAATTGAATAATTCCTTTTAACATGTGTATTCACCCTTATTATGCTTCTCTAGTATTAAATAATTTTAACATGAACATAATAGGATAAGAAGGAAACAGACTTGACAATGATGCACCAATTCATTACAATTCGATATACATATTGTAATAACGATGCAAAGGACTAGTAATAAATAATTCAGGTATAGCGAGACA
>NZ_JBYQFJ010000111.1:0-811 GCF_057836705.1 Virgibacillus carmonensis | reverse complement strand
TATAAAGTTTTAAAGCCAGAAAAATTCTGGTTAATAATAATATACGAGGGTGCTATTCTAGAATAAAGAACAGCACTCACTTCTCATTTGAAGGGTAACTATTAGGAGGTTAACAATGAAAAATGATAAATCTTCAAAAATAATTCCTTTTTATGGTGGACTTAAACCTGCTTTGTTTGAAATTGAAAGAAGATGTATGGATAAAGACGGCAAAGTCATTAAATACTTAAATTCGTTTTTACCTAATGGTACCGTTTTAGACGTTGGGGCAGGAAATGGGTATACAGCGGAAAAGTTGATGCGTGAAAATCGTCTTGTTATTCCTATGGAACCAGATGAAAAGATGATTGACTTAAGTAAAGATTTGATTTGGTCTAATGGTGTTGCTCAGTCAATGCCATTTCATTCAAATACTTTTGATGCGATGTATTCCACTTGGGCATTCTTTTTCGATGGTATTACTGATATTGATGAGGGATTAAGCGAAGTTGAAAGGGTTGTCAAAAAAGATGGACGTATTATCATAATAGATAATTACGGTGACGATGAATTTTGTACCTACTCACCACATAACATCTCAAGCTCTGTGTCCCAATGGGTAGAGCGAGGATTTAAATACGAAATAATAGATACAGAATTTATTTTCAATACCGTTGAAGAAGCAAAAAAGCTTTTAACCTTCTATTTTGGAGAACAAGGCAGTAAAGTCAATAAAACAAGACTTGAATATAAAGTTGTTGCGTATCAAAGATAAAAAAAAACAAATTGATGAAGAAGCGATTTTTATTGACGGGACCAAGATTGAAGCGAA
>NZ_JBYQFJ010000110.1:0-814 GCF_057836705.1 Virgibacillus carmonensis | reverse complement strand
ACCGTACCCTCTTTCGTTACAAAAAGGTGTAAGAAAAACGTAAAGATAATTAAAAACCAGACAGGAGTCAATCCTTTTATAATGTAGCGAATCGGAACCCGGGCTATAAACATGCACACCAAAGCAAACACGGTTAGAATTCCATAGCTTATAACGGTATTGGCAAAAAATACAATAAACACAAAGAAGAAAATAACAGTTATTTTTGAACGCGGATCCAGTTTGTGCACCAATGAATTACCGGGGACATATTGGCCGATGATTAATGCATTATTCATATGAAGACCCCCCCTTTAACACCTGCTGAATCTCCCGGGCAATTTCCTTTGTTGATTGCCTGTGAAAGGGGATGTGAACGCCAAACCTTTTCTCAAATAACCCAAGAAATTGAACCGCTTCAGGCACATCCAGCTGCACCTTTTTCAATGCCTCCTGTCTGGTTAATACCTCCTCCGGCTTACCCTCCAGGTATTTCTTGCCTTTGTTCAAAATAATCACATGATCTGCATATTTCACGGCATCTTCCATACTATGTGTTACAAGAATAGTGGTTAGATTTTGTTCACGATGCAAAGCGTGAAACATTTCCATGATTTCCTTTTGACCACGCGGGTCTAAGCCAGCGGTTGGTTCATCTAGGACAAGTACATCCGGCTTAATGGCAAGGACCCCAGCAATCGCAACTCGGCGCATTTGTCCTCCGCTTAAATCAAAGGGCGAACGGGAAAGCAATGCATCATCCAGTCCTACCGCTGGTGTTATTTCCTTAATCCGCTTCCTGATTTCATCATCTTGTACATCAAAGTTCTCTGGT
>NZ_JBYQFJ010000109.1:0-815 GCF_057836705.1 Virgibacillus carmonensis | reverse complement strand
ACCTAGACTGAGAACGTACACGGAGGTTGCCCAGGATTCCATAACGATCCCGGATTATTTAGAAAATCGTTTTTTTGATTCATCTAATGTGTTAAGACTTGTTTCCGGAATTTTTATTCTTATCTTTTTTGCCTTGTATGCATGTGCGGGTATGGTATCAGGCGGTAAATTATTTGAAAGTGCATTTGGCCTGGATTATCATATCGGTCTATTCCTTACTGTAGCGGTTATCGTTGCATATACACTTTTCGGCGGTTTTCTTGCCGTAAGTATGACTGACTTTGTACAAGGTGTTATCATGTTTGTCGCATTGATATTGGTTCCAATCGTTGCCTTAACAAACGTTGGTGGAACAGAAACAATGCTCGATGATATTCGTCAAATTGATCCATCATTACTGGATTTCTTCAAAGGTACATCTGTCCTTGGTATTATCTCATTCTTGGCATGGGGCCTCGGATATTTTGGACAGCCTCATATTATCGTCCGTTTTATGGCAATCAGCTCTGTGAAAGAATTGAAAACTGCCCGCCGTATTGGAATTGGTTGGATGATCATATCCATTATTGGCGCGATGCTAGTTGGTCTAATTGGGGTTTCATACTTCTCAGATAAACCGGATATGCTTGGCGATCCGGAAACCGTTCTTATCGTTTTCGCAGAAGTACTATTCAATCCATATATAACTGGCTTCATTCTGGCCGCGATTCTGGCTGCGATTATGAGTACAGTTTCTTCACAACTTCTTGTAACATCAAGTGCGGTTACAGAGGATTTCTACAGAACGTTCTTTAGAAGAAATGCATCAGACAAAG
>NZ_JBYQFJ010000108.1:0-816 GCF_057836705.1 Virgibacillus carmonensis | reverse complement strand
TTAATTCGTCCGTAGACAAAAATGCAGTATAATAGCCCTTTGATGTACCCATTTTCTCCATTTCCTCGTCAACCTTCACCGTTACGTCACCAGGTTTGGTAACATCACTGCTGAGATTGGTTAATTTCGCTTTAGCATTCGTTTCTGTAGCATTTACCGAGATAAAATTCATATCGGCAAATTCAATCGTTTCAATCGCTGCATTCCCTTTATTGCTAATTTCGTCAAAGCTGTAAATAACCTTATTATTGTCTACTTTTAGCGAAAGGGTGAATGTAGCATCAAGACCTTCAAATTCATCTTTAACTGTTAGCGTATAAACTGCTTCACTATCACTAACCTTTTCAAAACTTACTTCAGGGTAATAAAGCATATTATTTACTTTTAATCCGTAAACCGGGGATGCTTGCCCGTTCATAACGTGGTCGTCTACATTGTATTTGATGACCCGAGGGAATACTTCATCAATCGTGACATCCATATAATCCGAGCTTAACGTCTGTTCTACCGGTTCCGTATTTGGTGGTTCTGGTGGCGTGTATTCCTGGATGCTCACATTTGAGATCGTAATATTAGCTGCGCCACGGCTCTTCTCTAGGCCTAGTAAACCAGCTTTATCTACACCACCAGCCTGCGTCCAGGATCCCACTTTCTCATCATCAATGTAGATCGTTGCGGAATCATCAATAAATCGAACGCGCAAATGGTAGGTTTGATCTGCTTTTAATGGTTCACCATTCGTCATCGAGGTCCATTTATTTGTTGGACCGAAGATTTCATGGAAATACTGGTTATTCTGGTCGCCTGTTCCAACGT
>NZ_JBYQFJ010000107.1:0-827 GCF_057836705.1 Virgibacillus carmonensis | reverse complement strand
ACAGCAAACAGGTGGCGGAGCGCTGATTGATCTTGGTGCACATCCGATTTATCTAACCAATCGGCTTGCCGGAAAAGCGCAGGCTGTCAGTGCCCGGTTGAAAAGAAGCAATCCAAATGAGGTTGATGAAAGTGGCGCTGTTCTGGTTGACTATCAATCTGGTGCACTTGGAATCATAGAGACTAGTTTTTTATCACATGGGAGCCCGTTTCAACTGGAGTTATATGGAACAGAGGGAACCTTACTCTGCAGGAACGGTTCGATTCAAATGACAAGCATGCATCATGGTAACGGTGAATGGATAAATATGGAGAGTGATTTACCTGATGTGTCCACGCCAATGGAGCAATGGGTAGCACAAATCAGTGAAGGTGTAATGCCGACCATTACCAGGGAAGATGTGATTCAATTAACCAAAATAAATGATGGTGCAGCGCTGTCTGATCTTGAGGGACGCCGTGTCGTTTTTGAACTTTAACAGGGAGTATAAATCTTTATCGATATAAAAGAATCTAAGGCTTTCAAGGGTATTAGTTCTTGTCAAAAAGCCCAGATTTTCTTAAGTAACAGTTTTAGAAATCTATCGAGAGGAGAATAGCTTATCCAAAACATAGGTTTGCAATTGTATTCTGTCCGGGAGGCGGCTGAGAAGGACTTTTTGGGAACGGTCCGAAAAGTTGCTGACATGGGCTATGATGCTGTTCAGTTTGCAGGTTTTTTTGGAACACCAGCAAGTGTGGTCAAGCGCACTTTGAATGAAAAAGGTATTCGTGTGGCGGGGAGTCATACAGGTCTGGATCTTTTCACAGATGATAAATTAAAAGAAA
>NZ_JBYQFJ010000106.1:0-827 GCF_057836705.1 Virgibacillus carmonensis | reverse complement strand
AAAATCTATAATACCGGTAATTTCCCGTTTACAAGAATCATACAAAATGTTGGATGCACCAAAATCCCCATGAATTAATAATGGCTTAAAGGTAAAATCATTAACCTGTGAAAAGAAGTCCCCAAACAAAGCGGTAACGTCTTTCCTAGCTTCTTCCCTCATATATGGATAGAGTTTTCCTTGTATTTTTTTATACAAATCCACAAATTTCAATTGCAAATTAAAGGTTTGTTTTGGTAAAATCTTTTTTACCTCTTCTATAGAAATACCATGGAGCTCAATTAAAAATTCAACTAGTTGGGCTGCAATTTTTTCAACTTGTTGATCATCTGTGATTTTCTCAAAGTCATTTCTCCACAATGGTGTGCCTGGAATTAGTTTATACCCAGTAAATACTTTGCTAACTTCGAAGACATCAAATGATTGATAAATTGGAACAGGAATCGGTAGAGTTACATACTTATTTATATGCTCCAATATAACAGTCTCTTCTCGTAGTTGCTCAACACCTTGGGTATATTTTGGGAAATGAAACACAATTGCATGATCCACAATTAACACGTCATTATTTTGACCAATTTCATTTAGCTGAATATCATTAATCATCAGTTCCGGATAAACCTGTTTAATTCGATCGGCGTATGAAATAAACATTCAAATGCTCCTTAAGCTGCTAAATTTGTTCTTCTACTTCTCTCATCAATAGCCACTCGTCATTGATATTTTTCCAGTTTTCAATTGTAAATAGCCTTGCTTTTTCTTGTTCACCTTCAACCAAAATTTGTTCGTAAAAAACAATTGCATAATCAACTTGCTTCATTCTTATC
>NZ_JBYQFJ010000105.1:0-837 GCF_057836705.1 Virgibacillus carmonensis | reverse complement strand
ACAAGAACAAGCATACGAACCATGTCGCCAGCCAATGATCCGTGGGAAGCATATATGGATGTTGAAGAACATGGGGCAATGACATTATCGAATGTTGAATTTACGACCACGAATTTGTGTAATATGCGTTGTGCTCATTGTGCCGTTGGTTATAGCCTGCAATCCCGGGATCCCGATTCATTGCCGATGGATCTTATTTTGAAGCGGCTGGATGAAATACCGCATCTTCGCACGATGAGCATTACCGGCGGAGAGCCAATGATGAATAAAAAGTCGATTCGCAATCATGTGCTGCCACTACTGGAGTATGCACACAGCCGCGGTGTTAAAACACAGATAAATTCAAATTTGACTTTGCCCTATGACAGATATGAAGCAATCATTCCATTTTTAGATGTACTACATATTTCCCATAATTGGGGAACGGCTGAAGAATTTGCGGAAGTCGGTTTTGCCAATATGGAGCGGAAGCCTTCCAAGGAAAACCGCAAAAAGTTTTTCGACCGTCTGATAGAAAATTCCCAGCGGCTTGCCAAGGATGGTGTAATGGTTTCAGCGGAAACGATGCTGAATAAACGTACTTTCCCATATCTAGAGCATATTCATGACCAAATAAGGGAAATGGGCTGTGCACGGCACGAAATTCATCCAATGTACCCAGTTGATTTTGCCAGTACATTGGAGACGCTGGAATTGGATGATACCCGTATTGCGATTAACCGGCTGCTTGATCATCAGCACAAAGATATATGGATGATGTTTGGAACATTGCCTTTTTATCCGTGCAGTTCTTCACAGAAAGATTTGGATTTATTAAAAAGACTGTATCGTGAGGAC
>NZ_JBYQFJ010000104.1:0-838 GCF_057836705.1 Virgibacillus carmonensis | reverse complement strand
ATATTCTATCTGATCGAGTAATTCCTCTTTTTGCAACCCCAGCAGATCCATTGTCATCGTACATGCAATTAATTTTACCCCCTGCTCCTGCGCCATTTCAACTAACTGTGGAAGAGGTACAGCACGGTGCTTTTTCATAACACTCTTTATCATTTTTTGACCCATTCCAAAATAGTTCATCTTGGAAAGTCCCATTTTATCAGAACCTCTCGGCATCATTTTGCCAAACAGCTTTTCCTTAAATCCTTTTTTAACTGGAATTTGTGCATCTTTACGTAATGCATTTAGTCCCCAAAATGTATGGAAAATGGTTACCTCATGGTCATATGCTGCAGCACCATTTGCGATAATATAGGCTGCCATTGCTTTGTCATAATCACCACTAAATAACACAATGGTTGTTTTCTTATTTTCGGACATTTACATTCCCTTCCTTTTCATTATATACATACACACGTATGGGTATTTATTTTATTAAAAAAAGGTGAAAATCACAACTCACCCTTATCTGCTTTTAACAAGCAGATTAACTGCTTCTTTTATTAGGTCTTCAGAGCTTTTCCCATTTTCCTCTTCTTCACGAATACATTGTTCCAGATTTGTGCTGACAATTAAAGCAGCTGTCCGGTCCACCGCATTTCGTACAGCAGTCATTTGGGAAACTACATCTTTGCATTCTTTATCTTCCTCCATCATCTTCAACAAACCCCTAACCTGACCCTCTATACGTTTCACCCTGTTTTGTACTTTTTCATCATACTTCAATAGCAAACCCTCCAATCGTTTGTCCTTGTTTACAACCTCTACAATATACCCCTATGGGTAATCTGTCAACCAA
>NZ_JBYQFJ010000103.1:0-838 GCF_057836705.1 Virgibacillus carmonensis | reverse complement strand
GACACTGTATTCGGTATCAATGGCCAAATGTACATATGGCAATTTCAAATAAGGTTCGACTTTCTTCAAGCCTTCCATCACAGTGGCCTGTCCGAGTTGGATGTCCAGGAGCAATAATGCATTATTTTCTTTTGCAAGTTGTGCATATTGGTCGATTACCTCTTTCGACGGCCCGGAAATATATAAGCCTTCAGGTCCTGGCTTACGCTGTGCTACCGTTGCGATTAACTCAATCGTCGGTAC
The DNA here is from genome assembly GCF_057836705.1 of Virgibacillus carmonensis. Taxonomy (NCBI): domain Bacteria; kingdom Bacillati; phylum Bacillota; class Bacilli; order Caryophanales; family Bacillaceae; genus Virgibacillus; species Virgibacillus carmonensis. Next base: position 595 of record NZ_JBYQFJ010000103.1, on the reverse strand, counting down.
GGCAGGGCGTTCGGGATCGAGTTTAGAATATGCTGCAGCCTGCTCCTTCAGCTTTTCCATCATTACTTCAGGAGGATATTCTCCGAGAATCCCCATATTTTCAGACTTCGGTGTTCCATAGAAAGCTACTAATCTATTATTTTTCAAGGGTCCGTCGGTCAGATCCTTTTTTCCTTTCAATAGTGTCTCGCCGAGCGGCACTGTTCTTGTGGGATCGGCCCCATGTGCTTCAGCAGCAGGCATGTTCTTTTTTACTTCCGGTGAATACTTTTCCTTCAGTGGTTTCGTATCTTTAGGTGGTTCAATTGGTTTATACGTTGGTTCTGCAGGTTTCTCTTTTTTCTCCTCCTTCTCCTTCTTGTCCTGCTTGTCCTCTCCCTTATTACTGTCTTCCGATGTATGATCTTTGGCGGAATTGTCATCCTGCTTTTGACCCTCATTGGTGGAGTTCGTAGCTTCACTGCATGCTGCAAGCACCGTGATACTAATGATGATTGACAGGATGATCACACGTTTTAACACTGCTTTTCACTTCCTTTAACTTACTTTTTATGTAATAGATTTCCTGTTCCCTAGGTGGGCAATTTTCAAACAC
>NZ_JBYQFJ010000102.1:0-856 GCF_057836705.1 Virgibacillus carmonensis | reverse complement strand
ATTAATGACTAGAGAAATTCTGTTGTAGCGTACATATAATAAGTATGAGCCACCAGATCTTATAATCTGTTTCTTCCTGCTATGGAGTTCGGTAAGTTAAAAATTCATATCCCTAATCTCCGAATATGGATTTTTTATAATGCAATGTTGTAGCACATTTATTTTTGCATCAATTTTGCCATAAAAAAAGAGCCCCCATTATGAGAGAAGACTCTGTCTGGAAATAGGTCATGAAAGGCCAATCAATATTCAAAAAAACAAGCAACAAATTATAAACAGGTGTTCTTGACTTCTTTATTTATATGCATGTTATCAGCCTAATGTGAAAGAGGAGTAGATTTATGCTACTCTCAACCAAATTTCCTATAAATTTTGTAACAGGGAATCTGATCAGACAGTATATAGTCCAAGCTAAGAGAAAAACCCAGATTCCCTTGTTTAATAAAGTATGTGTAAAGACCATATCCTTATGCATAGGCTTGTCGTCTGTTAATTCAAGGTAAAATGCGGGAACACGTTTTCCATATCCTGTTCTATATTGCTAATGAATATCATAGAAATTATGGTATGCTTTTAATCAAAAGCAACTCCTAATTCTGACAGAGGTTAGAACCCAATTTAGAACCCTCAATCTTTTGTTGGGGGGTTCTTTTTAATTACAAAAAAAGAATAAGGGTGTTTTTGCACAACCCCTCGAAAAGGTTCATTTCAGAAATATTCAAAAAATATCTTGTCGCTCAATACAGAAAGGGCGCTTCTTTCTTCTGTAAAAGCGCCCTATTGGGGAATTCTACTTATAACTATCTGCTTAGTTGAAGACACATAAGCAAAAATAAATCCAGCAAATGCAGCGCCA
>NZ_JBYQFJ010000101.1:0-866 GCF_057836705.1 Virgibacillus carmonensis | reverse complement strand
AACCATTCAAATTTTTTCATATTGCCCCCTTACCTGGCTATTGGGAAGCTAAGCCGAAATATCGTTCCTTTTCCAAGTTGGCTATCTACTGCTATTGTTCCATTTTGAAGTTCGACTAGATTCTTTACAATTGCCAATCCTAATCCTGTTCCGCCCATATCCCTTGAGCGTGATTTCTCAACTCGGTGGAATCGTTCGAAAATTAGTGGCAGATCGTTTTCAGGAATCCCAATTCCAGTATCCTCAATAATGACATGAACACTATTCTTATCATTCCATAATTGGACGTTTATAAATCCTTTCTCCGTATACCGGACTGCATTGGTTAACAAATTGGTGAAGATTTGCTCTAAGCGTATTCCGTCAGCCTCAATATATGGTATATCCTTGTCAATTTGTCTTTTTAAGGTTATGTCCTTTTTTTGAAGGTCTAATTTGACTTTAGAAAATGAAGTTTCCAATACTTCGATTAGATCGGTGGCGGACAATTGAAGATCTGTTTTTCCTTCCTCCATTTTTGACAAATCAAACAGATCATTGATTAACCTTACCATTCGTTCCGATTCGCCTTCGATTATCTCTAGGTATTGTATTCGTTCCTGTTCCGTCTTGTAGAGCCCCTTTTTTAATACTTGTGAATAGCCTTTCAGATACGATATGGGTGTGCGTAATTCATGGGAAATGTTTGCAAGGAATTCTTTTCGATTTGTGCGGTATCGATTTGTTTCAAATGCTAAATCATTGATTGCTCTCGCCAATGACCCTAATTCATCATTAGAGGTAATGTTTAAACGTATATCCAGATTCCCTTTTGCAATGTTACGTGTTGCACCTTCCATTTTTAATAAAGGATCCGACATTTTCTT
>NZ_JBYQFJ010000100.1:0-880 GCF_057836705.1 Virgibacillus carmonensis | reverse complement strand
AATATGAACGATGTAGTAGACTTCTCACCGGATGATCTGACAATTACCGTTCAGCCGGGACTTACCCGTTTACAATTAAATAAACTTGTAAATCGTCATGGGTTAATGTTTCCAATTGATCCTGGCGCCGATGCTACGATTGGAGGTATGGTTGCGACAAACGCAAGTGGTACTACAGCTGTGCGTTATGGTTCCATGCGCGACCAGCTACTGGATTTAGAAGTAGTTTTAGCTGATGGCACCGTTATCCACACCGGATCACACGCCAAGAAATCTTCCTCCGGGTATAATTTAACAAGTTTATTCGCCGGTTCGGAAGGTACGCTCGGAATTATAACAAAAGTAACATTGCGCCTTCACGGAATCCCTGAATATACAATGGCAGCGCGATGCACCTTTGATTCTCCTGAAAACTGTGCCAAGGCGGCCCAGGCTGTTTTATTAAGTGGAATACCAGTAATGCGCATGGAATTAGTTGATGCGCAAAGTGTTTCACAAGTAAACATGTATGGCGGATACGATTACCCTGTGAAGCACTCTCTGTTTTTTGAATTTGCTGGCTTGAATTCTGCTGTTGAAGAAGAAATAAAACTTGCAAAAGACTTAATGTACGACCTAGGCTGTCAAGACTGGAAGGCAGCAAGTGACTCGAGAGATCAAAAAGAATTGTGGAAAGCACGTCATGAGCTATCATATGCGTACAGCCATGTAAAAGGGATGAAAGATACTGGTGCAGATGTCTGCGTACCAATCTCTCACCTTCCAGAACTGGTTGTCTATGCACGCGAACTTATTGAACAAAGCGGATTAGAAGGCGGGATCCTCGGACATGTTGGGGATGGCAACTTCCACACAATCGTGGTTTTTGATCCGAGTAATC
>NZ_JBYQFJ010000099.1:0-888 GCF_057836705.1 Virgibacillus carmonensis | reverse complement strand
CTTTTAAAATGAGTGCTTTATTTATACCCTAACCTTGTTAAAGTCTTATTAAATGTTTGAATAATTTGCTGCTGCTGCGCATTGCTCAAAACAGATTTCCATTTATTCGCTTTGCCTTCCCTTACAAAAGGCATGGTTTTATTGACAAACGATGAACTACCATTTATATGGGATTGCTGTTTCTTTTCCAATGCTTTCATATTATCGAAAGAGGCCCAATTTACCGCTTCGTTGATTTCTTTTTCTGTCCTGTCTAAGTTTAAGAAGTTAATAATCCTGTGCGCTTCTTTCGCAGTGTCTTGAAGAAGATTCTCATATTTAACAAGCAGAAAACCATTTTTAACTTTTTTCTGATTGTCAAGCCAGCTTTCTATATTCGTGTCCCATAATCCGGGGCCAATTTTCCCATCCATAAACGCTTCAAAAAATTTATCAAAGTCACGGCTTTCACCATAATACTTTTGGAAATGGTGATAATAGGAAACGACAACATCCCGGGGATCCCTTACAAGGTAAATAACTTTAGGATAAGATGGGTCATACCTTTTATGACTCCATACAAGATGCGGGGTTGGCAAATTTTTGATTGGTTCACTCGACACATTTTGAATCATTTCACCCTTTGTGGCCCAGTCCATTTTTTTTCGGTATAATAACATGGCGACGAGAAATAGCAGGAAATTGTTTCCTGACTTTGGATAGGCTACAAGGCAAGTATCGTCTTCCTGAAGTGTATATGTCTTGTCTTTTGACACAATTATCATCCTTTCTTTTCATCAGTTTCGTCCAGCTGGACCTTCAATGGTATGGTATCCGGGTTATCCGGATCAAATAGTTCATTTGCCCAAAATAAAACAATCATCTCACCATCCGTTACGTTCTCAATCA
>NZ_JBYQFJ010000098.1:0-896 GCF_057836705.1 Virgibacillus carmonensis | reverse complement strand
ATTAATGGGAACGGTGCCGACTACATTTTAAGTGGAAGTGCAAGCCATAATGCAGCGGTAGAAAAGCAGTTTCGTTATCCTACTGAGTATGGTGGGCAAAAACCCCCGACAGCACAATGGACAGTAACAGGTGCAGGCTGCGCATTAGTAGCAAAGGAAGGTAAAGGACCTGTTATCACATCAGCTACTATCGGCAAAGTGGTCGACATGGGTATGTCAGATCCTTTTAATATGGGTGGTGCAATGGCTCCTGCTGCTGTAGATACACTAGAAACCCATCTGAGAGAACGAAATGTGGAACCCTCCTATTATGATTTAATTATCACTGGTGATTTAGGTCATATTGGAAGGCACGTGTCCCTGGATTTGCTAAAAAAAGAAGGAATCCCCATATCCGAAGACCAATACGTGGATTGCGGACTTACCATTTACCGTGAGGGACAGCCTGTTTTAGCAGGAGGAAGTGGTGCTGCATGCTCATCAGTAGTCACATATGGGCATTTTTTAAACCAAATGAAACAAGGACTTATCAATCGAATCCTGGTAATTGCGACAGGTGCTTTACATTCTACATTAAGCGTTCAGCAAAAGGATCCAATTCCTTGCATTGCTCACGCAGTCTCCATTGAAACAGGAAGTGATATGTCATGATTTTTTTCTGGGCGTTTGTAATAGGCGGGATAATATGTGTTATTGGTCAAATAATGTTTGATGTGTTTAAGCTAACCCCAGGTCATACGTTAAGTATCCTAGTAGTTGTTGGAGCTATTCTCGATGGCTTTGGCCTTTACGAACCATTGATTGATTTTGCGGGTGCAGGTGCAAGTGTACCAATTACGAGCTTCGGTAACTCCTTAGTACATGGTGCTATGGCTGAAGCAGAAAAACATGGGCTA
>NZ_JBYQFJ010000097.1:0-917 GCF_057836705.1 Virgibacillus carmonensis | reverse complement strand
AACCTCAAATGTATTACTGGGTTCAGAAATTCGAGCGTGAGATAAAATCTCCTGATCAGGAAACATCTGATACGCAGTGGCTGACAGTCGACATGAAAGATGAGCCAGCACAGATTTCTAGTCAAGAACCCGTGTTTATTCACTTCGGTACCATTTCTGTTGAAGTACGCCCCGGTGCCAATATGGGACTGTTATCCGATGTCGTACAAATCCTACAAAATCAATGCTAACAAATTCTCAGTTTGAACGTGTTTATATAGCCCGTGGCAATACAGATCTTCGCAAATCGATTGATGGACTAGCGGTCATTGTGAAAGAATGCTTTGAACTTGATCCCTTTTCTCCTTGCTTGTTCGTCTTCTGCAATCGAAAACGTGATAAGTTAAAAATTCTTCAGTGGGAGCACAATGGTTTTTGGCTTCATTACCGAAGGTTAGAACGCGGGACATTCCATTGGCCTTCTGAAAAGGAGGCCACACCACTGCATATAAGTCAACGCCAACTTCGTTGGCTGTTGGATGGCTTACCCATTGAACAAAGACAAGCACATCGGGAAGTGAAGGCGCGCACCATACTTTAGATAAAAAATCTATTAAAATATGGAATCCGACTAGTCAGGGCGGGTTCTTTTTCGTATAATTATTTTATGAAGAATACGGAGCAAACATCAAACGACACAATTGAATTTTACATAGAGCGCAACGAAAAGCTTGAGATGGAAAAGGAAGAGCTGGAGGCAAAAATAAAATGGTATGAGGAGCAGTTTCGTCTAAGCCAGCAACGTCAATTCGGTTCATCCAGTGAGAAAACCAATCCAGATCAACTCTCCCTTTTCAACGAAGCTGAGGCTTCAGCTGACTCCACAGTTGAAGAACCGACTATTGAAATCATTACATATAAACGAAAGAAACAGCGTG
>NZ_JBYQFJ010000096.1:0-925 GCF_057836705.1 Virgibacillus carmonensis | reverse complement strand
ACTCGCCGCCGCGAGTTAATCGCTGAAACAGAAACATTAAAGGCAAAACGAAACGCGGCATCTAAACAAATCTCTGTTTTGAAAAAAGAGAAAAAAGATGCTGAACCTGCGATAAAAGAAATGCGTGAGGTTGGCGATCAAATTAAAAGTCTCGATACAGAGCTGAAGGAAATTGAAGAAAAGCTGGAAGTAATGCTGTTGTCTATTCCAAATCTTCCACACGAGAGTGTACCAATCGGCGAGGATGAGGATGATAATGTGCTGGCACGTACATGGGGTGATGTTCCAAGCTTTACGTACGAAGCACAACCGCACTGGGATATCGCGACCAACTTGGATATTTTAGATTTTGAACGTGCCGCAAAAGTTACTGGCAGCAGATTTGTCTTTTATAAAGGTCTTGGGGCACGGTTAGAACGCGCGCTATTGAACTTTATGATGGATTTGCACGCGGATGATCATGGCTATGAGGAAATGCTTCCGCCGTATATGGTTAACCGCACAAGCATGACAGGAACAGGTCAACTTCCAAAGTTTGAAGAGGATGCATTTAAAATTGCCGATTGGGATTACTTCCTTGTTCCGACCGCAGAGGTACCGGTTACAAATTATCATCGTGATGACATTTTACGAAATGACGATTTACCAAAGAAATATGTAGCATTCAGTGCATCTTTCCGTTCTGAAGCAGGTTCTGCTGGCCGTGATACTCGTGGATTAATCCGGCAGCATCAATTTAATAAAGTAGAGCTTGTGCATTTTGTTAAGCCGGAAAATTCTTATGAGGTATTAGAAGAATTAACAGGAAATGCTGAAAAAGTTCTGCAATTATTGAAATTGCCATATCGTGTCATGAGCATGTGTACTGGTGACTTAGGCTTTACCGCTGCTAAGAAATACGATATTGAAGTATGGATTCCAAGCC
>NZ_JBYQFJ010000095.1:0-930 GCF_057836705.1 Virgibacillus carmonensis | reverse complement strand
AGCCAGCAAAATAAAGCGGTGTAATGGGCGCCTCTGCTCCGCCGGCTAAAATAGCGTCAGAGTAGCCATGGGCAATATTTAAATAGGCTTCTCCAATCGCATGATTGCTCGTTGCACACGCAGAAACCGCCGCAAAACTTGGCCCACGAAAGCCTGTTTTAATCGCAATTAATCCTGAAACCATATTATTTATCGACATTGGAATTAAGAACGGGGACACCCGCTTCGCTCCCTTTTCCAACATTATTTGGTGATTTTCTAATAGCGTATGCAGACCCCCAGCCCCGGAGCCGATATAAACCCCAACACGATCCTTATCCACCGCATCCAAATCAATCTTTGACTGTTCCAGCGCTTGCATTGCAGCAGCATACCCATATTGCGTGAACAAATCATACTTTTTCATTTCCTTCGATGCAAGGTACTTTTCACCAGGAAAATCTTCAATAGAACCTGCAATTTTCGTATTGATGTCCTTATATTCCTCGGATTCCAGCCGCTTAATGCCGGATTTTCCCTTCTTTATGCTATCCCAAAGGGTTTCCACATCATTTCCCAATGGTGAACAAGCACCCGTTCCGGTTACAACAACCCTTCGTTTCAAGCTTATTCTTCCTTTCGCTATGATTTATTTTTATATTTGTTTAAGTATTCAATCTTACTGTATATCTTTTATTTTATCATAAGGGGGTTTTCGATGTTATTTTGGCAATTTGGTTTTTTAGGGTAGTGGGAGATTCATTGGGGTTTGTTAAGAGTGAGGAAAGAGTTAAAAATTATTTGATACAAATCTAAGGACCAATCCTAAATAGAATTGGTCTTTAGATTTGTTTGTATTCATTTCTAGTTATCTTTTCCTACTTCTTTTTCTAAGCATTAAAGCTATTAAAACGATTAATATTACTGCCAGTATACCAATGATTATGTAAC
>NZ_JBYQFJ010000094.1:0-937 GCF_057836705.1 Virgibacillus carmonensis | reverse complement strand
CCTGTTGTTTCCAGTGAATACTGGCAAAAACCTGAAGCAACAGCCGAGACTTTTATTGATGGCTGGTGCTATACCGGTGATCTTGGAAACTTTGATGAAGATGGCTATTTGACAATTGCCGGCCGCAAGAAAGATATGATTCGCAGCGGCGGTGAGAACATTTACGCAGCAGAAATTGAGGATGTGTTAATGCGACAGGAAAAGATTGTTGATGCGTCGATCATTGGCATTCCTGACGCCAAATATATCGAGGCGTTCTGCGCCATTATTGTAAAAAAGGAGGGGTTCAATCTAACGGAATCAGAGGTGATTGATTATTGTAAGGAGCGGCTGGCAAGTTATAAAAAGCCGCGTAAGGTTGTCTTTGTTGATGAATTGCCAAGAACGCCATCCGGCAAAGTGCAAAAGTTTTTGTTAAGAAAAACGTATGGCGAAAAGGGTGGTGTTGGACATGAAGAAACAACCGGTCGTAACATGGTTTAAACAAAGGAAAATCGCTACCATTGTCATCGATAATCCACCAGTAAATGTTCTGAGTGGGGATGTGATCCTTCAGTTGGCAGAAGTGATTGGGGAAATTGAAGCAGATGAGTCAATTTCAGTAGTCATCCTGACCGGTGGTGGAGAGAAGATGTTTGTAGCGGGCGGAAATATTAAGGAATTTCCAGATTGGACTGGTAAAGGTGTTGATTATGCAAAAGAAAAGTCACTTGGTTTACAGCATCCGTTGAATAAATTAGAAAGGCTGGCAGTTCCTACGATTGCTGCATTAAATGGTTCAGCATTGGGAGGGGGCTGTGAGCTCGCCATGTCCTGTGACCTGCGGATAGCAGAAGAACAAATCCAGATCGGCCTTCCGGAAATTACGCTAGGATTGTTTCCCGGGGCAGGGGGAACGCAACGGCTTCCAAGGCTAGTCGGAAAGGCGAAAGCGAAG
>NZ_JBYQFJ010000093.1:0-939 GCF_057836705.1 Virgibacillus carmonensis | reverse complement strand
GGCTTGCAGTTGCCAGGAATGCTACAACGGACTCATAGATATTTGCTACATAGGCAACAATTCGGTCACCTTTTTCTACACCCAGGTATTTGAGCGTTAATTGTAATGCCGCCGTATCCTGATATAACTGATCCCAGGATATTTCTGTTTGGTCTCTTAATTCAGATGTGTGAATAATGGCTGGTTTATGACGATCACGGTTTTGAAAAATATGTTCTGTATAGTTGATCTTCGAACCCGTAAACCAGTTTGCGCCAGGCATCTCATGGCTTGTTAAAACAGTCTGATAATCTTCCTTGGATTGTATTTGGAAATAATCCCATAACGATGCCCAAAAGAGTTCTAATTCATCAACGGACCATTTCCAGAGAGAATGATAATTATCAAAGTGTAAGTCTTTATGTTTTTTTAACCAATTCATATAATCATAGATATTTGAATTTTGTTTTCGCTTTTCGCTAGGTTCCCAAAGCAATGTACCTTCTTCTGTTCGCGCCATAATAAACCCTCCTGCACGTTCAATCATATTACCATTATATGAAACCGCTTACCGGGTGTAAAGCAAATGAGGATGAAAGATCATTGAAATTAATAATACCTGTGCTACTATATTCATAGAATCTTAAAATAACCAGAACCCAAAATGGAGGCCACTGAAAAAGTTAAAACATAATACAAAATAGGTGGATCTATCATCGCATCTTGAATATACTGCGCTTTCCGCGGGCGAGTGACGAGCCCAATGGCATCAAGTTAAGCTACCAATAATTTACAAATAAATGGATTGTAAGTCTAATGGCTATCGTTGATTCATTAAATAGTTTAGTTACGGACTAAAAAAGTCAATACGATGCCCGAGACTTGAACTTTTATTTTTTCAAGCCTCTCATTTTTATTTACTATGTCCTGTCAATAATGTATATTGAAAGAGAGAGAATT
>NZ_JBYQFJ010000092.1:0-940 GCF_057836705.1 Virgibacillus carmonensis | reverse complement strand
AACCAGCTCAAGATAACAATGGGACAGTAGGGACAGGTTCCTTGTCCCGCCCTTTGGTGGGACGAGGAACCTGTCCCCAAGTCCCGCAACTTGTGTTAAAATGAAGGAAAAGTTGATTGGGGAGTCTTTGATGGCAACTACTGCTGAAGAGAAATCAAATAAAGGTTTATGGGGATGGCTTGCTGTAATTGGGGTCTTCCTGCTTACAAAGGCCAAGTGGCTGCTAGTCCTTTTAAAGGTGGGCAAGTTTGCTACTTTAGCCTCGATGTTCATATCGCTTTGGGCTTATGCAGTATTTTATGGATGGAAATTTGCGATTGCGCTTGTGTATTTAATTTTTGTTCACGAAATGGGGCACCTTGTTGCTGCCAAAATGAAAAGGATCCCGACCAGTCCAGCAATTTTCATTCCGTTTTTAGGGGCAGCAATTGGAATTGACCCGAAAAAAATTAAAAATGCAAAGACCGAATTTTTTGTAGCTTACGGCGGTCCTTTGGCGGGCTTAATTTCTATATTACCAGCAATTGCTCTTTACATAATAACGAACGACCCTTACTGGGCTCTCGTGATCCAATTAGGAGCACTTATTAATTTGTTCAATCTTTTTCCTGTATCCCCGCTTGATGGCGGGCGGATTGTAAGTGTGTTGTCAACAAAAATATGGTTAATTGGGCTAATCATTCTGATTCCAATCATTTTTATCTCACCGGACCCAATCCTTATGCTGATCTTTATTTTTGGTCTAGTTACATGGTGGAAGCAGTTTAAAGAGAATACAAACGAGGAGGTCATGAAGCACGAGGAACAAGTTTTAATTGAAATAAATCATGATTTTCAAAGCTTAACTCAGAATGATTCAGGGACAAGTAATGCTCAATATACTAGTTTAGTCAACAAACTTACCTATCAAAAGGACCAGGTCAATCATTTCCTCAAGAAC
>NZ_JBYQFJ010000091.1:0-948 GCF_057836705.1 Virgibacillus carmonensis | reverse complement strand
GCCATGAAAAATTAGACCTTATGGATGGCGGCCGTGTAAAGTGGGAAAAGGAAAACCGGAACTATACGAACGACATTCCTGAAGTTACACCAACCAAATATGAGGCAAAAAGCGCTGATCCTTCCATGAGAGCACTGCAGCCTGATGTAATGGAAGCTGTCAAGAACGCTCAACCACTTGTCGATGTACGCAGTCCTCAAGAATACAGTGGCGAGGTGATTGCACCAGAAGGCATGAATGAAACAGCACAACGAGGCGGGCATATCCCACATGCTGTCAATGTTCCCTGGAAAGAGGTTGTTAATGAAGATGGTACTTTCAAATCCCCTGAAGAACTCGAAAGCTTATACAGTAAAAAAGGGATTACATCAGATAAACCAGTAGTCACCTATTGCCGTATTGGCGAAAGATCAGCTCACACTTGGTTCGTCCTGCATGAGCTTCTCAACTTCAACAAAGTAAGAAACTATGATGGATCATGGACAGAATGGGGCAGCATGGTCGGTGTGCCAATTGACAAGGCAAATTAGAAAGTAAGTGGTAGGAAAAAGGGCCGGGATATCTTCCCCGACCCTTTCTATTTATAAATATAGATAGAGTCTCCGGGACAAGGGACCTGTCCCTATGTCCCTATCAATTCCTAACAAATCTTCTCGAATCAAGATGCCCGATTTCATGTAAAGTCTTCCCATCGATGATAAGATCTGCGGCTATTGAACCGATAATAGGTGCCATCTTAAATCCATGCCCTGAGAAACCGCTTACTAATAATGTATTTTCCATACCTGGCACTTCCCCAACAATAGAATGATCATCATCGGTGTACCCATCCATATAAACACTAGCTCGCACAGGATTCGGTATAAGTCCGGGTATTAATTCCTTAACAGATTCGCCAACTTCGATCATTTCTCTTAGTGAAACATCACGGTTAAGCTCTTCTGGTTC
>NZ_JBYQFJ010000090.1:0-951 GCF_057836705.1 Virgibacillus carmonensis | reverse complement strand
CGTGCCCGATTGCTTTATAAAGTATAAATTCCAACGAAAAGACTAAATCCAGCTGCAAGAAACATTGTAAAGGCAGTTGGTTTTCGTTTTTGAAATTCAGTAACCCCCATAACAAGAATCATGAGTCCCATTAACAACAAAACATAAGGTAATATTATTCCAGTTGTGCCAGTTATCAAACCATAACTGGATAAGGCTACTACTACAATCGCCAAAGTTATTCTAAGTATTTTCACTAGCACTTCCCCCTCAAAAATAAAATTAGGTCCTCAACAATATGGTCCGATCCATTAAAAAAGCGCGAGCCTTTACTCCAGAATCGCGCGCGATTATTTAACAGTGGTACGTCGTTTCTGAAACGATAGTATCAATTGAGTAATAAATTATAATAAAAATGTTTCACGTCTTTCTCATAACCAATTAATTCATATAAATGTTGTGCCTTGTGATTGTCCCTAGCTGTTTCTAGTGTTAATTCCTTTGCGCCTGTTTCTAAGGCGTATTCCTTTGCTTTTTGCATTAATCTCTTAGCTACTCCACTACGCCTCGCGGATTGATCAACATACAGATCATTTAAAATCCATACTTTTGCTAGATTTACTGATGAAAAGGATGGATAAAGCTGAACAAATCCTAATGGTCTTACAGAGCTTTCTTGTTTTTCGACTGCTAAAAAAATCACGGATTGTTGATTTTTCATTCTTTCACGAATAAACTTTTTTTCTTCCTCAACGTTTGAAGGTTGTTCGTAAAAGACCCTATATTTGTCAAAAAGGTCGACAACTAAATCTATTTGATCTAGGTCTGCTTTCATAAGCACAATGTTTTCACTATTAGTCATATTATTTTCCTCCAATCTTAAAGGTTACTAATCTTCATTCTATTTACGAAAATATTAAGTCTTATTCAGCCAAATTATCCTTGGCCCTTCTCCTTATTCAAGAAAAGCGC
>NZ_JBYQFJ010000089.1:0-976 GCF_057836705.1 Virgibacillus carmonensis | reverse complement strand
AAACGGACCTTCTTTCGTTTGATACGTTACAGTGCCCTCTGGAATTCCGCTTACAAACATATATAAATTCTTGCTATTTATCGTGAGTGGATAAAACGTAATAAATTCCTTACGAGTACCACTTAATTGTTCTTCCCCACTTGTATAGGATGGTTGGTTTATAGCAAAAGACATCACATTACCAATGGTCTCATGCAGATTTATTTGAACTTCCTGTGCTTGTTCTGTTTTGTACAGAACTTTCCCAGTCTTATCCGTAACCAGCACTTTTAAAGCATTGAGACCTCGCCCGGAAACTGCATTTTGTTCGTTTATAAATTTCTTAATGGCTTCTATTGTATTTTCTTTTTCTATTGTTTCTGCTGCTAACTGTGCCTGCCAATTAATGCTTTCCATACCCCAGCTGTAATCAATGGTAGCCACCTTATTTATATTTTCAAAAATTGGTACTACCATTCTCGATACGAAAAATCCTAATAACGCGCATACAATAAATGCAGCAATTAACTGAATGCGAATACTTCGTCTTATACTAGTTATCAGTTTTTCAGTAAACCATTTTATAAAATTCATGGGATTAATTTTCTTTTTCAATTTTATATCCCACTCCCCAAACCGTTTTAATAAACATAGGTTTTCTTGGGTTTTCTTCTATTTTTTCGCGGACTTTCCGAATATGCACCATTACTGTGTTATCCGATTGAAAAGACTGTTCTTTCCAAACTAAATACAATACCACGATTCCGAGAAAGAAGTTCCAGAATAGAAAATTCTCGTGGTGTTAACTTTATTTCTTTACCTTCTACTGTTACTTCATGTGTCGACACATTTATTAGCATCCCTCCAATTTCAATTTCACTTTCATTTTGAACCATGCCGCTACTCATTCTCATATACCTGCGAAGCTGTGATTTAATTCTGGCTACCAGTTCCAATGGATTAAAAGGTTTCGTTATATAGTCATCTGCCCCTGTTG
>NZ_JBYQFJ010000088.1:0-993 GCF_057836705.1 Virgibacillus carmonensis | reverse complement strand
ATATACTGAAAACGCAAAAGCACCGACGCCTAACACAAGGATTAAAATTACAAATAAACTAATCCTTAGCCAAAGACGTTTTCTTGGTTTTTTCCTGCGTCTGTCTGACCTTCTTTGTTCTGTCATACCTACATACCCCAGTTCCAATTTATTACTTAATACCTATTTGAAAATCCTGGCTATCACCAAAAATAATGGCAGATCCCTTAGATTTTTTATACTTTAGTCCTATAAATTTTAGTACCGCCCTTAAGTATAACAAAAAATCATGTAAATTTATATCAAAAATTGTAAAACGAAAAAAAAAGCCGCTAGATTTATAGAATAAATCAGCGACTTTTTAAAAATATTGTGTCTGCAATCTTAAGCAAATGCTAGTTCAATAGCCTCTTCGACTGTTGCATAGTCGTAGCCAAGATCATGTGCTACTGCTTCAAATGTAACTTTGCCATTTAGTACGTTCACGCCGGATTTAATTGCCGGGTTTTCGTTAATTGCTTTAATGGCACCTTTTGTAGCGATTTGTGCTGCATAAGGAATGGTTACATTCGTTAATGCAATCGTTGATGTACGTGGTACAGCACCAGGCATGTTTGCAACTGCATAATGAAGCACACCATGTTTTTCATAGATTGGATCGTCATGTGTTGTAATATGGTCAACTGTTTCAAAGTTACCACCTTGGTCAATAGCTACGTCAACAACAACAGAACCAGGCTGCATGGATTTAACCATTTCTTCTGTTACAAGCTTAGGCGCTTTTGCACCAGGAATTAATACAGAGCCAATTACCAAATCAGATTCTTTAACTGCTTCTGCTATATTATATGGATTTGACATTAATGTTTGTACACTCGTACCGAAGATATCTTCAAGTTGACGCAAACGTGTTGGATTCAGGTCGATAATGGTAACATCTGCCCCAAGGCCGACTGCAATTTTCGCAGCGTTTGTTCCAACCATTCCACCGCCAATAACAGTGACTTTTCCACG
>NZ_JBYQFJ010000087.1:0-993 GCF_057836705.1 Virgibacillus carmonensis | reverse complement strand
GTCATGAATTCATTGCTCGAATCGTTCAAAAAGGAAGTGCAGTGAATGATTTTGCTGTTGGGGATCGAGTAATCTCGGAACAGATTGTACCATGCTGGGACTGCCGATTCTGTGATAGAGGTCAATATTGGATGTGTGAAAAGCATGATTTATACGGTTTTCAAAACAATGTCAATGGCGGCATGGCTGAATACATGAAATTTACCAAAGAAGCAATTAATTATAAGGTTCCTGAAGACTTGCCGATTGAGAAAGCGATTCTAATTGAACCATATGCCTGCAGTCTTCACGCTGTTCAACGGGCACAGGTTCAAATAGGCGATTTTGTTGTCCTATCCGGAGCTGGAACTTTGGGCTTAGGAATGGTTGGTGCCATCAAGAAGTCGGGTGCTGAAAAAATAATCGTACTGGATTTAAAAGAGGACCGCTTGGAATTGGCAAAGCAATTTGGCGCTGATATTGTTTTAAATCCCGGCGAAGTTGATATAGTTCAGGAAATAAAAGACATGACAGACGGTTATGGTTGCGATGTATATATTGAAGCGACCGGACATCCGAAATCGGTCGAACAAGGGCTTCAAATGATTAGAAAATTGGGGCGGTTTGTGGAGTTTAGTGTCTTTGGGGAACCTGTTTCCGTTGATTGGAGTATTATCAGCGACAGGAAGGAACTGGATTTACTTGGTTCTCATTTAGGTCCATATTGTTATCCGTTAGTTATTGATGGGATTGCCAATGGAACTTTTCCAACAAACAATGTTGTGACACATAAGCTGGATTTAAAAGACTTTGAAGAAGGATTTGAGCTGATGAAAAAAGGTGATAAATCTTTGAAAATAGTTTTACAGCCATAATTACTGTGAAGACGGGAGGGATAGGATGAAGAATCTAGCTGGCAACGATTCTTTCCTTGATAGAATTGGTTTACCATCTCACTTAGTTTGGGGATATTTAGGGGTTTTAATTTTTATGATGGGTGATGGATTGGAGCTT
>NZ_JBYQFJ010000086.1:0-1004 GCF_057836705.1 Virgibacillus carmonensis | reverse complement strand
CATTATTAAAACAGAATGTGTTAAAGATGGAGGATCTTCAACCCGGCATGGAGATGCAGGGGACAGTCAGAAATGTGGTTGACTTCGGTGTCTTTGTAGATATTGGGGTTAAGCAGGACGGTTTAGTTCACATATCAAAAATGTCGAATAAATTTGTTAAACATCCAATGGATATAGCTTCAGTTGGCGATGTCGTTACAGTTTGGGTTGAAAACTTTGACGCCAATAAAGGAAGAATAGCCTTGTCCATGGTTAAATAAAAGCTTTCAGAGCGCCTTGCTTTGCGGCAGTTTTAATCCGCGATGAGTTTAGATAAAATTGGCTTATTGCTAGCAATGGTGAAATCGAAGTCAGGGAGCTTGAAATAAACATGGCTGCTTGTTAAATAAGCATAATAGGCCGAACAAACCTCTTATCTGTAAATAAAAAAAGGATCGCAAATTTGCGATCCTTTTTATTAAACTCTTTATCGTACACTTTCGGGTACGGATAGGCCTAATCCCTGTGCGACGCGTTCGCCGTATTCCGGATCAGCTTTATAGAAATGTTCAATTTGGCGTAATTTAATTTCATCTCGTTCAACAGGTTTCATATGGTTAACTACTGCTTGAATAAGACGGTCCTTTTCGTCAGGGCCCATTAGTCGGTAGAGGTCACCGGCTTGTGTGAAATGATCATCATTTTCATAAACGACGCTATCAGCCTCACCATAAACCTCAAATGGATTAACCTTTGATGGAGCATCCTCTTTTGGACCTTCCAGACTGTTTGGTTCATAGTTTACAGAACCACCACTGTTACCATCTAAGCGCATTTGTCCATCGCGCTGATAATTCTTAGTACCATTTAATGGACGGTTAATCGGTAATTGCTGATGATTCGCCCCAATACGATAACGATGTGCATCAGAATAACCAAACAGGCGTCCTTGCAGCATTTTATCAGGTGATGCTTCAATGCCAGGTACAAAGTTTCCAGGTGAAAATGCTGCCTGTTCTACCTCG
>NZ_JBYQFJ010000085.1:0-1006 GCF_057836705.1 Virgibacillus carmonensis | reverse complement strand
CAGATGGTGACAAGCCAATGAGGTTCAATTTGTGGTCTGGAAAATGGTAAAAAAGAGGGAATTCATACACATAAGGAATTTAAGTTATAAGTAATATAATAGGTTTGTGCAGAAAAGTGGCTGGGACTAAACCAATTCCTCCCCTAAAATGACGAACAACGACCTTTATTAGCTCCGGAAATATGTGTAGCCCCCGCGAAAGCGAAGTATATTTCCAGAGCGGTTATATGCAACATTTTTCGGTTATTTCGGATTTTTCTTTTGTTAAAACACTTCTCGGTCTTTTTTATTAACTCGTTTGCTGATTTTTTTCGTTGATTTGATACCGATCTTTAACAAACACCAAACCTAGTTCATGATGATCATCCTGATAGATTGCCGTTTGTAAGAGTCTGGGTTCCCACGCACGGTCCAATACTTCCAGTTTTGCAAATGCTCCGCTTATTTGGAGGAACTGATAAAATTGATCAACGTTCTGCACTGTCCGCCCATTAACTTTACTTATTTTCTCGCCAATCTGAATTCCCAATCGTTCAGCGGGTGTATGTGGAACAATCGCGATAACGGTCAACCCACGTGTACTCTGGCTGAAAAAGGATTGTTTAGCTCCATCTTTCGAGCGATGCCTGTAGCTGACAAATTCCCTACCCAGTATGGCAATTACCACAGCTGCAATTGATAAACTCCAATAGAATATGCTACCTATTGCGATCAGCAATACGATCATCCCAAGCAGACCCATTTTTCTGCCAAGGCTTTTTGCAGCAACCTCAGGAAGTACATTTTTCACCGAATGATCGAAACCAATAATAAATGGAACTAATAATACACCATATGTTTCCCCGTCTACCGAAATGGACGGCCAGTATGCAGCAAAAGGTGCAATCAGGCCAGTCGGAACCAATGTAAAAAATGGGATGAAACTCAGCTTTTTGAGATGATGGAACCCAACCCATTTTCCCCTTGAACCAACTGTTAAATTTGGATACGTTTCACCCTGCTTAAT
>NZ_JBYQFJ010000084.1:0-1006 GCF_057836705.1 Virgibacillus carmonensis | reverse complement strand
TGCTTTAAAATGAAGTTTGATCATTTTTTGGCTGTGATTCTCCACAATTGCGCCCTTTGCGGCAGTGTAATAGAATACAACAATAACTAAACAAATCTAAAAATTAATAAACTGATTGCAAAGAAGATATATGCAACCTGAATGATTATGTACATTGTTAATTCAAATGTAGAAAGTGTTCTTTGTTTTTTAGTTTTTGACAAATACCGAAAATAAAACGAAGAACTAATAATTAGTATTACAACAGAAATTGCTCGTAAGACTTCTGCAAAAGTAGCCAAGCTTATCAACTCCTTTTAGCTCAATCTAACGACCTGTTCCGTGCTCAGGAAAAGGGGGATTTCTTATCCCATTCGGCTTAATAGGCGCAGATCCTTACTCCGGAAATGCGCCACGATAGTGATCAAAGGAACTTTGCTATCTCTGTTATAAAAACAAACTGGTCTTTGTTGACTGATGCACCGTTGATTTTACAAGCAGGCTTAAGGACCACTAATAATAAACCTTATAACAATAATAAAAATTCCAAACAGCACTATTACAGAGACAACACTTCCTAACGCAACTTTCCTCCAAATCCCTTTTTCACTAAATAAAGCAAGAATTAATGAAATTAATAAACCTATAGTTGCCATTTGAAAGAAATTATCTCCTATCATTTCAATATCCGGAGCTATAAAAATATAAGTTACAACAACCAACAACGTAATTAAAATTGAAATAAAACTAAAACTTTTTTTCAAGTTAAATCCCCCCTTTTTTTCAAAAGAGTCACTAAATTAAAGCTTACTACTATGTGTATAATTTTACCATCTGTGATTTCTAAGAGTGTCGTTGTTTTTGACAAGAACTTTTTATTAAACAAAATCGCCCTATTGCTTAACTTTCAAGACTTCTTTAACAGTAACTGTTGGCTACCAAGTATCACCATCAGATGGGCAGGACTCATCTCGAGGTAAAAACCCGTACAAACCCTCCGCTAATTTTTTGGAAGTATGTTTCCATA
>NZ_JBYQFJ010000083.1:0-1037 GCF_057836705.1 Virgibacillus carmonensis | reverse complement strand
CGATACCGTTGGTGCAACAACAGAAGGAGTGGAGGTCTGTTTATGGATGATTGTATGGCTATTACACTATTACGTCATGGGATGACAAAGGAAAACCAAAAGTCAGCATATATCGGCTGGACGGATTCTCCCTTAAGTGAGCAAGGGAAATCAGATGTAAAGCGGATGCACGAATATTTTCCTGAAATGGACATGGTTTTTTCAAGTGATTTAAAGCGGTGTCTGGAGACAGCAGCACTTGCGTTTCCAAATCAGCTTGTACAATGTTTGGCGGAAATAAGAGAAATACACTTTGGTGCATGGGAAGGAAAAACATATGCGGAATTACAACATCTCCCTTCCTACCGTCATTGGATTGATCATCCATTTCGTTCACGTCCTGATGGCGGCGAATCATTTGAAGCCTTTTGCAGGCGAATACAAGACGGATTCACAGAAATCAGGAGGCAAATTATAGCAACGGATGCAAAAGAAACAGCAATTGTTACGCATGGTGGGGTAATACGTTATTTGCTATCCATTCTTTTGGATCAAAACACACCATTTTTCCAATGGCATATTCCATATGGCGGCGGTTACCGGCTATGCTGGACAAAAGATAGCTTTAGGAGGGATGAAAATTGCATGTTGTTACAGGAGGTGCCTACAACGGAAAATCAGCGTGGGTAAGACAACACTATCTGGTTGACGACAGCACTGATTACCACTGGCTGTCAGCTTATCAATCAGAACCATGTCCGGACGATTTGTCGGTTTTAAGCAAGAACATCGTTGTCTGTGAAGGAGTGGAGCAGTGGGTTCTACAATGGATAGAAAACCAGAGTATCACAGAGGTCCGAACAATGGGCCGGGGTTTGATAGCCAAATGGTTAGATTGGGAACAAACAACGGCCCAGCGAAAACTGGTCATTATTGGTTCAGATATTTCCAAAGGTATCGTCCCTGTGGAGTCAAAAATGCGAACCTGGCGCGATGTGACAGGATGGTTCTATCAGGATTTGGTGAAACAATGTGATCGTTTAGACCTCATTTGGTAC
>NZ_JBYQFJ010000082.1:0-1069 GCF_057836705.1 Virgibacillus carmonensis | reverse complement strand
CCTTTAATTGAACAAAACCACTGTGTAAACTCATCACAGATATTTTAAACCTTTTAATGTAATCATAATTTACCGATGATAGCAAAAACTCTATAAGGGATCTCGAAAGATGTACTTGTTTGTATCCTCAAATAACTTTCAAGTCTGTCATTAAATAAATTAATATCCTTTTCACACAAAGTCCCGCCAATCTCAGGACTAGCTTGAACCCTTCCGATCCAAGTTTCTATGGTGTAGCTTACATGTATATCAAATGAAAAAGTTTCTACTTCAGAGAAACCAGCTTTATAAATGTCTTCTATCCATTCCGGAAACATTACTGTATCGTTGTCCTTCTTCGATGACGGGTTAAATTCTTTTATCAAATTGTGTGTATGTAAGACAATGTCATTCCGTGAAGGTATCCATTCATAATTGATAATTGCGATTTTCCCACTCTTTTGAATAACACGATTTACTTCTTTAGCCACTTTCAATTTATTAAACCAATGCCAACAGTAAACAGCGGTGACGACTTCATAAGAAGAATCTTCGAACGGAAGATTTTCCACATTCCCTATAAAATATTTTATTGGCAATTGGTCTCCTAAATTAATTTGCTTAGCCTGTTCTATTAACTCAGTAGACAAATCAATTCCAGTTACCTTACAACCTTGATTAGCTAAATCCCTCGCAAATAAACCGTTAGCTGTCCCTATGTCGAGCACGTGTTGACCTTTAATGCCTATCTTATATTCCTTTAATCGCTCAAACAGTTCACGTGGATATCCATGTCTATATTTTAAATATTCTTCTGACGTCCCATTTAAATTTAAAATTATGAGGAACTCCTTTCAATCCTTGAGATAATAGCAAGGTTCTTTTTCTCTAATAGTTGAACCTATTTATTTTTCTGCACTTAGAAATAGGACTAATGGCATTTTCTTTTCATCATCTTCAAGCTCATTAATTTTACGATTTTCACGGAGACCAGTAATACTAAAACCAGCTTCTTGTAAAGCATTAAAATAATCTTCTATCTTTCTATGATTTTTTACTACTTCATTTTCAAGCCAATAACACACCTGCT
>NZ_JBYQFJ010000081.1:0-1070 GCF_057836705.1 Virgibacillus carmonensis | reverse complement strand
TTGGGATGAAGAATAGCGGGACATAGGGTCTTGAGCCGGTACATGGGGACAGGTTCCTTGTCCCGCATAGTTGCGGAGACGGAACAGGTCTATCATCTGAATTGGAAATGTTTTCTCGGGGAAGAGGGACAAGGAACCTGTCCCCACGTCCCACTACCCTCTATCCACAACTTTTTCTCCACGAAAATAAACCTTTCTTATATCTTCAATACCCACTATTTCCCATCCAGGGATACCTTTGGCTACCAAGAAGTTTGCATCCATGCCTTTTTTTAACCTTCCAAATCGGTCAGCTTTACCCAATATTTCAGCTGGATTTGCTGTTAGTAATGCAAGAATCTGATTTTCATCATATCCGTTTTCCTTTAGCTGTTTCATTCCAGGGTTGGCGATTAACATTAGAGTGTCGGGACCTCGCAATTTTTGATCGTCAAAAGGTAGCCATTCAACATTTTGATACGGGGGTAAATAGGAATCTGTTGCGATGGATACATCGATATTATTATTTAGCAGTTCTACTATGTTTTTGGGTGAATTTGGTTCTAGATGGGTCCCTCCTAACGGTGTGGCGACAATTTTTACACCATGTAATGCAGCCTTTTCTATTTGTTTCTTTGAAATACCGTGGGCATGATGAAGCACGTCAATACCGGCCTCAAGAGCCATTTCTATACCCTCTACACCTGCAACATGGACACCGATTTTTTTATCGTGTTCGTGAAAAATCCTGACAATTTGTTTTAATTCATTCAGGGAGTATATGATTTCCCCAGCGCGTGGAACCTCATCAGGTGTAAAGTTAGCCGGTGTTGCATTGATGAATAGATTTTCTCCTGGGTAGTCAGTTTGTTCGGCCATTATTTTCACTAATAAGGGGTCAGAAAGGTCGGACTGGTGTACTGATTTTGATTTGGTAATCGACGTAAAATGAGCTAATCTATCAAATCCAATGGAAATACTTGTGGCTGCGAATGAAATATCTAGTGGGAAGTCCTTGATAAAACTGCGATAATCATCCATCGCAAAATCACTGTTCGGGTGTCCACAGATTTGTTCACCTAAGGCCGTAA
>NZ_JBYQFJ010000080.1:0-1101 GCF_057836705.1 Virgibacillus carmonensis | reverse complement strand
CGTTAGCTAAGTAACAACTAATACGGGAGATGGAAATAATGAGAAAAACGTTTTCAAGTTTATTTTTCCTTTTCATTATCGTGTTCCTTGCAGCATGTGGATCAATGGAAACGAATGAACAGGAACAATCGGATAATAAAATGATGGAACAAGAGGAAAGTGATTCTTCAACAAAAAATCAAGATGGTGCTACATCTAACATGAACGAAGAAAAGGAAAATACGAATGACGACCAGGAAGGCATGTCCGATACGGAAATGAAGGGGGAAAAGGTTACTGGAGAAGTAGCTTCCCCGCTGTTACCGGAAGGAAAAAGTGTGACATATACGTTTCCGAGCAAAGGTGTGTATCCAGTTTATTGTGATCCACATCCAACTATGAAAATGACTGTGAAAGTCGAAGAAGGTGCTCCTAAATCTGGGCATGTGGAATTAACGATTGAAGACTATGCGTACAGTAAAGACAAAGTAGTTGTTGCACCTGGAACATCAATCACATGGACGAATAAAGATCTTGCTGAGCATAATGTGCATATTACCGTAGAATAATTTTATAATGCGCACGCGATAAAACGAGTTGAAAAGGCTCGTTTTTTTCGTTATGAAAGGTTTTTTTCACTACAAGTCAGTTTTACTACAATCGAAAATGACCGCGTAAAAGTGGCATTATTCTAGCAAATAAAGGTTGCCATAAGTTGGATTGCTAATGAAATAACTAATGATCCGGCTGCAGTTGGACTTTTAGTTGCTTTAAGCGTAATTCCATGTCTAATTACGTCCTTTTTTACTGGCACACACAGACTAAATAGAAAGCACATATAAGTGATAGCAGATATATTCAGAGGACTAGTAGTCCTCATGTTTGCCATTTTACTTTTGGATGGTGGCCCTAATTCATGGCATCTTTATGCCGTTACAATTCTAATAACCGTCGGAAGTGATTTCTTTTTTCCAGCTCTCAAGGAACTTCTAAAAGATACTATTCCCGAGGATATCTTTTTAAAAACTGAGCTTAAAATCAACATGTTTACAATTGGCATCAATATTTGGCGCTGCATTTGCTGGATTTATTTTTGCTTATGTGTCTTCAACTAAGCAGATA
>NZ_JBYQFJ010000079.1:0-1112 GCF_057836705.1 Virgibacillus carmonensis | reverse complement strand
GTTTTTCATTATTTTCCGATCGAAACCGGTTGAAAACCTTGTCGTCTAAATCAGCTTTCTTTAATGCCTTCTCAACTGCACCTGCAATCAGCTTGGCGATGAACCAGCCTACTATTAAAACAATTAATGCGATAACAAAACTTTGCAGCCCGACCATAAAGTTTGTCGAGAAATAATCATTCATGAGATTCATAATGATGTCCCCTTTCAAAATGTGGTAGTTACTTGATACCCAGGGGAGGAAATTCTTAAACATTTTGTTAGGTTTTGTCGAATATGGCATTGATTTCCTCCATTTGAAGACGGAAAAATGCCCAATACCGGGATAACTTGGTATTGGGCATGCCTTGCTAGAGGTGCAACAAAACTTAAACTTATGGAGCTTTTCCCATGAATCGTCTTATTTTACGTTCTGCGTGTTTTTAACCGCTTGATTATATTTATTTAGGAGAACGTCCAAGTCCTGTGAAATAGTCAGTACTTGCGGATCGTCCGGATTATGTTCGTACGCTTCATACATCTTTTGCCTTGTTTCCTCTATTTTCTTTCGTAATTCTTGATCGTTGTACAACACCCGTTCTTCCTCTCCACTTAGTTTGCATTCAATCTGTGAAGTGGAGAAATGAAACTGATTAAAAAACTTTTGCATCATAAACTATGTCCAATTTCCTGTTGCGCTTACTGAACCCGCTATGTGGATTTCATGTAGTTGAATGTTTTCTGCTTGCTAAACACGAAATTTTTGATTTTAATTACAGTTACACTACCACTCAGATAAAACTCTGCCTTATCTTTCATTACATAACGACAATGACAAGATTCTCTATGTTTTTCAGTAACCTCTGTTCCCCCTCCTGTACCATTAAATTATTCATTGGCTCATGTTTAACTAGAGATAGGTAGGTAATCATTACCCCTCTACCTATTTTTTAAACCTTTTTTTACGCAAGTTCCACCTTATGCCGTTATGCACGCGGTTGGGCAAAATTTCCTATTTGAAAGATCTCTTCTACTATATAGACACCGTGCAGCCTAGTTCTTTTGTGTGAAATTTGTAGAAATTTGGTTTATCGGCTAAACACACGGGTATTTATCAAGTATTATAGAGTAAA
>NZ_JBYQFJ010000078.1:0-1149 GCF_057836705.1 Virgibacillus carmonensis | reverse complement strand
ATATCAATCGGGCTAAACAATGTTATCAATTTGTATAATCCGGAAACTTTAGTATTAAATAGCGAAATACTGCAAATGTATCCAGATACTATTGGTAAAATTAAAAGCAATTTAACATCATCGGTCAGCCAATACCGGGAACTTGTTTTATCCGATCTAGGTAATAAGGCGTGTGTAATGGGGGCTTGCGCTTTAGCAATCAAACGTTTTTTAGAAGTCCCTGAGCTTATTTTAACCATCTCCGAGGATGTAGAAGAACAAGCAGCTCGATAAAAAGAAGAACGAGGCTGAGACATAACTAAAATATTTGACTCGGGAAGACGAACGATCACTGAATAGGAAATTCAGAACGTTACTTTTACAATAGTCGGATCTTAATAAGCAGTTGATATAAATTGCGACGTAACTTTATATGAGTTTTAATCCACCGCTGCGGAAAAACACTGCGCTTTCCGTGGGCAGCTAATGAGCCTCCTTGCCCCGGCAAGGGGTATGCAAACGTTGTCCGCGAAGGACGGTTTTAGTTGGCCCTCCTTAATGACGCTCTCCGGGGTCTCATCGAGGCTTCTGCTCCCACAGGACAAGGAATGCTTCCCCGAATAAGCATCGCACGAAGAAAAAGTGCTTTTCTTTTTCGAGGAGTCTCCGTGTTTTTCCTCCGCTAATATGTCATTAGACAAAACAGTATTATATAGCAAGTCCACTATTACGTGATGTCTTACGCTCCGGACTGTTGACTCCTGCTTAGAACAGCGCGAGCTGAAGACCCCGCGGAGTGGTTAAATAATGAAGCCGTGCCCTAAGGTGCGCAACGGTCCGCTGCGGAAAACAATCCAGCGCATACTTTTTAGCTTTAAGTTTACAAAAACAGACAAGAAAAATCCGAACTACTTCAAATTCTAATCAAAGAATTGAATCATAGTTCGGATTTCTCTGGCTAAAACACTTTTGTCCCAGCCTCTTTGTTTATTTTACTGCTTGAACACTTGCCCATTTATAATTGTATGCTGAGCCCATTGGATTTCTAATAACACCTTGTATTTTAGGTGAAATTAATTGGGCGCGGGCCCTTTGATATAATGGAACGACCACAGCATCTTCGGCCAGAATCTTTTCAGCTTCTAGGAAAGCTTCAAAACGTTTAACTGG
>NZ_JBYQFJ010000077.1:0-1244 GCF_057836705.1 Virgibacillus carmonensis | reverse complement strand
CACTTCTTCTGGTAAATACGTTTGTAACGTCCCCATCACCTTTAGATGCAGTCTTGAAAAATAAGGGTGGTACACCATAAAACTCAAGTAATGCAAAAATGACCAATTATCCATGTCTTGCAGCAATTGTTTCATCATTTCCTCGTCCGGATTTCCTTGACTTTGTTCAATTTGTAATATGCTTCGTTTATACCGGTGAAACGCCTTTTCTGTCATCACATCTGCCATTCTAAAGAATACATCCTCGTTGGATTTTGCGGAATAGACTATGTTTTGCAGGTCCATGTCATGGTACTTATCTGACATGATTGGCAGCATCATAATCGAATGATTGGTATCAAATTCCTCCGCTAAATATTCATACCGGAACTTATGACTGGTTTCGTCTTTATTAAAAATAGGCTTTGGTTCTATCTTTCTCCGTTTTTTATCCTGACGTTTATTGACTCGAATAACCACAGACTGCCCTTCCTTTAATCGCATTAGTTCATCCGATGTTAAGAGTGCGCGCTCCTTGGTTGATTCACTATGCGACTTATCAAAGGAATGATAATCCCCACTTCGGCTCACATCCGTAATCGTTTTCGTTCCCAGCATACTGGAATAATGCTCTGCCGTATTTTTATCTTCAGTCAATATATATATCTGGTTGGAACAGTTCCCAATAATCGTATCGGATTCTTCCCCATATGCTGATTTCACTTGGGAATAGGCTTGAATGATTAAGTGATAACGAAATCCTCGTCCGGCACCTACTGTTACCATGCTTGCCATTCCATCAATAGGCGGCATATTGCCAAATTCATCAAGTATAAAGTGAACATGTCGATTCATCTTACCATTCTTGCCTTTGGTTGCTTTCTCCGAATTTACGCGGTACAACTGACTAATGAAAATACTTGCCAGTACATCATTCGATTTATCCGAATCGGGCGTTGCAATGTAAACGGCAACGGGTTTCTTCCCGAAACCAATATCTGTTAAATCCAAGCTGTTATGTGAAGTGACTTTTGCGTTTGGTTCCAGTGTAAATATTTGCAGCTTATCCATCGCAACACTAAAAATGCTTCCTCTCGTATTACCAGTAGAGAAATTACTCGTTGCATACATCATTCGTGCAGGATCATTCTCACCCCGTGCTTGAAAAAAGTCATCCAATGCATTATTTCCTTCTTCGTCATTGTCACTACCTTTGCTTGATAGGAAATTCGCAACAGAATACATGGTCACACTTTCTTCTTTGC
>NZ_JBYQFJ010000076.1:0-1371 GCF_057836705.1 Virgibacillus carmonensis | reverse complement strand
ACTTCATACTCTTCATCCAGGTCGACCTGTAAATCCTTCAATAGTTTATTAGCATCTTCTTTATTTGCCTGCGATTCCGTCAATATTCGCTTCGGACGAAATAAAATTGCAGAAAGTACTAGTGCAGCCACACACCCCGCAATGCCAAGAAGCAGTGAATAAGAATTGACCATTGTATCCTCAGCAACCAGCGGAAAAAATTGTTTCCCAATCAAGAAACCGCCTAATCCAAGAACGATGCTTATCAAAATAGAGTAAAGCACATGGGATGGTGAAACCGTATCCCCTAAAATTTCAACATAATAATCGGATTCCGATTCACTTGACTTCATTTCATCATTCACTCGTTACCCTCTCCCCTCTTCTGAGTTTATTATAGCAAGAATATGATCATAACGGACATCCTGATCCTGGACTGCACGCTCAACAATCGCATCGATATTGCTTTCATCGGCACCAGCCATTAACGCTAAACTTCGGGCATGCAGCGCCATATGCCCTTTTTGGATACCTTCTGTTGCTAACGCCTTTAATCCTCCAAAATTTTGGGCGAGACCCGTCGCCGCAATTATTCCGGCAAGTTCCTCTGCTGTTTTCACACCAAGAACTTTAAGGGCTAAATTTGCTACAGGGTTTGACTTAGTGCCACCGCCAACAATCCCCACAGCCATCGGAATTTCCATCGTGCCAACTAAATCCCCTTCATGATTTTTCTCCCAATGTGTCAGTGAGCGGTAACGCCCTGATCTTGCGGCATATGCATGTGCTCCAGCCTCAATCGCCCGTGTATCATTACCTGTAGCAAGAACAACGGCGGAAATCCCGTTCATAATTCCTTTATTATGTGTTGTAGCCCGGTAAGGATCAACATCAGCCAGTTTATATGCTTCTATAATATCATTGACTACCTTAGCCCCGCCAATTGTTTCCCGCTTAAACTCCCCGCGCACCCTGACCAGCCGTTTATCGGCAAGATTTGAAATAATCCTAAGGTTAACCCTGCCATGGGTGATGGATTCGATCAATGGAGCCACTGCTTCCGCCATCGTATTGACAGCATTAGCTCCCATCGCATCCCTGGTATCGACCAGCAGGTGTAAAACAATCATCGGACTTTCGCCTTCCTCAATGATATGAACCTCGATATCCTTCGCACCGCCGCCCAGCGAAACAAGTGTCGGGTCCTGCTCATTGCAAAGTTCCAGAATCCGTCCCTTGTTTTCATAGAGGCGGGCCATCTCACCATATGGATTTTGGATATTCGTCAGCTGGATTTGCCCGCGCATAATGGATCCAGTTGTAGTGGCAAAAAAACCACCCGTCTCATATGCCAGTTTGGCGGCATGACTTGCTGCTGCAATAACGGAAGGC
>NZ_JBYQFJ010000075.1:0-1372 GCF_057836705.1 Virgibacillus carmonensis | reverse complement strand
AAATATCGTGACTGTGGAGATATGAAAAATGGATTCACCCTCTATGTTTGCGAAGGTTGTAACGATGTTCATACCGTTGCACACCGATGTAAAGGTCGGTTTTGCACAACATGTGCAATTGGAGAAAGTGAAGAGTGGAGCCGTCTTCTAACAGAAGACGTTTTGCAGGTTAACCACAGACACATGATTTTTACGATTGATGAGGGATTGCGAGAAATATTTCTTTTACATCGAGATCTCTTGAAGCCACTTATGGACGAAGCAGCCAAATTAGTCAAAGACTTTTTTCAAAAGAAGGGAAAGGTGACCCCAGGAATTATTTCTGGATTGCATACGTTTGGGGCAAAAGTGAATTTTAATCCGCACGTTCACATGCTCGTAACCATGGGTGGGATAACGAAAAAAGGAAAATGGAAAGACTATGATTATATCCCGTTTCAGATGCTTCGGAAACAATGGCAAACGGTCGTATTAAAGCTAATTCGAAAGCACCTAAACAAAGAGGAAAAGAAGCGCGTGCAACCACTGCTACAAAAGGCTTTTTCCGAAAATGGTGAAGGCTTCTATGTGTATGCACCAAAACAAAAGGGGAAAATAGCGGAACAGCTTCGCTATATTGGCCGTTATATTCGTCGACCAGCGATTGGGATCAATCGGATTGAGGCATATGATGGGCAACAGGTGACGTTTAACTATATAGATAAAACAGATGGGAAAGAAAAACGTGAAACAGTGACGGTAGAGGAATTTATAAGTCGTTTGATTCGTCATATACCAGACGAGCAATTTAAAACCATACGTCACTATGGAATATATTCAAGAAGGAGTAAGCGTATAAGTAAGAAAATCTTAAGTAAATGGCAGGAAGGAAAGCGACGTTGGATAATAAAAGTGTGGAGGTCATTGCGTCGCCAAACATGGAGAGAACGTGTCATAGCTGGTGGACAAAAGGATCCGCTTATCTGTCCTCATTGCGACAATTACTATATATACCAGGGAGAAGTCTGTCTTGAGAACGGACAACTGGAAATTAAAGTTGCATTAACCAAGGAAGCAAGAAACTATTTAGAAAGGGTGATTACGTATCACACACCTATCAAAGAACCGCAAAAAAGGGAAGAAGAAAAAGAAAAAAGGGATCGATCATTTAACCAAGAAGAAAGAATCAATCAACTTTCATTGTTTGGCGTGTCATGAAGAAGAGAAAATTCCTTTTGATGTAGTTAGAGATTTTGACTTAATGGATGGTGGGGATCCAACGGATCCACCACAGTTTAGTTGCGAACAATGTGGAGGAAGGATGTATCCAGAGTATTACAAGGGGATACACGGCCAGGAATACAGGCTAACGGATGTTCTCTAACACAGCAAA
>NZ_JBYQFJ010000074.1:0-1402 GCF_057836705.1 Virgibacillus carmonensis | reverse complement strand
AATTTTCGTGCTACTGCCCCTATAGCGGTTCCATGCGCTTTCCCTCGATTTCTTAATTTTTGATAATAAAGTGACAATGCTGGGTCATGAAAACTAGCTACAAATGCTGCTTGCCAAATAGCGCGTCTAAGATAAGGAGAACCACGTTTCGAAATCTTGGTGTTGGAACGATTAAAATCACCAGATTGGTGAATGGATGCATCTAGACCTGCAAATGCCACTAACTGTCCAGGACGTTCAAACCGATTAATGAAGCCAATTTCACTTAACACAACAGCAGCTGTTACATCACTCACTCCAGTAATGGTCGTTAAAAAATGCTCTTGTTGGTTAGAGAATTCAATCATGGCATTCTCGATTTGTGCCAATTGGCTTTCAAGTAAATTTATTTGTTCAAGTAAGAGTTGGATTTGCATTTTAAAAACGTCTGTACCAATTGAAATTCCAAAAGTATTTTGTGCACTATCCTTCAATTGTTCAGCTTTATTTCGAGCTCTAGTAATGCCATAACGTCCTTTACTAACACAATTGAGTAACGCAGCTAGTTTGTCTGTATCAATGTTTAATAGGTCTTCTGGTAATGTATATTTTAAAAGGATTTCAGTGGAAGATACCCCGAAAACATCAGAAAAGACCTGTTCATATTCAGGAAAGACTTGATCTAATAAAGCAATGACTTTCCGTTTAATATCCGAGCTTTGGTCTACTAAAGCGTAACGTAATCGCTCAAGATGTTTAAGTTGAAGTAAATCTTCTTTTACAAAAGGAGTTTCTTTCGGGGAATCAATTCGAATAACTTGAGCAATTAGATAAGCATCCTTCACATCTGTTTTTGTCTTACGAATATAAAAATTACGTAGAGCATCAGACTGCATAGGATTAAAAACAGTAACTTTAAAGCCAAGATTATGAAGGAAAGAAAAAACCGATAACCAATAATGACCTGTGGCTTCCATACCACAAACACAATTTTCAGGTGTGGCTTGGTGTTGATTCAAGAATTTAAGAAGCCTATCACTACCAGTTTTTGAATTAGCGAAACGTACAGTTTTTCCAATAGACTGACCTTTTTCGTTGATTAAGCCAGCTTCGTGATGACGTTTTCCAATATCAATACCAAGATAAATCATAAGAGCACCACCCATGTACTATTAATCAGAGTAGGAGGAAACCTCTATTACTTTATAGATACCCAACCTCGTTCGATATACGACAACTACGTGTCATCCAGCTCATTCGAATAGATCTATAAAGAAAGAGGTGCCAGTCTATTGCACGAAGACAATGCTTCAAGGGCGCAGAACGACAACCTCTATCTGATTTACATACATTATACCTTGAATAAGGTATAAAGTTTTAAAGCCAGAAAAATTCTGGTTAATAATAATATACGAGGGTGCTA
>NZ_JBYQFJ010000073.1:0-1481 GCF_057836705.1 Virgibacillus carmonensis | reverse complement strand
CTATGGGATTAGTCCAAAAAGTTTCATTCAACAATTTGGCCCTTATATATGACACTGGCGCCAATCTTTTATTCAAGAATGGCGCCCGTTTGTTGAGGGAAAACGCTATCTTTTAAGAAAGGATCATCCGATCACGGGTTTAATCCAAGAAGTTGGGGTTCGAACTGCGTAGGGAACTCGCACGACCCTTTGGTTCCTCCCAGTCCTCTTGCCGGCCGAGGGCTGTCAAGTCAAGAAAGTAAAACGAACCGCCAAGCGTTTCAGCACCACG
Source organism: Virgibacillus carmonensis (assembly GCF_057836705.1). Taxonomy (NCBI): domain Bacteria; kingdom Bacillati; phylum Bacillota; class Bacilli; order Caryophanales; family Bacillaceae; genus Virgibacillus; species Virgibacillus carmonensis. Next base: position 1,210 of record NZ_JBYQFJ010000073.1, on the reverse strand, counting down.
AGCATACATAGAGTAAGTATGGAAGACACTGTCGCCATCGCGCAAGAAACAGCTATGACCAGGCAACTCGGTCGGCTGCTCATTCCCTATATTTATACCTGCCTGCTCGAAATCTTCTTTGGTCCGGTAGTTGTACTCGATAGGGGAGACAGATTCATCCAGTGTAACGTGAAAGTCATAGTTAAAATTACTGCCATATGAAGAGTACCAGGGAAAATCCCAGACCTTTTTCGCCTTATAAGCCTCGATCTTTTTCAATGGTGCACGGGAGATCGTAACAAACGTAGTGTCACGTGCGTGCAGATGTTTAAAAAGTCCGGCGGATACCTCGTCCGCTGCGGCTGAGCAGCTCGGACAGCCATCGTCCCAACTTGGGTCAAACATGAAGTGACGAACAATGAGCTGGTGGTTACCGCCAAATAAGTCAAGCAGACTGGCCTTGCCGTCTGGGCCTTCGAAGACGTAATCTTTATCAATCTTAACCATAGGCAATCGGCGACGCTCAGCATTCAGCGCATCTCGTGCACGGGTGGCTTCTTTCTCTTTGGCCAGCAATTCCTTACGAGCCACAAGCCACTCCTCCTGAGACACGATTTTTGGGAGTTGCAGATCAGTTTGCGTATTTTTCATATCGTCTTCTCCCTTCCTTTATTTACCAAAGTATATCACACATAAATTGCTATGGACTTCTTCTCCATTGCAAAAACATTTCTTTTTTTCTTTGGCATTTCTCTTTATCAATTAACTGGCCCTTTCGTAAGATTGTTCAACTTTTAGGAAAGCTCCCGGAAATTGTCCATTTAGACATTTTTGGGGGCGAGTCATATGATAAAATAGAAAAGACCTTATAATTGAAATCTTTTTCATTTATCGAGCTTGTAAAAGTTTTTTATTTTGTAATCAAGCCATATTTTTTCAAGATATCCATGGTGATATTTTTCGCCGTTGTACCTGATCCGGCAACATTGGTAATAAACACATAGGAACGCTTTTCCGTTTCTATAAACCCAACGAACCATCCTAATCCTAAATCAGATAACCGGGTTCCTGTTTTCCCATATAGGGTATAATGATCTCCTTCTTCTTGAATCATCATTCGTTTAACCGTGTTCATTACAAGCTTATCAAAAGGAAGGTTCTCCTTATACAATCTTCCCATAAAATCTGCTTGTTCCAATGGACTTATTTTTAAGGAGCTATCTAACCAAAA
>NZ_JBYQFJ010000072.1:0-1607 GCF_057836705.1 Virgibacillus carmonensis | reverse complement strand
CAGCTGGATTTAGTCTTTTCGTTGGAATTTATACTTTATAAAGCAATCGGGCACGATTATGGCACAAGGACCTGTGCCCTTATTACGTATAAGGGCCAGTTTGTTGTATAACCGAGATTTCTATTTTAGAGTATGTGAATATTAAATTTTGAATAATTATAGTTATGTTAAAGTTAATGAACCAGAGTATGCGAAAGATTGATCTTAAACGAATGTAGCAGGTTAGTGAAACAAGGCAATCATTGAAACTTATACAAAAAATAAACGTCAAATCCAAGTAGGGGGGATTTGTTTGAGAAATAAGCATGTACTTTTGATTACAGTATTATTTGTTTTATTAATTTCTTTTGCTCCAAGTAAGATAATGGCAACATCTTGGGCATACCCATTTGTAGTTTGGGACGGGTATATTTATGTGATAAGTGATGATGAATATGTAACAGAAATTGGCGATGAAATTGGGCAAGTCACAAAGTATTCGGATATGGAACAGTATTCTGGCAACTTCTCTAATGCTTATAAGAAAGGTACTAAATACTATTCAATTGAAGGAGTTAGTACGGACGAAGCAATAGCCATTGAAGAATTTGATGGTCGATATATAATGGCAAATAGAGAAGGTGAATATGAATTTAGAAGTGTTTTTTATGAACAAGGGATCGTTAAGGTTTTTATTTTTTCAATATTGGTTATTTTAGCTGGTATTCTCGTTTATAAAATTCTAAAGAAAAATCGTGGCAAAAGGTAAGCACCTTCACTAAAAGGTGCTTTTCCGAAAGGTTTATAAAATACGGGTGTTGATTGGATTGAGAAAGAGGAGTTAAATAAAGATAAACAAATAAGGAAATAACCGAAGGGATGGGTAATACTTTACCAGTCGGAGCCAAAATTTTTTAGCAAAAGAATGAAGAGACATTTTGATTGTTGAGTATGACGGAAAAGAAAAAAGGTATTTACTTCAAGTTGGGGAGTAAAGATTTTCTTCTTTAACAACTGGTGCATTAGTTTAACAAAGACTGACGTATTTTTATAACAGGGATAGTAAAGTTCCTTTGATAAGCAATAGGGACCGATTCTGAATTAAGCATTGTGCTCTTTTTTTATGTAAAGGGCTTTAGCGCTGTTATGTATCACTTTACTTTCCTTACCAACAGGTTTTAGTAGTGTCAACAACAAAACAATTTCGGAAAAAGAAGCAATAAAAATAGCTAGAAAATATGAAGACCTACAACAATTGAGTTACAAAAGTTGAATATAAGGACGAAACTAATTAATATTGTGTTTATTTCAGTAAACCCAATAATTGTGGAGAAGGAGTTTTAAAAATAGACAAAAGGTCAGGGAGAGTTAATGAGGGCAAAGCTGCTATTTGTAAAGAATAATGGATAATAGTACAAGGGTTCTTATGAAGGAAATTATAACCTCAGTTTATCAGTTTATTAAACGAACGGGCGCTTTTCTTGAGTAACGAAAAAGCCCAATTTTTCAATTTTACTGAGAAATTGGGCTTTTTATTTTGGGAATTTCCTTAACGTTGTAAATCCGCATTTTTTGACGCTACCCCAAGTAGAAAAGGACTGTTATTCCCTTTAAGTTCTCCACATCTG
>NZ_JBYQFJ010000071.1:0-1670 GCF_057836705.1 Virgibacillus carmonensis | reverse complement strand
TCCTTGAAAACTGAACAAAACAACCAAGTATGTAAGTAACGAAACAAAGCTAAGACAATTGATAGAATCGATTGGTATCGATTTTATTCAAACTTTTTTGGAGAGTTTGATCTTGGCTCAGGACGAACGCTGGCGGCGTGCCTAATACATGCAAGTCGAGCGCGGGAAGCAAGTTGATCCTCTTCGGAGGTGACGCTTGTGGAACGAGCGGCGGACGGGTGAGTAACACGTGGGCAACCTGCCTGTAAGATTGGGATAACCCCGGGAAACCGGAGCTAATACCGAATAACACTTTTTATCACATGGTAGAAAGTTGAAAGGCGGCTTTTGCTGTCACTTACAGATGGGCCCGCGGCGCATTAGCTAGTTGGTGGGGTAATGGCCTACCAAGGCGACGATGCGTAGCCGACCTGAGAGGGTGATCGGCCACACTGGGACTGAGACACGGCCCAGACTCCTACGGGAGGCAGCAGTAGGGAATCTTCCGCAATGGACGAAAGTCTGACGGAGCAACGCCGCGTGAGTGATGAAGGTTTTCGGATCGTAAAACTCTGTTGTTAGGGAAGAACAAGTATCGTTCGAATAGGGCGGTACCATGACGGTACCTAACCAGAAAGCCCCGGCTAACTACGTGCCAGCAGCCGCGGTAATACGTAGGGGGCAAGCGTTGTCCGGAATTATTGGGCGTAAAGCGCTCGCAGGCGGTCTTTTAAGTCTGATGTGAAAGCCCACGGCTTAACCGTGGAGGGTCATTGGAAACTGGAGGACTTGAGTACAGAAGAGGAGAGTGGAATTCCACGTGTAGCGGTGAAATGCGTAGAGATGTGGAGGAACACCAGTGGCGAAGGCGACTCTCTGGTCTGTAACTGACGCTGAGGAGCGAAAGCGTGGGGAGCGAACAGGATTAGATACCCTGGTAGTCCACGCCGTAAACGATGAGTGCTAGGTGTTAGGGGGTTTCCGCCCCTTAGTGCTGAAGTTAACGCATTAAGCACTCCGCCTGGGGAGTACGGCCGCAAGGCTGAAACTCAAAAGAATTGACGGGGGCCCGCACAAGCGGTGGAGCATGTGGTTTAATTCGAAGCAACGCGAAGAACCTTACCAGGTCTTGACATCCTCTGACAGCGATAGAGATATCGTGTTCCCTTCGGGGACAGAGTGACAGGTGGTGCATGGTTGTCGTCAGCTCGTGTCGTGAGATGTTGGGTTAAGTCCCGCAACGAGCGCAACCCTTGATCTTAGTTGCCAGCATTAAGTTGGGCACTCTAAGGTGACTGCCGGTGACAAACCGGAGGAAGGTGGGGATGACGTCAAATCATCATGCCCCTTATGACCTGGGCTACACACGTGCTACAATGGATGGAACAAAGGGACGCGAAGCCGCGAGGTGTAGCAAATCCCATAAAACCATTCTCAGTTCGGATTGTAGGCTGCAACTCGCCTACATGAAGCCGGAATCGCTAGTAATCGCGGATCAGCATGCCGCGGTGAATACGTTCCCGGGCCTTGTACACACCGCCCGTCACACCACGAGAGTTGGCAACACCCGAAGTCGGTGAGGTAACCTTTATGGAGCCAGCCGCCGAAGGTGGGGCCAATGATTGGGGTGAAGTCGTAACAAGGTAGCCGTATCGGAAGGTGCGGCTGGATCACCTCCTTTCTAAGGAAAA
>NZ_JBYQFJ010000070.1:0-2139 GCF_057836705.1 Virgibacillus carmonensis | reverse complement strand
AGTCTTGGCTGCTTGAATTAGAGAAAAAATATAACAATATTTTGTAAAGGAAGACTGAGAGCACGTGGGAGCTAAATACTTACTGCCAGAATGTCTTAGCGTATAATATCCGCGTTTTGTCAGCAGGACCCCTAATAGGTATAAAAGATTATCCATGTCAGTCCTGACTAACATGGATAATCCTTTATTTTTTGTTCACGCAAAATAAGTATTAAAACTGCGCAATTTAAATAATAAAGTGATACCTTTTGTGGAGTAGAACCAGGAAAATGCAGATTTAATACGTTAAGTATTTAGGAAAATAAAAAAGCCTAATGCTTCAATACCTTTCTGAGAAATTAGGCTCTGATATTCGTTTGTTGAGCTTTACATTTTATTCTGTTGAATATACGTTTACGTCTTTGTCACCCAATATGATTTTCTTCTCTAAACCCATACCTATTTTATTTGCCACTTTTTGAGAAGCTACATTACCTGGCTGAATTAGTGCAATTAATCTTTGTTTACCGAGATTTTTGCTTCCGTAATCCATAAGTGTTTTCGCCGCCTCCGTCGCATAACCTTTACCCCAGTATTTACGAGAAATCCAATACCCTATTTCAAGTTCTTCAATCCCATCAATTGTTTGTGGAACCAGACCCGCATGTCCTATTAGTTTATTGTCGTCCTTATTTTCTAAGACAATTAACCCCATATCGGGACCGACTTTATATGTACTTTAAATCCATTCTAAAAGAATTTTAGTTCCTTCTTTATCTTTTGTCTTTCCTTCGCCAATATACCTAACCATTTCCGGGTCTGATAATAAAGAAAATAGATATTCGAAATCATCGACATTGTACTTACGAAACTTTAATCTTTGTGACTCGATGACCATTTTAAACACCTCCTTTTTTATGCAGTTTCTAAGTTGGACATCAATACTTATATTAACATTCATGTTCAATATTACTGCCACTTTAGAGTTTAAGTAAATTCCTTCAAAACCTTGCAACTATTTTAAACATCAATACCCAACTATATTTGAGAGGGTTCTTCAACAAAATAGTCCTTTAAAATAAAAGCAGGCACAAATTTTATTCAATTTTTGCGCCCTTAAATTTAATTAAAGAACTTTTCCTAAAAAATTCTTCAATCATTGAATTCCTCTATTACTCTATCTAGCCATTCGTTAATAAGTGAATTAAACAATTATGGTTGCTCAATTTGCAAGTTGTGGCCAGCTCTATCCAAAACAGAAAATGTTCCCCTTGGGAATTTATTCAAAACTTCAAATGCATCCTTATATCCAACAATAGAATCTTGTTTCCCCAGCAAGAATACACTGGGTTTAACAAAGCCGCCCCCGTCCAAATTGAAAGAAAATCCATATCTTTTTTGTACTTTGGCTAAGAATTCCTCATCTGCTATCTTACAACCGGCCATAACTTCACTGATGTACCTCATCCAGTTATATTCATCTAGAACAACTTGATTTGAGCTGAAATCATCTGCTTCCTCTTTTGTTAATTGAGACAAAAATTAATTATCTGAATATACAATACTATGTTCCGGAAGCGTTCTATCGTCTTTCATAGGTAAAATCATGGGACAAATAAATGCAGCCACCCAATATCCGTTCTTTCTGCATCCTGATGATTCCTCGCGATAGATAACCACCATAGGATTCACCAGCGATTAGGTAGGTTTGATTTGGTATTAAAGTTTCAATAAAATTTATTAATGACTCTAACATCTCATCAGAATTACTTATTTGTTCATAATCAGTAGTTTGACCCATCCCTGGCAGATCAACGTAAATACGTCTCCATCCACCTCTTTCTTTAAAAATAGGCTCCATACAGCCACTCATCAGCCTATGGTCGGGAGAAAAACCATGTATCATTATAATCGGTTTTCCTGCCCCAATGTCTTCATAGTAAATATTAGCGTTTTTAACTTTGCAGAAAGACATTTTTTATCCCCCAAATTCAATTATGTAATTCACAAGAATATGCGTTCGTCATGAATATAACAGACTGTAAGGCTTTATACCATAATCTGGCCCGATTCTGGAGGACGCTATCTTATTCGATTAACAAGCCCGTTCGTATAGTTGAATATAAACAATTTCCCTTTGAAGAATAAATTACCAAACGA
>NZ_JBYQFJ010000069.1:0-2273 GCF_057836705.1 Virgibacillus carmonensis | reverse complement strand
TAAAAACTCAACTTTCGGAGGACTAAGATTGGTCGCTCTGAAAGTTGAGTTAATGAAAATACATAGAAGAATCATCCCCGTAATCCTTCTAAGTGTTTGATGATCAGGCTTCTCAAATCATGGTCAATACTAGGCATATTTAGCGTGAAGTAAAAGTGATTCTACCGGTAGCTTTTAATGTAGTACGAAACGCGGTAAATCGAACGATATTAGATTATGGGTCATCTAAATTGTCCTTGCTTGAACCGGCGTAATGCTTCCTGAAAAAGTTGTAGATGGAACACATCATCTAGTCCTAATCGCTCTACTAAGTCTATGACAAAGGGATCGGATAGTTGGTCAACCGTATCTTCATAGAGCTGAATGATAGCTTTTTCCGCACCAATATCACCCTGAAGTCGGTCTGTTACATTCGTTCCGTAAATAGCCAGAGATCCATCCCAAAACGTTTTATCTGAATCAAAGTATTTAGGATTCCCCCCTAGTTCGTCAATTAATCTTGCCAAGGTTCGAACGTGAAACTCTTCGTTTAACGTTACACATTCAAGTAATCGGCTAAATGCTTTATTTGCATCCTTTGACACAAGGAATTGATAACGGAACGAATTGACTGCGGTAAATTCGCTGATTGCACCAGCATAGAGATCAAGTAAAATTCTAGCTTGTTTCGGATCTTTACGTCTTACCTTTAGGGGAGGATAAGGTAAACCTGCTGAACATGTAAAAAAATCAAATTTATCTCTCCCTGCCACAATTTGATCCAAACGTCGATTAACACGGTCCTGAAAAGACTTTTCATAAGAAACCATATACACACTCCTTCTCCGCTGTTTAGAGTATATTATTCTTTAAAACGTAAAGTTATGCTGATTCAAATTATGAAGGACAATAAGGGTAACGGAATAATCTTCTAAATAAATAATATGGGAAACGGCGTCGACGGAATCTACGATATCTTCTTCTACGAGGACGTCCGTAATCATCGTAGTCGTAGTCATAATCATCATATCCATAGCCAAATTGACTGTTTTCCTGTTCTCGTCTTTTACACTCTTAGGATATTCTCCTAGTTTGGCCTATGTTAACGTATATTTGATTATCTTTGAGATTTGCCCAAACAATCTCAACCTTTCCACATAATTTAATAGTAGCTATATTGGGAGGGAGGTATTTTAATGAGTGATTATAAATATGATTATGACAAGAAGGACAATAATTTTGCGTTAATCGTTGTCCTGTTTATTTTGTTAATTATTGTAGGCGTTTCTTTCGTGAACAAGGATTACTACTAAAAACAAGCCTTTGATATCGTCGACAAGTTCAGGCAATCCATCACTGAAAGAATGGTCATCGCCATCGGTTGCCCGGGTAATTGCCTGTGGAAGCTTTTCCGCGTAGTGCCCAAGATGTGCAAATGGCACTATTTCATCGTCACGGCTATGGAAGAGGAACATCTTCGGTATCCAGGGGAGTTTTGAAGCAAAATCTTCTGACAGAGTGTACGCCTCGACCTGCCAATCATCGGCATTTACCCAGTATGGTGCAGCAATCATAAACAATCCAGAAATGTATTGTTTGAGACTACATTCGATAATTTGGTTGAAAACGCGGGAAACGTACCATAAATTCTCGGAAATATTCTCCTTTTTCTATCGATATACTTGTCCATTGGCATTCCTCTCTAGTTATAGAGTTATTTTAAAAAAGATTGTATCCAAAAGGCGTTCTTAAATGAACGCCTTTTAATTAAAAATGTTTTAATAACCGTAGCCACCATGACCGCCGTACGAAGCTCCAATAATAATTAACAAGATAAACAATACAACGACTAGCGCAAATCCACTGCCATGTCCATATCCATAGCCTTCTGACATATACAGCAGCGATACGACGTAAAATAGAAGCGAAATGGAATACGTTGACAGATGTAAAAAATATAGTAGCGCCGGGTTTTGAGGCTATATTCCTTCGACAACAAATACGCTACATGAAAATAAATATCTTCCGGTACTAGGTACATTATTAAAAAATAGCAAGAACACCTTGCGCAAAAATTGTGCTCTTCGGTGTTGTTTTTTATTCGCCAGTATAGGGTGAATGGTATTCAAAAAAGAAAACAGTTAACATTTCACCATAATAAAAAGACTATATATTTTATTGCATAGCCTTTTGAACGAATGCCAAGTTCCAGCACCTAAATTTTTATTATTTAAAAAGGATTAATGACTAGAGAAATTCTGTTGTAGCGTACATATAATAAGTATGAGCCACCA
>NZ_JBYQFJ010000068.1:0-3200 GCF_057836705.1 Virgibacillus carmonensis | reverse complement strand
TACCCTAAAAACTAAATAAGAGCGCAATAGTGACATCAAAATTTGTTAGTTAAGTCCTCGATCGATTAGTATTCGTCAGCTGCACGTGTCACCACGCTTCCACCTCGAACCTATCAACCTCATCGTCTCTGAGGGATCTTACTCACTCGAAGTGATGGGAAGTCTCATCTTGAGGGGGGCTTCATGCTTAGATGCTTTCAGCACTTATCCTTTCCACACGTAGCTACCCAGCTATGCTCCTGGCGGAACAACTGGTACACCAGCGGTATGTCCATCCCGGTCCTCTCGTACTAAGGACAGCTCCTCTCAAACTTCCAATGCCCACGACGGATAGGGACCGAACTGTCTCACGACGTTCTGAACCCAGCTCGCGTACCGCTTTAATGGGCGAACAGCCCAACCCTTGGGACCGACTACAGCCCCAGGATGCGATGAGCCGACATCGAGGTGCCAAACCTCCCCGTCGATGTGAACTCTTGGGGGAGATAAGCCTGTTATCCCCGGGGTAGCTTTTATCCGTTGAGCGATGGCCCTTCCATGCGGAACCACCGGATCACTAAGCCCGACTTTCGTCCCTGCTCGACTTGTAGGTCTCGCAGTCAAGCTCCCTTATGCCTTTACACTCTTCGAATGATTTCCAACCATTCTGAGGGAACCTTTGGGCGCCTCCGTTACTCTTTGGGAGGCGACCGCCCCAGTCAAACTGCCCGCCTGACACTGTCTCCGAACCGGATTACGGTCCTGGGTTAGAAGGTCCGTACAGCCAGGGTGGTATCCCACGGATGCCTCCACCGAAGCTAGCGCTCCGGTTTCTAAGGCTCCCACCTATCCTGTACAAGCTGTACCAACATTCAATATCAGGCTACAGTAAAGCTCCACGGGGTCTTTCCGTCCTGTCGCGGGTAATGCGCATCTTCACGCATAGTATAATTTCACCGGGTCTCTCGTTGAGACAGTGCCCAAGTCGTTGCACCTTTCGTGCGGGTCGGAACTTACCCGACAAGGAATTTCGCTACCTTAGGACCGTTATAGTTACGGCCGCCGTTTACTGGGGCTTCGGTTCTAAGCTTCGCACCCGAAGGTGCTAACCTTTCCCCTTAACCTTCCAGCACCGGGCAGGTGTCAGCCCCTATACTTCGCCTTTCGGCTTCGCAGAGACCTGTGTTTTTGCTAAACAGTCGCTTGGGCCTATTCACTGCGGCTCCTCCTTAAAAGGAGCACCCCTTCTCCCGAAGTTACGGGGTCATTTTGCCGAGTTCCTTAACGAGAGTTCTCCCGATCACCTTAGGATTCTCTCCTCGCCTACCTGTGTCGGTTTGCGGTACGGGCACCTATGAACTCACTAGAGGCTTTTCTTGGCAGTGTGAAATCCAGAACTTCGGTACTTTAGTTCCCTCCCCATCACAGCTCAGAATTGTTGGACGGATTTGCCAATCCAACTCCCTTACTGCTTGGGCGCACATTTCCAATCGTGCGCATTCCTTATCCTACTGCGTCCCCCCATCGTTCAAACGTTCATGAGGTGGTACAGGAATATCTACCTGTTGTCCATCGCCTACGCCTTTCGGCCTCGGCTTAGGTCCCGACTAACCCTGAGCGGACGAGCCTTCCTCAGGAAACCTTGGGCTTTCGGTGAAAGAGATTCTCACTCTTTTTTCGCTACTCATACCGGCATTCTCACTTCGAAGCGCTCCACCAGTCCTCACGGTCTGACTTCGCTGCACTTCGAACGCTCTCCTACCATTGTTCTAAGAACAATCCGCAGCTTCGGTGATACGTTTAGCCCCGGTACATTTTCGGCGCAGAGTCACTCGACCAGTGAGCTATTACGCACTCTTTAAATGATGGCTGCTTCTAAGCCAACATCCTGGTTGTCTGGGCAACTCCACATCCTTTTCCACTTAACGTATACTTTGGGACCTTAGCTGGCGGTCTGGGCTGTTTCCCTTTCGACTATGAACCTTATCACCCATAGTCTGACTCCCAACGTAACGTATCTGGCATTCGGAGTTTGACTGAATTCGGTAACCCGGTGAGGGCCCCTAGTCCAATCAGTGCTCTACCTCCAGTACGCATCTGTTGAGGCTAGCCCTAAAGCTATTTCGGAGAGAACCAGCTATCTCCGTGTTCGATTGGCATTTCACCCCTACCCACACCTCATCCCCGCATTTTTCAACATACGTGGGTTCGGGCCTCCAGTCAGTGTTACCTGACCTTCACCCTGGACATGGGTAGATCACACGGTTTCGGGTCTACGACCGCATACTATTTCGCCCTATTCAGACTCGCTTTCGCTGCGGCTCCGTGTCTTCCACTTAACCTTGCATACGATCGTAACTCGCCGGTCCATTCTACAAAAGGTACGCCGTCACCCATTAACGGGCTTCGACTACTTGTAAGCGCACGGTTTCAGGATCTCTTTCACTCCCCTTCCGGGGTGCTTTTCACCTTTCCCTCACGGTACTGGTTCACTATCGGTCACTAGGTAGTATTTAGCCTTGGGAGATGGTCCTCCCAGATTCCGACGGAATTTCTCGTGTTCCGCCGTACTCAGGATCCACTCCGGAGGAAACTCTTTTTCGACTACAGGGCTCTTACCCGCTATGGCTGATCGTTCCAGATCGATTCATCTAAAGAATTTCTTTGTAACTCCAATGGAGTGTCCTACAACCCCAGAAAGCAAGCTTTCTGGTTTGGGCTGATTCCGTTTCGCTCGCCGCTACTCAGGAAATCGCATTTGCTTTCTCTTCCTCCGGGTAATGAGATGTTTCAGTTCCCCGGGTCTGCCACGCGTATCCTATGTATTCAGATACGCGTACTGCTCCATTACGAACAGTGGGTTTCCCCATTCGGAAATCCTCGGATCAAAGTCTACTTACGACTCCCCGAGGCATATCGGTGTTAGTCCCGTCCTTCGTCGGCTCCTAGTGCCAAGGCATTCACCGTGCGCTCTTCTTCACTTAACTATCTTTATTTAATCTAGTTTCAGCTCCTAGTGGCTCGCGACATAAGCAATCAACACTTCAAGCACAAAAAACGTGCTTTACGGTTGCTTTCTTATGCGTTTCGCCACTAATCAGTCGCTTACACTTTTTGCTTTTTGATGTCGTTGTCTATCTTGCTCTTATTTAGTTTTCAAGGTACAAAAAGAGAGATTCGCATCCCTCAAAACTGAACAAACAACCAGGTATGCAAGGCCT
>NZ_JBYQFJ010000067.1:0-3383 GCF_057836705.1 Virgibacillus carmonensis | reverse complement strand
GGATATCTTGAAGAAATATGACTTGATTACAAAATAAAAAACTTTTACAAGCTCGCTAAGTGAAAAAGATTTCAATTATAAGGTCTTTTTTTTAATTCTATTAAAAGGGGTTCTTTTTGTTTAGTAAAAATATACGATTAAAAAAATAAAAGCGCGGTACGTCACCTATACGGTGAGTACCACGCTTTTATTTTTTTACTGAGTTTTGTCCCAACCTCTTATTTATGGAGGAACGGTTACCTCGTTTTTAAGAAGAGATGCGCCAGTCCACCTTGAATGACACTTATCATATTGGTCAATAAATGTGTCGAAAAAACTAATCGGTAGGGGACATTGCAGCTAATAGATCCAAATAAGTGATTGTTTGAAAAGGGATGGGATGATTTAATTCGATTCTTTTTTCATGTTGTCTAACAAATAACATTAAAAATTCACAACTTGGACATAGGAAAAGAATTATTCTTAATTTATTGTATAAATAAGTGATCTTTTGAGAAAGTATAAGCGTTATCTTTAAAAGAAGGTGTGAATTTATGTTACCTATTGAAAGAAAAAAACAAATTTTAACATGGCTTAATGAAGTAGAAACTCTTCGTGTAGCAGATATTAGCGAACGCTTAGCAATCTCGGAAATGACGGTATACCGTGATATTGCTGCATTAGTTAAGGAAGAAAAAGTTCTAAAAACGTCTAATGGTGTAACTTTAGTTAATTTAACAACTGACAATCTTCAAGGCTGTGCTTATTGCGCCAAGTCAGTACAAAATCGTTTAACAGTTCAGTTAATTTTAACAAACCAACAAGTTGAACAAACGTGTTGTATGCACTGCGGGTTGTTGCGTTATAACGAAATTGAGGTCAGAGTTTCTCAAATTATTTGCCGAGATTTTTTAAAAGACACAACCATTAGTGCCAAAAGAGCCTTTTTCTTAATGGAAGCGCATGTTCATATGAACTGCTGCCAGCCAGAAGTATTGGTCTTTGAGTCACACGAGCAAGCAAAACAATTTCAACATGGATTTGGCGGAAAACTCATTACATTTGAAAAAGCATTGATTGCCATAGAAAAGGCTATGAATGGACATGTTTGTCACAATAACGATTAGACCAGGCATACTGATGATGGAGAGTGGATTTTCATGGATAAGCATAAACGAAAAACTAAGGGAGATTGGTTTAAAGCTGTTTGGCGATGGCATTTTTACGCAGGTATCATCTTTGCTCCTATCTTTCTAATATTAGCAATTAGTGGGGGTGTGTACTTATTTAAGCCTCAAATTGAAGCAACTTTATATTCAGGTTTATATGAAATACAGCCTCAGACAACAGAACGGTTATCTCCCTCAAAACTAGTGGATAGTGTTGCCTCAAATATGGATGGAGCTGTCATTACCTCTATTCGACAATTCGAGGAAAGTAGCAAAACAACAGAGATTAGAGTCACACAGGGAGATGTTTTAAAGACAGTATATGTGAATCCCTATGATGCATCTATCGTTGGGACAATGAAAGATAGGGACTTACTAATGAATAAAGTTGTTAAAATTCATAGTGAGTTATTCGTTGGTGGAAAGATTGCTAACCGAATTGTTGAGTTGGCTGCAGGATGGGCTGTAATATTAATGATAACAGGTCTGTACGTCTGGTGGCCTAGGGGTAAACCTTCTGTTTGGGGGACTCTCCTACCTCGTTTAAATCGAAAAGGAAGAATATTTTGGAGAGATATACACGGAGTAACAGCTTTTTGGCTTTCTGGTGCTATTATCATCATTTTAATTTCCGGGCTGTCTTGGTCAGGAGTAACCGGCGAGATAATGAATCGAGTAGCGACCAATACAGACACAGGCAATCCACCTTTTGGGAGTGCATTCGGTGAAAAACCAGATTCGGCTATTGCCACTGAAGATGTTGCTGCAGATGTACCGTGGGCAACAGAAAATTTTGAGGTTCCTACTACCAAGATGAAAGGCTTTATACCTTTGTCTATTGATAAAATTAATGAGATTGCTCTGAATCAGGATATTTCTAAACCATATACAATTTCTTTACCTGCCGATGAGACAGGCGTATTTACCGTAACTTCCTCCAATGGTCAAGTGTTAGATGAAGCAACTTTGCATATTGATCCTTATACTGGTTTTATCTTAAGTGATGCAAGATTTGAAGACTACGGAGTAATGGCACAAGCTACTTCCATTGGTATCGCATTTCATGAAGGTCGACTCTTTGGAGTAGTCAATCAGATTATTGGATTACTTGTATGCGTTGGTATTATTTTGATTGTTATTAGTTCCTTTATTATGTGGAGAAAACGGAAACCTGCTAATAACTCAGGCGCACCATCAAAGGTGAACAATCCTAAAATGACACGTGTAGTATGGGGATTCATGATAATGATGGGTATTCTAATGCCACTAGTTGGGATTAGCTTGATTATAGTATTTGTCTTTGATAAATTTATCCTTCCATTCATTCCAAAACTAAAAGACTGGTTACAGGCTTAGGAGGAATACCGATGAATAAGAAAATTTTAGTATTAATAGGTTCGGTCCTTTTGTTGTCAGGGTGTACATATGCCAATGATACAATTTCGCAACCCCCGGAGATTGTATGGGATGTACCTGAGTCCATTGAAACTAATACGGAAGTAGATATGATGATTTCACTTCAAAGTGAAAAACAGGGAGAGTTGATGGCCATTTCGTTTGTTTTGCAAAAACAAGGAGACACGGAAACAATGGAGGTTCCTTTTGAGCAAGATGAAGAAGGAAATATAAACATCCAGACTTCGTTTGATGAAGAGGGAAATATACCATTTATATTCAACAATAAAAACAAACGATCAAACGATTCAACCTATTCGTCAGATTGTCGTTGGTGAAATGGAGGTTGCTGATGATAAACAAGAAAAGTCGAATAAAGAGGGACATGGCAATCATCACTAATCAAATTAGAAAACC
Organism: Virgibacillus carmonensis; assembly: GCF_057836705.1. NCBI lineage: Bacteria > Bacillati > Bacillota > Bacilli > Caryophanales > Bacillaceae > Virgibacillus > Virgibacillus carmonensis. Next base: position 423 of record NZ_JBYQFJ010000067.1, on the reverse strand, counting down.
CAGTTGACATAATAAAAAAACATGACCTGATCTTTTTTCAAATGGAGAGAATTCTCCAAAATGGGGTACCGCCAGCATTTTAACAAAAACGTACGCTAAGCCAATTTTAATATAAAATAGTTGATTTTCCGTACGTTAAGGAATCAACTTTTTTAATTTATCTTGTTAAACTATTCTGCCTTTCAATTTATTATTTAAATTGCGTAGTTTTGATGATTATTTTGCATGAACAAAAAAAGTATCATCTATATTAGTCCTGACTAACATGGATGATACTTTTATACCTATTAGGGGTCCCTCTGACAAAACGCGGATAATATACGCTAAAGACATTCTGGCAGTGAGTATTTAGCTCCCACGTGCTCTCTGTCTTCCTTTACAAAATATTGTTATATTTTTTCTCTAATTCAAGCAGCCAAGACT
>NZ_JBYQFJ010000066.1:0-3677 GCF_057836705.1 Virgibacillus carmonensis | reverse complement strand
CGAGGTAAAAACCCGTACAAACCCTCCGCTAATTTTTTGGAAGTATGTTTCCATAATCCTCACCCGCCCTCATCTTTGTAATCGATACCTTTTCCTATTCCATTATGACATACTTGCCCACATCATTTTCCTCTTTCACAGAAGAACACTTCAAGATTGTGTCAAACTACTTTTAAATTTTGGCTTGACATTTAATAGACTACAACTGTAGTATTGGACTACAGTTGTAGTCATGAAGTTAATAAGGAGGTATAAAATGCTTACAAATAACGGTTGGTAAACGAAGAAAACAAATATGAGCAATTCAATCTAATAGAGAGAAGGTACCAATATGAGAAAAACAAGCCCATACAAAATCGGTATGCACCTGTTTACACTGTCCATAACGCTGCTGTTACTAACAATACTTACCGCATGCGGAAATGCAGATAATAAGACCGATACATTATCCGACAAGGAGAATGAACCAAAGCAAACGATCAATAAGGATGAAAAGTTTGTACAGCTTGAAAATGAGTTTGATGCCCAACTCGGTGTCTATGCAATGGATACAGGGACGAATCAAACCATCGAATACCGACCGAATGAACGTTTTGCCTATTCATCCACCTTCAAACCTTTGGCTGCATCAATCTTGCTTAAGCAAAACAACATAGAAGATATTGAAAAAGTCCTTACGTACACCAATGATGATTTGGTTACTTATTCTCCTGTTACCGAAAGACATGTGGATACCGGATTGACGCTGTTGGAAATAAGTGAAGCGGCCATCCGGAAAAGTGACAACACTGCGGGGAATCTTCTACTTGAGGCGATTGGGGGTCCTGATAAATTTGAGCATGCCTTACGTGACATTGGCGATGACGTTACCCAGCCTGAACGATACGAAACCGAATTGAATGAATTCACACCGGGGAATAAGCGTGATACAAGCACACCGAGAGCTATGGCCACCAATCTGAAGAAGGTCGCCCTTAGTGACTTTCTTCCAGATGATAAGCGTGAATTGCTTATCGACTGGATGACAGGCAATGAATCAGGAGATCCATTAATACGTGCAGGCGCATCTGAAAATTGGACAGTTGTTGATAAAAGCGGAGCCGGAACCTACGGAACAAGAAATGACATTGCCGTTGTTTGGCCACCGAACAAAGAACCAATCGTCATTGCAATTATGTCCCGGCACGATACAGAGAATGCCGAATATGATGATGCACTGATTGCAAAGGCCGCCGAAATCACACTGAACGCTTTTAAATAAGAAAATCCGGATCTCACTTGTCAGTCAGGGACGGCATGTGTGACCCTTCTTTTTTTGCATTTCTTTCCATGGCGATAAAATGGACTCGAGTGGTAAAATAGAGGTAATTTGAGTAAATACGCGATTAAGGAGATAAAGAAATGTCTGTCCTCCATCTGGCTGTTAGTATGTTCATATCTTCTATCATGATCATCGTTATCATGCTGATCAGAAAGATTTTTAAGAACCAATTGTCATCAAAATGGAAATATAATCTCTGGTTCCTGTTACTAATCGCTTTACTATTACCTTATATTCCAGCCCAATTATTAAACTTCGGAGATAAGTTCACGTGGAATGGGAATCAAAACAGTAATCCGTTACCATCCGTTACCACAACCGAAAACCCTGGATCATGGGAAAATGGAAATTGGATGCACGATTTTTCAACATCCGTTAACCGTATTGATTTGACATTTTTGAATCACGTTTTAACCATCATATGGATTGCAGGCATGCTCGTGATGATTGCTCTTTCCATTCACGCATGGATAAAACTGCGACAAATAAAAAAGTCTATAACCCTGCTAACGAATAGCGAGGTTCTATCATTATTCAAACAGTGCAAACAACTGCTGAATGTATCACGACCACTGGTGTTGGGAGAATCGCCACTGATCAAATCCCCATTGACGTTCGGGATATTTAAAACCTATATAGTCTTGCCGAGTCATGCTGAAGCGTGGCTATCCATGGATGAAATAAAATACATTTTGCTGCATGAATTACATCACTATAAATATAAAGACATTGCCACAAATTATCTGATCGTCTTATTCCAGATTTTATACTGGTTTAATCCATTGATCTGGATGGCGTTCAGGGAAATGCGGTTGGACCGAGAAATCGCGTGTGACAGTGCTGTCCTAAATACATTGGATCAATACCAGCAGACAGCATACGGAAACACGATTATTATGTTTGCGGATAAATCCTATCTTCCAAGGCATTTCTCAATGGTTAACCAAATCGCTAGTTCAAAAAAACAATTAAAAAAACGGATTGAACGTATTGCAGCCTTTAGATCTGAAACAAAGCTGCTAAAACTGAAAAGCATCCTGATTTTTATACTTCTTGTCGGGGTTGTCGTGAGTCAGATACCAATTGTTTCTGCGATGCCTTATGGTGATGACAGGATTGATTTCGACAATAAGCAGACAATGTATGAGGATTTAAGCGCATTTTTCAATGGATATGAAGGTAGCTTTGTACTGTACGATTTGCAAGAGGAACAATACAATATCTATAATAAAGACAAAAGCACATTACGGGTTTCGCCAAATTCCACGTACAAAATTTACAGTGCACTATTTGCATCGGAGTCCGAAGTCATCACACGAAATGACAACTCCATGAAGTGGAATGGGAACTCGTATCCTTATCAAAGCTGGAACCAGAATCAAAATTTATTTACTGCAATGGAAAATTCCGTAACCTGGTACTTCCAGCAACTGGACAAAAAGGTACAAATGAAAAACATTGAATCTTACCTTGATAAAATACAGTACGGCAATCAGAATCTATCGGGTGGAATCGAAGACTATTGGCTCGAATCTTCCTTAAAAATTTCACCGATTGAGCAGGTGCAGACACTCAAAGACTTTTATATAAACCAATTTGGATTTGATGGTAAGAACATTAAATTCATAAAAGATGCCATCAAACTGGAGACGAAAGACAGTGCAACACTCTATGGCAAAACCGGCACAGGAACGGTCAACAGGAAAAATGTGAATGGCTGGTTCATTGGATATGTAGAAACGGAAAACAATACGTATTTTTTCGCAACTAATATCGAAAGCGACCATCATGCCAGTGGCAGTATAGCTGCTGAAATTACGAAATCCATTTTGTACGAAAAAGGCATCTATTAAAAGGTAAAGGCAGGGAATAACGTGACGAATAAAATACCCACTATTTCAGAGTCAGAATGGGAAGTCTTAAAAGTGCTCTGGGAAAAAGCGCCGCAAACAGCAAATGATATCATTTCATCCTTGCAGGCAAAAACGAACTGGAAACAGAAAACCGTACGTACATTGTTGGATCGGCTCACTAAAAAAGAAGTCGTCGGTGTCCATAAAAATCAAAGAGTTTATACATTCTATCCGCTTTATTCCCAAGACGAATGCCAACGTGCCAAAACAGACTCCTTTGTAAAACGATTCTATGACGGCACCTTGAAATCGATGCTCGTTCAATTCATTCAGGATGAAGACCTGTCTGAAGAAGATATTAAAGAACTAAGATCCATATTGGATAAGAAGCAGGATAAAAAATAAGACTGCCCCCTCTTTAAAAGTTGAAAGCATCCTTTGACTACACCTATGGGATTAGTCCAAAAAGTTTCATTCAACAATTTGGCCCTTATATATGACAC
>NZ_JBYQFJ010000065.1:0-3754 GCF_057836705.1 Virgibacillus carmonensis | reverse complement strand
AGGAGGAAAATCACTCTCCTTTTTTGTTATCTAAAAAGTGAATTTCAATTCCTTTATTACAGAAACGCGCCCGTTTCTTGCAGATTGAATATAATATGTAACTGAAGGCACATGTTATCTATATAAATTACACCTATCAGTTTATTTCAATTTCCTTTACGAATACGGTTACTAGTGAAAAAGATAATTAATCCAGTCATTAGAATTATAAATGGAGTCCCTAATTCTACCGTATTTGCCACATGAAAAATCGAATACACTAATAAAGTAATCCAATAAAACCAAAACATAATAAGCACAGAACTTCTGAGTGTTCTTTCTTTCCGTTACATTTTGTTTTCCCATGTGTTTCACCTCAAGGGTTTGTCCCTTGTTTTATATTCAGCTATGGGCTTTCCGGAGGGTCATAAGTCACATAAGTTCCTGCAATAAAGTCGTGAATTGAACGTTTATCTTCTCTTAATCCTACCATAAAGGCACTTACTATTAACCCAATTCCTAAAGTGACAACATACACAATTCCTGCCACCAAATACCTCATTAGCATGGTGCCAATACCTACTTTTTCCCCATTTACTCTGACAATACGATTCCCTAACACTCTTCTTCCTAATGTATATCCGTACCAGATAACAGGTAATATCAAGGTATATAGGGGACCTAATATATCAATAGGACGATAAAATTCACTAAAAAATTGACCGTATAGTGGTAATGAAATGAGCCCAATCACCATAATTATAATAATTGAATCCAGAATATTTGCTCCAAATCTATTCCAAAAACCTACTGGATTACTAACATCCATATAAACACTCCTCTTAAGAACTTTCCGTTTTGGCATTCAGTTAGAATACACTTTTCCTTATAGAAACCGGCCTTTAAAATTAAGTACATTCGTTCACAACCTCTATTATACTTTAACATAAACATCCAGCTATCTTCGGAAAAGATTTTCAACAAAATGGCCCTTTAAATGAAAAGTGAGCGCTAATCTTATTCCAGAAAAGCGCCCTTTAGTTGAATAACTTCGGCTTTAATATTTAATTGTAATAGCTAATGTTCCCCATTGTTTTTCTTGTTCTAGTTATAGATTTCATAAGTTCCTTCAACAATTTCTTGCATTGTCCAGCCTTCACAATCTAAATCTTCAAACGGAATATCCCTATACATTTTTTCAAAAGTATCATATTTCCTTAATTTTGTAACTTGAACTTTTAATGTTTCAGTTCGTTCAGGAACTCTTATAAATTCAATGGTATCGCCAACTTTGACCTTTCTTCTCTTTTCATCGTTTAAGCGTACCTCTACCATCTTTTTTCCTGTTTTAATTGAATTGAAATACTCTCCATATAACCCCATTTGATGTATCACTTTATTTCACCCCTATATGTATTTCCACACTTTCAGTTGCTAAGTATTCCTGATCCACGATCTTAATTTCCCAGCATAAGTAAGACGTTCATCTGGCGTAGTTTGACAACCTTTCGTCAAATAGAGTTGATCGTTTTCATATCTTGGGTAAACATGAAGATGGTAATGCCATACATCTTGATTACCAGCAGGCTCATTATGTTGCCGCGTGGAGATACCATCGCAATTGTATGTATTTTTCATTGCATAGGCTGTCAACTGGGCAGCATGATGAATTTCAGCAGCATAGTCTGAAGGAAGTTCATATATGTTCTCAAAGTGTTGATTAGGAACAACAAGAACATGCCCTTTATTATTTGGCCACCACTTGCTAGCAATAAAAGCTGTTACATGTTCGTTTTGATAAATAATATCGTTTTGCTTCGTTCCTTTATTAGGTCTTTCAATACCCGAAACCACCCTACAAAATGGACATTCATAACCCTCAGGTATATGTGAGTAAACAGTCACACTAATCCCCCCCTTATAAACATTCCAATATTTCGCGCAACATGTTTATCTTATCATAAATAATGTACGTATTTTGAAATAACTGCCACTTTAGTTCAATAAACTCTTACTCTACAATCGTCAGCAATAGGTAAGCATTTGAAGTTATCTCCAGCTTTTCCCCTGCTCCACACGGAACGTGCAAGTTTCCCCGCATTCCGAGTTCCATCTAACGTAATTTACTCGATTATAAGTTCCTCGTTACTTCATGTTTGAGATTTTTTAGATAGTTTCAAGCTTACATTTATCACGAAAACGATTGACTTTTTCAATCATCGCTCCTGTAAGTTGAAATCTCTTTATAAGTTCTTTAATCATCTTTTTATCCTTCATATGAACCAGTCGGTGTATATCTTCATGGAGAATTCGGAGATTATTGAATCGGTCGCTTCCACCAAGGCTTAATGGTAAATAGTGATGACAATGGACATTTGATGCGGGCACTTCAGTGCCTGTGATTTCGCATTTTCCCATTTTCATACTATATCGACTGATTCTATTATCCATGTACTCAACACTTCGATTCGGTAGTGTTGATTTCATTAGCACACCAATTTCCGACTGAATATCTGGGTGTAGCTTATCGTACATCATTTTCCTGCCTTCTCTGGTGAAAGGCGTCATTGCCGGAGTAAACCCGATGGTATTTACCGTTTTCACATCCGCCAGCGGAAATAAATAGACACCCGCTATTCGAAATGTTTTAAAGCTATGACGATACATCTTCTTATATGTCGGTGGCGGATTAGATGGACGACCATATTTGCCTACTGGTCTAAGATGATTATACATGAACGCACCTAAATCATAGGCGAGACGCGAGAACTCGGTATTGACCTTAGTGGCTCTTTTGAAATACTGATGAATTCCTAACACAAAGCTGTTAAATAATAACGCATTAAGAGCCGAAGGCGAAGATCTCATTTTTCGAATCAGTTTTCGCGCTTCGTCTTTGATATTACGCTTTTTATCGACTTTAATGCCGGTACGCGCAACTCTCTTTTTACGTTTTTTATCAGCACTGATAGTGAAACCTAAAAATTCAGATTCACGTTTCCGTAGGTTCACAACTTGTGATTTTTCTGGCGAAATATCTAATTTCAAACGGTCTTTAAGGTAAAGCCTTACGGCATGATACCATCTTTGTGCCGTTTTACCGTCCTTACAAAGAATTTTAAAATCATCCGCATAACGAACGAGATAACCTTCTTTGAGAGAAGTGCGTTTTCTAGCTTGTCTTTCTCCACCCTTGGATTGATAGGGTTTAGACAATGGGAATAATTCCCACTGTCCAGCAACCCATTGGTCAAGGTCGTTTAGTACGATGTTTGCCAATAAAGTTGACAACAGACCGCCCTGAGGCACGCCTTGTATAGGTATGCCTTCTCCATCTATTTCAGCTTTCAGCATTCTGCCGATACAGGCTAATACTTTTCGGTCTTGATTTAATATCAACATCAACCACATAATGAAAGTGGGATAAATTGATAAGTTGTTGGACTCTTGCCATGGCATGGTGTGCCGAACGGAGAGGTCTAAAACCGTAACTATGGTTATAGAATCTAGCTTCCGCAATCGGTTCAAGCACCTGTTTGAAACTTTGTTGGATAATGCGGTCCAAAATACAAGGGATACCAAGGGGTCTATACTTTCCGTTACCCTTGTCAATCCTTTTTCGCCTAACCTTTTTAGGACGGTAATTTTCTAATTGTCTTCGGATTGTCATCAATAGTTTTTCTTCAGACCACTTTTTAATATCGCTAATAGTACTCTTATCGAGGCTGGGACATAACTAGCCAAAAATAACTTAAAAATGGTTCCGATCATCGGT
>NZ_JBYQFJ010000064.1:0-3755 GCF_057836705.1 Virgibacillus carmonensis | reverse complement strand
TGAATGTAAGAAAAGGTATCTTTTCCTACATTCAAAAAAGTATCTTGTCAGGGATTGTCTTTTAAAATGACATTATGAAAGAGCCAAAAACATCTTATAATGTTCAACCGTTATGAACCAAAGAAAAAATTAATGATATGAAATGGAGTTTGTGGAGTTTTTGTTCGGTATCAATACGGTACTGCGGGTTTCCGATATTTTGACCCTTCAAGTGAAAGATATAAAAGAGAGTGTTCATATCCGGATTGTAAAAATTGGTCACTTTGGAAATTACACAAATGACTATATCAAATTCTCCATCAGTTGTGCCCTTTAAAAGGAATAACTAGGCTTGCTAGTCATTGCAACAAGTGCTTGATGTGATAATCGGTGTAGATGTTGTACTAGAATGAACTTCTGCATCTGCCTTCGTATAGAAAAACTCCCACTCATTCTTATCTGGATCTGTTACCCAAAATTTATCTTGAACCGCATAGCAACAAGTTGTATCCATTTCATCTCTTGCAAAGAAACCTTCTTTTTCAAGTCTTTCTTTATGCAATAATACTTCTTCTGCTGTCTCCAATTGAAAACCAAAATGTCCAACTTGATTTCCTTCTACTTTGTTACTTTTATTTAAGGTAAAGTTTAATCCTGGTTGTTCCAGTAAAAACTTTGCATAACCTTCTTTTACTTTTACAGGATTAACACCAAATATTTTTGTATAAAACTTAATGCTATTCTCCAAATTTGTTACGTTTAATCCAACATGTATATTTAACATCTAAATTCCTCCTTAATAGTAATATGGTTTAATGAAAAATTTACGAACTTCATCAAAATATTTGAGCTTATGCTTGATTACGGAGACGAACTTGTGGGTTTAGCCCTTCATTGGTAATATGCTTGACATAAGCTTCAGCGCTTTTGTTGATTACTTCCTGTTCGGCTGAGACAGATCCATACTTTACAAAATGAGGTAAAAAATGCATTCCTGTCAAATTCGCCGTCGCCTGTATAGGCTTTGTCAATTCACTAATTGTGTATTGATTGGTACCGCCGGCTCGATACGATTGCTCTGATCCTCCAATCGAAATGGCTAACACCAATTCTTTCCCATGTAATGCTTTACCACCTGGCCCATATGCCCAACCGTACAACAAAACTTTATCCATCCACTTTTTTAGCAGGGGTGGCGTACTGTACCAATAGAACGGGAACTGAAATACGATTCGTTCGTGTGAAAGTAACAACTCCTGTTCTCGCTTCACGTCAATTCGCTCGTCTGGATACCAATCGTAAAGATTATGCACGGTTACTTCCTTCTCGTGTTCAAGCTTCTGCATCCATCTTGCGTTTACTCGAGATTTTTTTATGTTAGGATGATCAATCAAGACAAGTATTTTCATGAAATCCCTCCTTTATCAAAATCGTTGATTTGGGATAAAATAAACATTCAATTTCTCAAATGCAGGATTAGCTTTCTAACAACAAATTGAGCGTCTGGTCCCACCCCCCTTAATGTGGCAGAAGAAAATGAACGCTGACCTTCCAAACCGACATAATAGATACCAGGGACCGACGTACTTACGCCTGCTACCTGTAATGGATTCCCTTCGGAGTCCAATGCCCCAATAGGGTTAAGATAGGAAAGATTGAGACGATACCCAGTCGCAAAGATGACCGTATCCACTGGCTCCCTTTTTCCGTCCGACCAGATCACACCATCAGTGTAAAAGGATGTGAACATGGGGAGTTGATCCGGTTTTTCCTCAGTTAGTCGTACCTTGTATTCACCTAAATCGGCAGCCCCATCTGGACTTGGTGCCTTTTTGCCAAATCTCCAAAATGGGAAGGTGTCTAAGCCGATTACTCTAATCCAAAAATGTAAATCTTGCCCCCATATCCGTTGTTTCACGAGTTGAACGGGCTTTCGTACAGCTAAAGACGTTCTGCTTAATTCAGCCAGTTCAATGGCAATTTGAACGGCGGAATTCCTACGCCCCACAACCACAACCCTTTGATCGATAAAAGGTTCCGGATTCCGATACGTAGAAGAATGTAGGACATGGCCCTTGAATGTCTGTTGTCCCTTTATTACAGGGCTAAATGGACTGTGAAAAGAACCGATCGCATTGATGATGGTTCTGGTCTGAAATGTGTCCCCAGAGATCGTTCGAATTCTAAACAATTCACCGTCCTTCTCTACAGACTCAACTCGCTGATTTGTAATAACCGGCAACTGAAATTGTTTCATGTAATCTTGCAAGTAACGAATTACTTCATCTCTCGACGGATAATGATCAGGGGGTCCCGGGAATTGCATGCCAGGTAACGACGAAAAACGTGCCGGAGAAAACAATTTCAAACTGTCATAATAGTGAGGCCAAGAGCCTGTTGCCTGCCCACTCGCTTCTAGAATCAGAAATTGTAGCCCTTTCTTTTGCAAATGATATCCTGATGCAAGACCGGCTTGCCCTCCTCCGATTACAACGGAATCCAATATTCCTTTCAACTTAAATCCCACCTTTTAATTTATTTGCACTTTGCAAATAATAAGGGAAATAAATTACCCCTTTGGGATAGTACAGCATAAGCTAGATTTCGCCATCGACTCGTTCAACAGCTTGATGGAGCGAATGACCGTATCTTTTTCAAATTCATTCATATGAGAAAATACTTCATTTAAATAAGAATTCATTTGATGGTCAATTGTTGTTGCCACATATTTCCCTTCCGTCGTCAAAGAGAGAATGTTGACTCTTCGGTCATCCGGATCGGGTGTCTTTTTCACTAGATTCATCTTGATTAACGATTGGACTTGTCGGCTAAAGGTCGTGATGTCTGTACCCAATGCCTCTGCAACTTGCTGGACGGAAGGTTTATGCATGCGGTCAATTTCATAAAGAATATGACTTTGTATTAATGAAATATCTACTCCACCTACTGAACAGCAACTTTTATTAAGAAAACCAAAGCGACGAGTCATAGTTTGAAATAATTCGCGTGTATTTTCCATGAAATTTCACCTCATAAAATATTTATATACTAATTATTTGCAATTTGCAAGTATTTAACTCACCTATTTTTTGTAAGGTGTTTTTTCATGTTGTTGCTACTGTCAAAAAGCATCGTTTTTGAGATGGAAACTAAAAAATTGGTGTTAATTTTTCTGGTTTCTAAAATGTAAGGGTTTGTTATTATAATGGTATCAAAAATTGGAAAAGAGGAATTAAAAATGACAAAAAATCAATTTCAAACTTTTAAAGAACTACATTATCAAGAGGATGTGTTATACCTCTTTAATTGTTGGGATGTAATGTCTGCAAAAATTATTGAGGGTAAAGGAGTCAAAGCGTTAGCGACTAGCAGTTATGCGATTGCTGATGCCTGGGGATGCGCAGATGGTGAAAAATTACCTTTTGAAAATTTAGTTTGGTTTTCTCAGCAACTAATTCATAATTCTAATGTACCTGTTTCCATTGATGCAGAAGGGTTATATGCAGATTCTCTAGAAACACTCTACAATAATGCTCAATCTCTTTTTACTACAGGTATTTCAGGGATTAATTTTGAAGATAAAAAAAGCCACTCCCATACTTATGAGTTATGGAATGTTAATGAACAAGCAGAAAGGATTCAAACCCTAAAGCATGTTACTACATCTTTAAACACCAATATATTTGTTAATGCAAGAACAGACGTATTTTTTAAAGAAGAGAAGCACTCTATTGATTTAGTAAAGGAAGCGCTAAATAAAGCTGAAGTCTATGCTG
>NZ_JBYQFJ010000063.1:0-4039 GCF_057836705.1 Virgibacillus carmonensis | reverse complement strand
AGCGATGGGCTATTATTTAAAGCAATCAAATCTAAGTTTTGTATTGATTGATTCATCAAAAAAGAGTTGGGGATGTTTGGAGGGATCGCTATGACTCCCTTGTATTATTCAGCCCAAGAGGGCACAGTGCTTTAACTGGTCTAGCTCTGACTGGCGATCCGAAAGGTTTTCCATCTAAAAATGAAGTAGCTAATTATTTAGAAACGTATGCCAACTATTTTTCAATCCCTGTAAATTTAATACCAAATTGGAAAGGTTAGAAAAAATAGATGACAGGTTTAGGGTGATAACATCGACAGGATAATGGATAGCTAAAAAGGTTGTAATCGCAACAGGACCTTTTCAAAAGCCTTTTATTCCTAAGTTAAAGGAACATCCATCAAAAACCATATTTCAAATCCACTCTTTAGAGTATCAGAGACCTTCGCAACTTCCTGCTGGAAATGTATTAGTCATTGAGGGTGTCAATTCTGGATCCCAAATTGCAACAAAATTATCTAAGAGTCGGGAAGTCCACATATCTACGGGACATGATCTTGTGTTTATCCCAAAGCAAATACTGAAATTCAGTTTATTTTGGTGGCTTGATGTGACCGGTCTTTCTAAAGTTTCTGTGGATTCTAAGCTCGCTAAGTATTTACAGAAGACGGAGCCTGTAATAGGCCTGGAACTAAAAAAACAAGTGAAAGTAACAGATCGAACAATATCTTTTCAAGAACAGGAAGCTACCTTTAGAGATGGAACTAAAATGAAAGTAGACAATATCATTTGGGCAACAGGACTTCAATTTGATTATAGCTGGATCAATATCTCTGGTGTCGTTAACCAAAAAAATGAACCAATTCATCATAAAGGTATAAGTCCAGTAAAAGGCATTTGTTTTTTAGGACTACCCTGGCTCTCCAGAGTAGGTTCTGCACAATTAAATGGAATAAGCTACGATGCCAGACGTTTATATAAGCATCTTAATAAAACTAACAGAACTCCGGTTTGAAATAAACGACTTTCATTATGATTTTATACTGGGATACAGCCTATGTTTAAAAACTGGCCGTATCCTATTTAACAGCAAATGGCGGCAAAATCGTCGGATGCTACCTTTACCCCTTCTAGCTACGATCGAAAAGAAGCCATATTAAGTAACTTTTTTCTTTGTAACAATTAATGAAATCCTATGGACACTTTGCGAGCACTTATTTCATAGCCCGTTTCATACCATTGATGACACCTTGATGCACCCCTTCATGCCATAGGGTGAATATGAATAGATCCCCTATCATCTTCAACCTTTTATCCCTAAACTCAAACACATTGGCTGCCGGTTCTCCTAATCTTCCGGAAAATGTCTTTCTTATTCGCTCCTTTTGTTCTAATAACAATCCGCGTATTTCATTCAAAGTAAGTGGTGAGGCAGACCAATCTTTTGGACTTGTCCCAGGTTCGAAAGATTCCTGTATTTTTGTGGAAATATCTCCATGTTGATTCATCCCAAAGTAATACATTACTCCCTCCTGTGCAACGAGGATATGTCCTAAATTCCAACGCAGAGAATTGTTATGTCCATTTGGAATCACATCAGCTTGTTCTTCGGTGGTAATAGAATCAAGTAGTTGGATGGATGACTCTCTGTAAAAATCATATTGTTCAAAAATGCCGTCTTCTTTCATTACTTTCACGCTCCCTATTTGTGGTTCTATTTAAGTTTATCACATAGGTCTGCTAGGGGTACCACCAGCCTTTTGACTAACTATAAAAAGCCTTTTTCACCACAATAAGCAATAAATTAATAATTCTACGCCAAATTTTAGTACCGTTAACGAGGGCACTAGTAGTTAATATTGATCTTTTAATCATTAATTTAAGGTTACTTTATCGTAGAATTGTAATTCTGCGCTATTTATATTCACTTTTTGTAAATCAATGGCTTAGCGTGAGTGAAGTGCTAAAATGCTGGTGGTACCCTATAAGTATAATAATTCTTGGTGTTTAATTTACTAAAACAGGTAACATGATTTGGTTAAGACGCCCCAATGTTTCAAGTCCCAAATACACAATGAAAGTTGTCAGGAGCAAAATAACCGTAACAAACGCCCACATCGGTGTCTCAACCATAATTGTTTTATAGGCCTCGGCAAACAGTCTTGTCCCCAACGTAACCATAATAAAAAAATAAATCAGATAAAGCACACCAATTATTTTTCCCAGCCATGAAAAGTGTTGAAATAAGATTTCAATTAACGTCAGACCAGGGAAATGCTGAGATAGCTTTATTAATGAAATAATCCCAATCAACCCTAAAATGGCGCCTCCAATGGCTGCAATCCAACCGTCCCGCCCGCTTTGTTGGAAGACTACCGTTAACAAAATCAAGTGCCCAATGATCGTTAAGGATGTAATAGCTAACATGGCTGCTTGAATATTACTTATTCTACCTTTTTCAATCATGGTTGGTACCTCCGTTTAAATCGCCTAGTGTATCCTCGTATAGTTAACTTAACCTAAGGGAAAATAATAAAAAATTCAGTTGAGGGGGTTATTATGAAAATGAATAGGAGAAGAAAGCAACGTATGGAGGATCTTGCTACGGTTACCATTCTCGGTGCTATTATTTCAGCTACGAACACCGTACATTAAGATCCCCGTTAATTAAAAATAGAAAAAATAAAGAATAGAAAAACCTAGAAATTTTACAAGGAGTAGGATTATGGAATTTTTATATAGCTATTACATTGTTTTTATTCTTGGATTAAGTTGTTTAACATTATGGGTGTTAATATGGTTACTTGATAAATTCGATTAAAGATTAACTAAATTCGCGCAACACGTTTTATAAAAAAATATTTTACCGTGCTTTTCTCGTAACACGAATAGGACACAAAAAATGCTAGGCTATAGTTAATCTAGCATTGATTTAGTCTTTTTTGGATACTTGTACTTGAGTCTAATACAGCATAAAAACATTACTAATTTCGTTAAATCGCTTTTAATAATCTTACTTAAGTACGGATTCACCTCAATGTGGATTTTAAATAAAGTCGCGAAGCTATGATCCACTTTGGATGTACTTTGTCTAAATGACCTTTTTATGGTAAAAATAACATAATGATATTCCAGAAAAGGAGTAAATTCAATCCTGTTATTTTGGGATTGGAGGATCAAATATTATAAATACTGATGTAATACTTAATACAGGCAACCTGTGTTTGTGAATTTTAGCATTGCCCATTTAGTGGGATAGAGTAAAAAGATAAAATTTCAAATGGATAGAAAATCGATTATCCCCAAAAGTGCTTCGTGAACCAGAACAAAAATCCTTATCAAAACCAGTGAATGTGCATTTCGTAAATCATTGTTTAACAAAACGTTTAACGAGTAAAAATTTCCGCTGATAGAGCATAATAAGCTTGTCAAGTTCTTGACTGCATTGATAGAATGTCTTGGTTTGTCGCCAAGAGCAGCTTATTGACATAAAAAATACCCAAATTACATTGAATTCAGGTATCTTATAACGGGTAGGTGTTGAAAAGCAGAGATGAAAAGGTGAGCTACCAAAAAATCAATCCAAGTTGGATATGGCCATCAGCGGGTAAGTACTAGGGAGATCTTAGATGCTTGATTAAAAATAAAATCCTACCATTATCACTAATGTTCCATGTGGTGAAAGTTCCTAAACGATGTCCTATTTACACCGTATCTCCCTGGTAGCCCAAGTCCAAACCACTTTTATTAACAATACATATAGTATTAATGTAAAAAACCTCGAAATGGAGGGAGGGATAGATATGAGCTTTGGATATGGAGGTTATGGTGGTTTTGATAAAGGCAACGATGGCTTTGATGGCGGCAAAGGATTTGCGCTAATTGTTGTATTGTTTATTTTGCTTATCATTGTTGGTGCGGCAATGTTTGATGATAAAAAGTATTATTAATTAAATTAGGAAATGGACAAGGGAATCCCCCTCCTGACCCTTTCCTGATAACTTGTAAAAACTCAACTTTCGGAGGACTAAGATTGGTCGCTCTGAAAGTTGAGTTAATG
>NZ_JBYQFJ010000062.1:0-4234 GCF_057836705.1 Virgibacillus carmonensis | reverse complement strand
ATGCCTGCCTGTCACGCAGGAGGTCGCGGGTTCGAGTCCCGTCCGGACCGCCACTATAATAAAATTGACGCACATGTTTTCATAATCTGAAGACATGTGTTTTTGTATATTTAAAACTCGAAATGCTTTAACTACGGTTTACCATCATCTATAATGACGCAATCGAACTAGTTAGAACTCCTTACATCCTTCATCATTTAATTCACTTTATCTATACAGTTTTGTTATTATTTTTCCCTTTTTCGTTTGTTTTTGCTATCATAACTATAGGATTATTTTGTTTTGGACGTAAAGGCTGGTGAAAAAGTGGATGAATTTTCTTTTATACAATCAATTAAACAAGGTTCATATAGGCAATCGTCTTTATTAAAAGGTGTTGGTGATGATGCTGCTGTTTTTCGTCAATCATCTGAGGATGTTGTTGTTGCTGTTGATACATTCGTTGAAAATGTACACTTTTCAAAAGAAACAATGGAGCCCTTTCATATTGGGCATCGGGTTTTAGCTGCCAATATTAGTGATATTGCTGCTATGGGGGCTATACCGGCTTTTTATCTTGTTTCAATTGTTATACCTAAGCATTCCACTACAAAAGAAAGAAATGAATTATTTGAAGGAATGCGATCACTGTCAGACAGATATAAGATGGATCTAATTGGTGGTGATACAGTTAGTGGTCAAGAAATGTCAATTTCTGTTACTGTAATAGGTTATGTGCCACGAAAAAAAGCAAGATATCGTAGTGATGCAAGGGAAGACGATATTGTTTTTGTCACTGGCACACTAGGTGATTCACAGGCTGGTTTCCACATTCTAAGTAACCCGAATACGTATAATGATGCGCCCTATTATATTGAAAAACATCGTACGCCAATCCCTCAAGTGGAATTTGCGCAACGAATAGGGGGTCTGAATCGTGTAGCGTTAAATGATATAAGTGATGGAATTGGAAATGAAGCTGCAGAAATCGCAGAGGCTTCAAAGGTATCTTTATATCTGTATGAAGATAGATTGCCTACATCTGAGTCTTATAAGCAATTTCCGCCTGAACTGCAAGAAAAGTGGA
The DNA here is from genome assembly GCF_057836705.1 of Virgibacillus carmonensis. Lineage (NCBI taxonomy): Bacteria > Bacillati > Bacillota > Bacilli > Caryophanales > Bacillaceae > Virgibacillus > Virgibacillus carmonensis. The sequence continues at coordinate 3,168 of NZ_JBYQFJ010000062.1, read as the reverse complement.
AGCTTTTTGGTGGTGAAGATTTTGAGTTAGTTGGAACGGCATCAAAGGATAACTGGGCCTTTGTTCAAGAAGCTGCAAAGGAGTTAGGAATCCATGTGACAGAAATTGGTTATGTTAGTCAATATAGTAATAATTATGTCTATCTGCATAAAGGTAATCAACTAGCCCCATTAAAAAAAGATGGCTATAACCATTTGAAGTAGGTGATGGAATGAGTGAATACCAAATTGAAACATACACGGAAGAAGAGACAAAAAGAGTAGCAACTAGATTGGCGAACCTATTAAAACCTGGAGATGTGATCACACTTGAAGGTGATCTTGGGGCTGGTAAAACAACATTTACAAAAGGTATTGCAGTTGGACTTGGAGTTAAACGAGTTGTAACTAGCCCGACATACACGATTATAAAGGAATATGAAGGTGAGTTACCTCTTTATCACATGGATGTTTATAGGTTGGAGGATTCTGACGAAGACATTGGCTTTGCCGAATACTTTGAGGGTGAGGGTATATCCGTAGTGGAATGGGCTCACTTTATTGAAGAGTACCTGCCAACAGAACGATTGGCTATAAAAATTAATTATATCGGTGAACATAAGCGTTTAATTGAGTTTAACCCTAGTGGGAGTCATTTTAACAGGGTAGTTTCGTCATTAATTGGATAGGTTAAACAATCCAGAAAACGAATAAGGAGTTTCATTTATGAATGTACTTGCAATAGATACTTCTAATCAAATTATGGGAGTAGCCATCGTAAAAGATAACATTTTAATTGGTGAAGTCGTAACAAATCTTACGAAAAACCACTCTGTCCGTCTAATGCCAGCCATTAATCAATTAATGAGGGATACTTCGACGGATCCTGAACAATTGGATGAAATCGTTGTGGCAATGGGGCCAGGATCATTTACTGGTGTAAGAATAGGACTCACTACAGCAAAAGCAATGGCTTGGTCACTTGAAATTCCGATTAAAGGTGTATCAAGTTTAGAAGTCCTTGCTTATCAAGGTAGCTTTTTCGCATCAGCTATTTGTCCTTTCTTTGATGCCAGGCGTGGGATGGTTTATACAGGGTTATATCAGTGGAATCACAATCAGATGGAATTGGTTAACGAAGAGGTAAACATGCAAATGGATGAATGGCTAGATCAACTGGCAAAAGAAAAGAAGGAAGTTTTATTTTTAAGCCAGGATATAGAATTGTATAGATCCTTGATTAATGAAAAGTTGGGTGATTTGGCTCACATACCGGATGCGAATTTTCATGCAGCAAAACCATCTCATTTAGCATTAGCTGGCAAGCGTAAGGAAGCGGACAATACGCATGCATTAACACCAAATTATTTACGGTTAGTTGAAGCAGAAGCGAATTGGTTAAAAGCACAAGAGGAAGCGACCAAAAATGGCTGAGTTAGTAATTAGGCAAATGGATTTAACAGACATAGGTCCGGTAGTAGAAGTAGAAAAGGCATCATTTGGGACACCATGGTCAGAGGATATCTTTTATCAAGAAGTGGTGAAAAATCAATTTGCTCATTATTTTGTAGTAGAAGTGGATGAGAAGATTATTGGTTATGCAGGTTTATGGGTAGTAATCGATGATGCGCAAATTACAAATATAGCTATTATGCCAAGCTATCGAGGTAATAAATTGGGTGAAAAGCTTTTCCTGTTTACGATGGAACAAGCGATTCGATTGGGGAGTAAACGCTTATCTTTAGAAGTGCGAGTTTCCAACATTGTCGCACAAAGGATGTATCGAAAGTTTGGGCTCGTACCTGGTGGTCTGCGAAAGAATTATTATACGGATAACAAAGAGGATGCTTTAGTCATGTGGGTGAATTTATAATGAAAAAAGATACATATATCGTAGGAATTGAAACCAGTTGTGATGAAACGGCTGTAGCAATTTTAAAAAACGGAACAGAAGTATTATCAAATGTGGTGTCCTCCCAAATCGAGAGTCATAAACGGTTTGGTGGGGTTGTTCCTGAAATAGCGTCAAGACACCATGTAGAACAAATGACAATTGTATTGGAAGAAGCATTTAATAGAGCAAACGTTAGATGGGACCAAATTGATGCAATAACGGTTACAGAAGGACCTGGACTAGTAGGTGCATTGCTTGTAGGTGTAAACACGGCAAAGGCATTAGCATTTGCCAAACAGAAGCCTCTTGTTGGAGTTCATCATATCGCAGGACATATTTATGCAAATCGACTGGAGCAAGAATTTAATTTCCCTTTGTTAGCTTTAGTAGTTTCTGGTGGCCACACAGAGCTTGTACTGATGCGTGAACATGGTAACTTTGAAGTAGTAGGGGAAACGCTTGATGATGCAGCTGGTGAGGCATATGACAAGGTAGCACGTATGCTTAAACTTCCTTATCCAGGTGGCCCACATATCGATAAACTCGCAGCTGAAGGTGTTGAGTCGATACCACTTCCACGCGCATGGTTGGAAGAAGGCAGTTTAAATTTCAGTTTTAGTGGATTAAAATCAGCAGTTATCAACACTATCCACAATGCAGAACAGCGTGGTGAAAAAGTAAATCCTGAAGATATTGCAGCAAGCTTTCAAGCTAGTGTTGTTGAAGTATTAACAGAAAAAACCTATCGAGCTGCAATGAAGTATGATGTAAAGCAGGTAATTGTAGCTGGTGGTGTTGCTGCAAATAAAGGGCTGCGTCATGCACTTACAGAACGTTTTTCAGGCACAAATACACCTTTATTAATTCCACCAATTCAGTTATGCACAGATAACGCCGCAATGATTGCTGCAGCTGGAACGATTGCTTTCGAACAGGGAAAAAGATCGGAATGGGACTTGAATGCTAATCCTTCTTTGATGTTAAAGTAAAGTTGTTAACAGACCTGTGAACAAATTTAATAAAAACCTTATAGCATAAATATGTTGAATGTGGATAAATAATGTGGATAAGTATATGTTCATCTGTGGATAATGTGCATAACTAAGTTAGAAGCAGGTAGTTACAAGGATTATCAGTGTATATGGCTGTGGATTACCTTAATAAGTTCAAAAAAACTGATTCGTACCTATATTAAAAGGGAACGAATCAGTTTTTAAGAGCAAAGAAAGTATAAAAATTGACGATTATCTGTCTAGCTCCAGCGCCTAGACACTCGAGACATAAGCAGTTCGCTTC
>NZ_JBYQFJ010000061.1:0-4579 GCF_057836705.1 Virgibacillus carmonensis | reverse complement strand
AGCGCAAGCCCTAAGGTGCGCGTAGTGTTTTTCCGCAGCGGTCGCAGGGAACTGACATGATTTTTAGTTACGTCGCAGTTTACAGATTTTGTGTCAACTACAACAATGGATGCGGACTTATTCAACTATTTCAGGGTTCATCTACTTATTTCAGTCTGTGAAAGTTGAGTTTATTATCAAAAAAATAAACTAATAGATAACTATTAGTTTTTAAAAAATAATTATTTAAATAAGCTCTAAAAGTTTTCATATTTACTGCGTGTCATTTACCTTTGTGAATAGCTGTATAAATAGCTATTGGACTTCTAGTGGTATTTAGTTTTCCCCCAATGAATTCTCCATTCTCCATTTTCAATTTCCTTCTTTATTACAAGAAATCACTTTATACTACTGGATATAAACATTGAGGCATCTTGATTCATAAAAATACGATTTCCATGATAGAATGTCTTAATTTCATTTGATTTGAATCCAACTTCGGATAATCTTTTTTGCAGTTCTTCATGTGAAAAACCATTATGAACTTTCGGATGATTTATTTGATCGTTTTTGTCAAAATCAATAATAATTAGCTTGCCACCGCTATTTAAAATGTTGAATAATTGTTGTAAAATCTTGTTAGTATCCGGAATATGAAGAAGGACTAGTGACAGTAAAACTATATCTGCCTTAAGTTCAGGAGTTTCTTGAGTGAAATCCGAATAAAGTACTTTTGAGTTGGTCATCCCTTTGTGAGAAATTTTAGCTTTCGCAACCTCCAGCATTTGTTCTGATGAATCTACCAACAAAATAGAATCCACAAAATCTGCTAATTCTAAACTAATTAGACCAGTACCACTCCCATAGTCTATTAAAGATTTTGATTTACTATTTCGTAATTCGGGTCTTACTTCCTCAACTATAACCTTAGCTAATTCCATTCTTTCTACTGTATCATATCTTTTTGCCATCTGTTCAAAAACGTTATTTTCCATATTGCACTCCCCTATTTACTTAAAATTAAAGCTCTTTAGTAGTCATTATAGAAAAAATTAATACCTTAAAGCTCGATTCTACCCAAGCCCTTTCGTATAAACCCGATGGCAAGCCGGAAAGTCTATATAAACAAGTTGAAAAACATTGAGTGAGGAAAGAAATCGCAACCTACATGTTACATGATGATATAAACATTTTAGTAATCAGTCTAAAATAGTTCACTATCTAATTAAATATTCCCTATTGGACTCCTGCAAATCCCCATTGGAATACCCTTACGATTAATGATTTTTTTCAGATTCACAATAGCGTTTCCTTGATAAACTTGTTCCATCATATTTTCTATTTTTTCGCTTTCTTGTTTACTTACTTTTTGCTTCATAAGCATTTTTTGAAACCATTGACTAATTTCTGTCGGAGAAACATTCCCAGCAATGGAAGAAAGGCAATCATATCCATGTAATACTTTTTCTTCTAAATCCACTTCTCCACCAGCATAAAAATATAAATCATTTTTATGCATACCGTTTTTTATTCGTTCAACTTTTTCATTATTGCCAGCATCTTTTATTCCAACCACTAAATCTATCTTACTTAATTGAATAATACTCTTCTCTGATAAATCAAATCCAGTTCTTTTTGGATTGTTATATAAAATTGTAGGTTTATTACTAAGGCCCATAATCCTCTTTGTATAAACGAATGCTTCTTCTTGTGTCGGTATAACATACGGTGGATACCCAAGCATGATACCGGATATTTTTGTGTGTCGAATCTTTTCAGCTAATTCCTCTGCCTCTTTTTGTCTAATTGAAGCCACACCAAATATAATTTCCATATTACTAATGAGTTCTTCTTCCAGTTCTAAACCGTTTATTATTTCAATTTTTTCTTGAAGGTTTAAACTATGCTGTTCTCCAGTAGTTCCAGAGACAAGAACAGATTTTACTCCTTGTTTATACAGGTCTCTTATATGGCTTATTGTCCCTTGAGTATTTAAAGATTCATCTTCAAAAAAAGCCGTTGGCACAGCAATATGAACTTTTTCTGTTAGCATTATGTTATCCCCTTTACCCTTTTTATCTGCTTAAACTAAACTGCTGCTATAGTTTAAGATCAATCTTTCACAAACTCTGGTTCATTAATTTTAACATAACTGCATTTCAAAAACTTACTATTCAAATACTCTAAAATAGAAATCTTGGTTACTCTACAAACTGTCCCTGATATGCAAGATGGACGCTTCTCTTTAAAATCAGACATTAGAAATGATGCAGAAACAGGATGGAATACATTTCCACGATCATATTTAAATTTAATATTTCTATGTATAGCTATAACAGTTAATGTTCGCTATTGACAAACTGACTAATACGTGTCACTATATACCAGTAGTAAGTAATACTGAATATCAGTCATACAGAATAGCAAGGAGGTGATTGTGCTGGAAAACCTAACGGCAATGTTCAAAGGCGTGCTTGAAGGCTGCGTCCTTGAAATTATAAGCCACAAAGAAACCTACGGCTACGAAATCACGCGGCGGCTGAACGCCCTCGGCTTCACAGATGTTGTGGAGGGAACGGTGTACACCATCCTGATTAGGCTTGAAAAAAGCAAGCTGGTAGAGATCACAAAAAAGCCCTCTGACAAGGGACCGCCGCGAAAGTTTTTCGGGCTCAACGACGCGGGGCGTGAGGAGCTGCAGAGGTTCTGGGAAAGATGGGAATTTGTTGCGTTGAAAATCAACCAATTAAAGGAGGAACAGTAACAATGCTTGATTCTATTATAAAATTGATAATAGGCGACATGGAAGATAAACGGGCCTATAAACAAATGATGAAGAGGGTTGACTCCCTGCCGAAAGATTATCGGTTTGCATTTCGCAAAATTCAACATTATATGTTTAGCGTTGGCCCCCCTAGCGGTGATTTGACGATATTTACAGACTTGAGTATGTTTACGGACTTAGTGGAGTTATTTGAAGTGAGCGCGGCAGAGGGCAAGCAGGTTCTTGATGTCATAGGCAGTGACGTCGGTGAGTTTAGTGATGAGTTTATGCGCGCGTCGGTTACCAATACTGAAAAGCTACAAGAAAAACTAAACAAAGAGGTTATGGAAAAGTTTAATAAGGAGGGGCAATAACGATGCTGGAGCTTATCAAAAAAATGATTGGGGACAAAAAAGAGTATAGGGAGCAAATGGCAAGGGTAGAAGCGCTGCCTGAAGACTATCGGTTCGTATTTGAAAAAATCCAGGGATACATGTGGAGTTTCGCGGGAGGAGACGGCTCTGACATGTTGAAAACGCAGCACGAATTGATAGAGTTATTTGAAGCAAGCGCGGCGGACGGCAAGCAAGTTCTCGACGTGACGGGCAAAGATGTTGTCGGGTTCTGCGACGAGTTTTTGCGCGACACGAAAAAGTGGACCGATAACTTTCGCAAAAAATTAAACCGCGACATGATGAACAAATTCGGAAGGGGAAAATGAAAGACATCACAATTTAAGAAAAGCTCAGGGCACCTTGAAAGGCACGACAAGCATAAGCAGAGCGGTGCAGTGTGGATGGGTTTCCTCGCGCGGAAGCGAACTGCTTATGTCTCGAATGTCTAGACGCTGGAGCTAGACAGATAAACGCCAAAACTTATACTTTCCTTGATTACAACTAAAGGACTTAAAAAAATCCTTCAAGACCACGGGAGTCCCAAAGGGAGTGGATTTCGAGGCGCGCCGCAGCGAAATCTTTTCCCTGCTCGGCTCCAATGGGGGGGGGAAGACAACGGTTGTCAAAATTCTCACCACGCTGCTCAAACCAGACAGCGGTATTCCACAAAACGCCCCTTTAACGAAAGAATGCTCAGCTAATCTACCGTTAGTTGAAGATATTTACATCCTTCTTAAAAATCAATAGTAATGTTCGTTAGCGAAACAAAAAAAGTCTAGTTTTTATATGCTGATATCTTCCCATCCATAAACCAATAACGGCAATTTATCAGCAGCTATTTTGATGAATGTACTATCTGTTCTTTTAGCTCCCATTGCCTCATAAAAGTGGCAAGAACCATTTTCCTTTAATACTTTAACGATAGCTGAATGGAAGTTTAAACTCTTAAATTCAGTAAAGAGTCTTTTCAATAATTTTTTCCCTATCCCTAATCCTTGAAACTCTTTCAAAATATAAATAGAAGTTACATCACCGTCATATTCTTGGTATTCTCCCGATTTTACACTACCTCCACTTGTAAATCCGATAATAAACCCGTCTTCATTTTCTGCAACAAACACAGAATAATTCTCTTTGGAAATATTATTCACCCATAACTTTGTTCTTTGTTCATATGAGAGGTTCTTTAAAAGCTTATCGGAAATTATATCCTTATATGTGGTTCTCCAACAATCTACGTGTACTTTAGCTATCCCTTCAGCATCGGCCACCGTTGCCCTTCTTATTATCAAGTCATACCCCCACCTTTCAATATTTCTCCATATATATTAAAATTCGATTAAGAATATGAAAAATCCATCTTTTAAAAATGCCATAAAAGACGTGAAAAAGAGGCTGGGACATAACTAGCCAAAAATAACTTAAAAATGGTTCCGATCAT
>NZ_JBYQFJ010000060.1:0-5855 GCF_057836705.1 Virgibacillus carmonensis | reverse complement strand
CCGCTTCCATTACAACCACAGGAATTTCCTTGGGAGCCGCTTCCACAATGATTACCATTCCTTTGCTGATTACTGGAACCTCTATTTCCGCTTCCATTACAACCACAGGAGTTTCCTTGGGAGCCGTTTCCGCACTGATTACCATTCCTTTGTTGATTACTGGAACCTCTATTTCCACTTCCATTGCAACCACAAGAATTTCCTTGGGAGCCACTTCCGCATTTCGGTCTTTCCGTCTCAGATACCATAACCAATCCATATTCTAATTCACTAACGATCTGTGTAGTTCCGCCGATAACTTCTAATTGTAGAGTAGGTGCAGGCGATCCACCAAATTTAGAAAATTGAAATTCAATTGGTTGGTTATCGATTTCACATAACGGAACGCCATTTAATTCAAAGTAATTGACATAGCTTATCACAGAAAAATCCGGAAGAACTAACCATAGATAGGCCTGGAATGGTTCTTCAGGCGGGTTTGCAATCACAAGACCCCCATCGTTTAATGGTGAGTAATTACCACGTAGTGAGCTCGCTACAAATCCATATAAACCATCCGATCCATTAAGGCCAGGTGCGTACGTAAATTTGTGGGTAGTTGTAAACAAATAGTAACACTCATCACTAACGACTATATGAGGACGTTCTAGTTGATGATTCGTACAAGATGCTTCAAGCAAAGGTGGAAGAAGGTCCCATTCCGTATAGTCATCACTGGAGAGAAGGGCAATTCCTATGTTTCCATTAAATTGGCTTGCTTCAGAAGGAACGTATGGTCCACAGTTAATGTCCCCCGCAATATTACCCTGGAATAATAAATATTCACAGCCTGTAGCCGGATCTTTAAAGAACCATGGGTCGCGAAATGCATAGGTCATACCTAAGTCTAGAGACTTTTCAAGTGTTTGATACAACATACCATCCGCCTCTAAAATAATGTCATGAGATCCCCAGTTATCAAATAGTACACCATCCATATTGCAATGAACATCTCCCTTTGCCAGTGCAAGACGCTGTTCATACGTTAATTCACTTTCTCCTTGCCTTCCCGCTGCCGTATAAAACAAATATACTTTGCCATCTTCCACAAAGGCAGAGCCTGCCCATTGACGGGATCCAAATGCTTCCTTAGTTGAGAACACAGGTCCGCCTGCGATCCAATCATGCCCATTTTTTGAATAAAAGTAATCAATTCTGGCAAAGTCATGACGTTTACTAGGCAATACACTGCAAGGAGTTGCTAGGGTAAAAAGCACCCTCCATCCTCCAGGAAGTACAGCAATAGAACCGTCTTTCTCACGTAGTGGCCATATATCCCACGTCCATAAATCTCGTGAAATTATTGGGAATGGTTCAGTAATTTTATAGGAAGTACTACACGAGGTGATTCTAACTTGCTCCGCTTCTTCCCTGGTCCAAGCCGATGGTTCAACACAGTCATGCTCACTTAAACAACAAACATGATCTTTATGTCTATTCTTGTACCCATTTGTCATATTTTACACCCTTTCTCGTAATATAGAACTCTTAAGAGTTCTATATTACGCTATGCTAGTTTAATAGAAAGGGTATAGACAGATGCTGACTTTTTTACAAATAATATTAAAATAGGTTATCGTTTATAGGCTTCAGCATAATACACTATATGGGGACGGTAGAATATTCCAGGATCGTCAAGTTATAGAATCTATCTAGGGAGCAACATAACTGAAAACACGTTTGTGATGTTCTGAATCCAATAATCCGACTGAATTTTTTACCCAGTAGAGAAAGGTAGATAAAGTAGAATTTGATGAAGAAATACTAGAGGAAATTAAGATAAAGCTACCTTTTGCAGGTTTGGATTATAATATTATTCCACTCCCGCAAGCGAAAAATAAACTGCTTTTTCTAATCGGGCAAGTCAAGATTAGAACTTCCCTTGGGCACTCGACGTACCCCCTTCCTCTTTATTGCTTCCATGTTCAAGTGTACAGATTGCAGAAGGACGTTTAATCCTTGGAACGAGACATTCCAAAACCCGATAATAACTGTTCAAATTTTTGTCGTTCAAGAAATGGACAGACACATCCTGAGCGAGTGCAATATCTATATTTTGTTCCCCAGTGGCCACGATAACTCCGCACCCAGTTCGGATTTGGGAGGATTGATAGATCCCGTCCTCGAATAAGTCCCGCAAATGCTCTATCTCTAGCACATTAGAATTGCCATGAACTTGGTGAATTTGTGCATAAGCATTAACTGATAGAGCAAGTGCAAAAGGGCCTGTATGACCATTCTTAATCAAACGGTTCCGTGCATCAACGATATTGCGAAACGCATAACCTTCTTTAGACCAATCGCTACACTTTATGGTCTCCCTACCGCTTACATTCATTAAACCGGGAATATTCATTGAGTCTTCCCCATTAAATATAAGATCATCTTCCTTCAACGCTACATCACTGGCAGCGCTAGCCGCTGACGAGAAATCGAGCGGTTTTTGCGTTTCACTCGCGTTCTCGATATCCCGCCAATAAAGGACAAAATCTTTATATAGGATGGGAATGACCAGAGTCTTACTGTCATGTGGTTTAGCTACGTCTAACTCATCCCCGTGCATACTGATACTCGCCGGTGCTGGTTGAAGATACACCGGATTATTAACAGATTGCGAGCCAGTTCCAATCGGACCGTATATATCCAGAAATCTGCTTGCCACAATATGGTCTCTGGTTGTTTCAATGACCTTATCTTGCAAATAGTTCCACTGCTTCTGCGATAACGGGCCTCTCGGAGAACTCCGCCCTGATTTTCTTTTACCCACGTTCATTTCTCCTTTTTCCATAGAAACTTTTTTTCAAGCCATCTAAGAAGTACGTTCCAATTCTCCTCATAGAGGAGTCCTGACTTAACGAAGCGTAGATGCTTCCAATACAAAAATTTTTTCATACAAGCCTCCTCTCCCCCTATTTTCCTCATGTCTTCTTATCATCTGATACTTCTCTCATTGTATCATCAGACTTTTCCTGCTCTTTCATTGGTTTAGTGAAAAAATAAAGTAGTATAATTAAATAAAATGCAGACAGATCAAATGAAGTCTTATAATTAAAAATTTGATTAATAATCGGTAGTTTGTACGTAAAAAAGCCGAGCAGGATGCTGATAGTTACAAGAATGAATTTTTTGACCTTAGGCCACATTAGATTCACCTACCTATGAGTAGATCGACGAGACTGACTTCTACGGTATCGGTCATCATCATCGTCATCGTCGTCATCATCGAAAAAATCATGCCGCTCAAAATAACGGATGGTAATCCCAATCAAACCAATAAATAATCCAATGACAGCCAGTATGATCAAGGTCACAAAAATAAAGTTAAATATAGAAACTGCTGCTCCAACACCATTGATACCCCCACCGGCACCTGCACCGACGAATCCGATGAAGATGAATTCAATCAGTCCGAAAACTAGTATGGCTACTAAGGAGTAAACAGTCAGTTTCAAAAATGGACGATCTCTTCGCTTCATAATATTTCACTCCTCCTTCTATAACAGATTATGAAACAAATATGGAAAACATATGGAAGGAGCCGGAAAATAGGCAAAAAATAATCGCCTGTCACTTATCAGCAAACAGACGGATTAAGAGTTGAATGCTATAAATAACTACGCCAAGAAGAATGACAAGAGTCAGAACGATAATGAGGCTGTAGAATAAAAAGTTCAAGAAACCATGAAATAAGGAATTTGCCAACCGCATATGCTCACGAGATACCATCATATTGGAGAATGCTTGTTGAAATATAAGTTCCAGCATTCCGATCAGAACGATTGCCACCAGCAAATATAGAATCCACTTGAGCCATTGTTCGGACTTAACTTTCATTTTGACCTACTACCTTCTTTCTTTTTTTGATTAAAGGTTTTTTCTGGAACAACATCCTTTTCATGTAGTCATACCCATGAGCAAAAGCACCGACGAACATTACTAATAGGACCAACAAGGTAAGGAAAATTAGAAAGCTATAGTTCCAAAAATTCAGTTCCATTTGTAGCGCTGCGGGATCTTGTGTTATTGTTGCTTGTAACCAGAGAAATAGAATTGATGTCAATATAAGACCTGTTAGTGCAACTACTACAACATAAATAAAAAATCTCATCCTCAACGATGCTTTTTCCCTCCTTTAAAACTCGGTATCCATAACAAAATTAGTACGCTCACAACCCCAACCAGGCCTGCAGTGCAAATAACCAATACCAAGGACAGTGTGTAATTGGCTGTATCCAGAACCAGATTCCCATGCTGTGGCATCGTGTGAGCTTCCCCCATCATCTCCTCACAGAGCTGGTCACAAATTACCAGCATCGGCCTCCAGCTGTATTCGTGCATACTATCGTGACTGAACAACATCATCATTGCCATAGATGGGGTATCACGTATGGAAGGCTGGTTCTGGTATCCTGGTTGGAGAAACACGTATATCGATACTAATAGAAAAGACAATACAAAGATAAGCATAAGACAAAGGAACAAATTTTTTCTCCGCTTCACGTCGCATCTCTGATTCGCATTCGGAGCCACAACCCCCAGATAATAATGAAAGGTATAGCCCCAAATGAGATAAGAGTAACTGCTAAAAACAAGGCTTCCCCAGAGTGATTTCCTACATGTGCGTGCATTGTCTGCCAAACCATAGAGGCCATAAGTGAACTTGATTGACACGCGGTTGCCATACCCTTCATATAAGCCATCATCTGTGTCGGTGATAATACCGGATTAAGTAGTGAAATTATAATGGCAGCTGCAAGCATTAGAAACAGGAATGCCAATGAGCGAGTGATTAGCACGAACCATGGATTGAGTACCATCTCTCACCACCCCCTTCCTTTACTAAAGCCAGATCACTTGCTTCTCTTCTTATTAACCAATGGAATCCGAAAAATGTGACGCTTTCGAAAGATATGCCACACAATGACGAACAGGATCAAAAAAGCAAAGAACTCATGGACTACGAATCCAAAGACGGCATAGATGAAAGGGACAGCCGGCATGAACCACAGTATAAATCCGCTGAAGATCATCAACAATGAGACCAGCAAATTAAAACCTGAAAACCCCTTTTTTCCAATGGGGAGCCAGATACGCTTGGATGACTGGATTTTCACAATTTGACGAATCTCATACGTCACTGTAGCAAGCGCCCATAACACCCATAACACTCCAACTACTCGATGTGTAATATCCGCAAAAGCAAAATGGTTTCCTAGGATCCAACTGTACTTGGCTCCCACAATTGCTAGACCGCTCAGTAGTAGCAAAAAGACCAAGATTGCCCATATCCAATGTATTAACAAATCAAAAGGTGGAGTCCTCTTCGTTTTACTCAAACCCTTTTTCTTTCCCATTCGTTTTTTTAGAATTCGATTCCTCTTCCTTAACAGAGGATTCAAAAGTCGCTGAGCTTTCGTTTACATCTTTGTTTTCTGCTGGATTCATTTCATACTGTTGCTGTTCATCCTTATTCCGGTTTATTTTAGAAATTTTCTTCCTTTTATCTTTGCTCTTATTAGAAGTTCCCTTTACCCTAATTAGGCTAATAAAGAATGCAATTAAGCTAACAATTAATATAAGTATCAAAATCATTAAGATCATCTTGAATACTAGCACCATATTAGTGAAAAAGTCTTTTAAATCCGTTTGGTTTGAGGAATAGTCCGAACTTACGACGGTATCTTCACTCATCCCGGTCATGGAAGAGGAAGTAGAGCTGGTGTTCATATCAGTCGTTGACGATTCCATGGTCGAATTACTACTCTTTTCCGTTTCATCCATGGTATCAGTTGAATCTGATGACGATTCCATCGTTG
>NZ_JBYQFJ010000059.1:0-6086 GCF_057836705.1 Virgibacillus carmonensis | reverse complement strand
GCTTATTCAACTATCTCAGGGATCATCTACTTATTTCAGTCTGCGAAAGTTGAGTAATTAATAAGTCATGTAAACATCGTAAAGAATAGGTTAAAAAACTGTAAATATACGTTTTTTTGAGGTGTTTTATGCTTCAATGAAACCAGTTAATAAAAAGTTTTGGAAAGTACTTATTTTGCAATACCATTTTATTACGAGAAGGGGAGAATCAATTATGAAAAAGAATTGGTATTTGATAACAATGTTTTTATTATCCATTTTAATGTTAACTGCATGTTCGGAAGGAAGTGCTGGAACAGAAAATACGGAAGCAGATGATGTTATCGAAATTGTTTGGTATCCTAACGAATCTGGTACGGATATGAAATCTTCACGTGATGAAATTGGTAGAGTGATTAAAGAAGCTACAGGTAAAGAAGTAGAGCATCATTTAACTACTGATTATGCGATTGCTATTGAGACATTAGTTAACAACAATGCAGACCTTGCATTCATGGGTGCACAAGGCTATATCGAAGCTAATAAGGGTAACGATGCAATCCAACCTTTAGTTGTTCCCACTGGTCCATCAGGTACATTAGATGACGCTGTATACCATAGCTGGTTAGCGGTAAACGTGGATGATCAAGAGAACTTTAAAACAGACGGTGATTTCTCACTTGATACAATAGAAGGAAAAAGCATGTCATTCGTATCAACAAGTTCAACATCAGGATTTAAAGTACCAACATCGAGTATTATCGAACACTTCTCGAAAAAAGAGAAATATACTGATTTAGCTGAAGAAGACTTAATGGAAGGAGGACAATTATTTTCTCAAGTATTATTCGGTAATTCCCACCAAGGTTCTGCTGTAAATTTATTAAATGGTAATGCAGAAGTTGCGGCATTCTGTGATACGTGTGTTGAAAACTATGTAGAAGTTGCTGAAGGAGAAGCGAATACGGTAGGTGCTGTTTACCAGGTTCAGGATGATGCTTCAGAGCCTTTTAATAAGCTGGGAGGCAGTGAATTCACTCTAATGAGTGTAACTCCAGTATTAAACGCTCCATTTGTAGCAAATTTGGATGTGCTAGGCCAAGAGGATTTTGATAAATTACAAGAAATATTTACTTCAGATGAAATTGCAAACAATGAACAAATCTTTGTTCCTGAGGATTCTGGTGAATCAGGTTTATTCTTCAAGTCAGACAAAGAAAGATTTGCTCCGGTTGAAGACTCATGGTTTGACCCAATTCGTAAGCTTTCAGAATAATAGTCTGTGCTGAAATAACTGTAACATCTTAAAGAGGTTGTTCAAAAAGTCCGGTAAAAATGACGCATCGAATTTCATCGTTAGCTTGCTTTTCCGTTCCTCACGTATTAATAGCATACGTTCCGGTACTCAAAGCTACGCTGCCTCGAACTTCTCGGTCCTTTTTATCCTCCTTTTTGAACACATACTCTAAATTCTAAAATGTGTTACATAAAAAAGGAGCCAATATCATGTCATTGTTACAAGTTGAAGGACTCGGTAAATCGTATAACTCGGAAACAAAAGTATTAAATGACATTAATTTTGAAGTGGAGGCTGGAGAATTTGTTTCGATCATTGGACCATCTGGTGCAGGGAAATCTACACTCTTACGTTGCATTAATCGAATGGTTGAAATAAATGAAGGCAAGGTTATTTTCGATGACCTTGATGTAGGCAACATGAGGAAGAAGGAATTACGTGAACTACGTACGAACATTGGTATGGTTTTCCAGCATTACAACCTCGTACCGCGTTTAACCGTTATTGAAAATGTGCTGCATGGTCGTTTTGGATATAAGACAACGATGCAGGGAGTACTTGGCAGATTTACGGAAGATGAAAAGGAACGTGCATTTTTCCTGCTTGCTAAATTAGGAATTGAAGAACACGCGTATAAACGATGCGATCAGTTAAGTGGTGGGCAGCAGCAACGTGTTGGTATTGCCCGTGCCCTTATTCAGGATCCTAAACTCGTTCTTTGTGATGAACCGATTGCATCACTTGACCCGAACGCCTCTAAAGTTATTATGGACCATTTAAAAGCAATTACTTCAGAGTTGAATATTACATGCTTGGTAAATTTGCATCAGGTTGAAGTCGCACAGAACTATTCTGATAGAATTATCGGCTTGAAAAAAGGTGAAATTATATTTGATGGGCCAAATAACAACCTTACTCTTGGACGCATTAACGGCATTTACGGAACAGAGACTAGAGAGTTAATTACGGTGTAAGGAGAAATTAAAGTGGATGAAAAACTAATGCGAAAACGTAAATGGCAATCGACCATTTTTCTCATCATTATTATTGTCATAGCCTATTTATCAGCAGATATAACGAACTTTAACATGTTGCATGGAATTGCAACACTACCCGCAGCAATAGGCTGGATAGTTTCAAATTTGTTTATTACCCAGGAGTCACTTGAAAGATTGCCAGATATATTAGTGAAATTAAACGAAACAATCTTTATGTCCATTGCTGCTACAACAACAGGCGCAGTTGTCTCCATCTTTTTAGGGTTAATGGGGTCTAAAACAACGAGAATCAATAGTTTCTTCAGTTCTTTGGCACGTTTTATTGCCTCTGTTTCAAGAAATATTCCAGTCGTCGCATGGGCATTAATCTTGCTGCTTTCTTTCGGACAAAATTCAGTGACAGGGTATTTAGCATTATTTGTGGGGACTGTAGGATTTTTAACGAGAGCTTTTATTGAATCCATAGACGAAGCGAGCCAAAGCTCAGTTGAAGCGTTGAGAGCAACGGGTGCAACATACTTTCACATTGTTCATAAAGCGGTTATCCCACAGTGTTTACCACAGATGATTAGTTGGATATTATTTATGATTGAAACGAATATCAGAAGCGCTACATTAGTTGGGATATTAACTGGTACAGGGATTGGTTTCGTATTTGATTTATATTATAAAACAAGGGACTATAATACGGTAGCCCTTATTACATTTAGTATCGTCATAGCCGTTATTATTATAGAGCTTATTTCAAACTATATTCGGAAGGTGATTCTATAATGGAAGCAACGTACATAAAACGAAAAGCAGATGGTCGAATTAATATAAAATCTGGTAGCAAAATTGAACTTGTTACGAGATGGACGATTATCCTTTTAACTCTATTAACGATAATGGCCTTTATGTTCTTTGATTACTCTGGGTTAGATTTAGGCAAAGCTATTTCTGAAACGGCTTATAACTTGAAAACAATGTTTCTAGAACCTGCTTTAAGTCACTTTAGTTTGGACGAAGCATTTTACCAAGTAGGTATTACACTCGGTTTAGCTTTTTTAGCAACGATTATTGGTGCAGTTATTGCGTTCTTTCTAGCTTTGTTGGCTGCAAATAACTTATCAAATAAATGGACATCTAAAACGGTTCGAATTTTTGTTGCTTTTATTCGTGCTGTACCAACCGTATTATGGGTTTTGATTTTTGCGATCGCAGCGGGCCTTGGAAGTGAAGCGGCAATACTCGGCATGTTGTTTCACTCTATTGCTTATTTAGTTAAAGCATTTTCCGAGGCTTTTGAAGAAGTAGATAAGGGTATAATAGAAGCATTACGGGCAACTGGTTCCAGCTGGTGGCATATCGTCACTCGTGCCGTCCTGCCATCAACATTCACTTATTTATTGTCATGGGCTTTTTTAAGATTTGAAATCAATTTCTCGGTAGCTGTAGCGATGGGGGCGGCAGCTGGTGCAGGTGGAATTGGATTTGAACTATTCATGGCATCCGGATTTTACTTTGATCTACGTGAAGTGGGATTTATCACCTATGCAATTTTACTGATAGCAATTGTTTTAGAGGTGCTTTCTACTCGATTGAAAAACCGTTATTTTCCAGCATCTACGGGTAATTAAAAATAGGCCCGTAAATTATAGGAGGAATAAAAATGATGTTAAACCACCAACAAAAAGAAAAGCTGTTTCCAGTGACAACCGATCATCAACGTATCAATAAAGTTATTTCCCAGCTTATCGAAACAAAAGAAAACATCCAGAAAGACGAGAAAGTATATTATGATGAGGAAAAAGATAAGCGAACAATTGAGCAGTATTATCGCAACATTGATTTTGAAAACCCAAATGATGATGAATTTATACGATTATTAACAGAAATTCTTGAAGAAACCCATACAAACAAAGTAAGGTACGATCCGAGCGAGTATGTTTATCCGTCGGTTGATTTAAGACCAGATGGCAATCTTATCAGTATTTATTCGGGGAAAAAAAGACAGGCAGAAGAAGTTATTAAAGAAGACTATGAAACTTCTTTAAAGCGAAAAAAAGAGGCCGAGAAAGAACTGGATGCCAAAAGTGGTCGGGTAATGGATCAACTGGCGCAAATCGAAAGCAACTTTAAATACAATTGCGAGCATGCCGTGCCACAATCCTGGTTTAATGAACAGGAACCAATGCGTGGCGATCTTCATCACTTATTTACCTGTGAACCTGTTTGTAATTCAATTAGAAGCAATTATCCTTACCATGATTTTACTGACTATACTCCTGAGGGGATAAGAGCCAGTCGAATAGAAGAGGCGTGTGGCAAGGCGGATGAGAATTTGTTTGAACCTGAGTATGGCAAAGGAACTGTCGCTAGGGCTATGTTGTATTTTTTAATAAGGTATCCAGACAGAATTGAGCAATCTCATATGGAAGGAGTCGATACAGGACTGTTATTAGAATGGCACCAGAATTCCCCTCCTGATCTTTATGAAAAACATCGTAATCAAGCTATCTATGAAATACAAGGAAACCGCAACCCGTTCATTGATTTTCCTGAAAAGATGAATCGTCTCATTTTGAGATAGCAGTAGTAGGAAAAAGATGAGGTGAATGCCCGGTTTGCCTAAAGAAACCTTTATAGTCAAGGACTTTAGGATTACTACTAATCTCTCGTTTTTATTTACACTTCTTTATGTTTGCTTCACTTTCATTTAATAGTCTTTCT
Source organism: Virgibacillus carmonensis (assembly GCF_057836705.1). Lineage (NCBI taxonomy): Bacteria > Bacillati > Bacillota > Bacilli > Caryophanales > Bacillaceae > Virgibacillus > Virgibacillus carmonensis. The sequence goes on along the minus strand of NZ_JBYQFJ010000059.1, from coordinate 1,100 downwards.
TTATACTAAGTTTAACTACTTATAAAGGAGAGATTAAATTATGGTACGTACATTTTCAATCTTACTAATGGCAACAATTTTCATGTCTTTGTTCATGGTTCCTGCATTAGCTTCTAGTGAGGAAACAATCTCAACCAAACAGCGGCAGCAAATGGTTAATATTGCACATCGGGGTGCTTCAGGGCATGCTCCTGAAAATACGATGGCTGCCTTTCAAAAGGCATTTGAAATGAAAGCAGATTATATTGAGATTGATGTACAAATGACTAAAGATGGAAAGCTAGCTATTATCCATGATACAACTGTTGATCGTACCACAGATGGAACTGGCTTTGTTGGAGATTTTACGCTTGAGGAACTCAAACAGTTGGACGCTGGAAGTTGGTTTAGTAAACCGTTTGCGGGTGAGCAGATACCTACTTTTGAAGAAGTATTAGATGCTTATCATGGAAAGATTGGTATATTAATTGAATTAAAATCACCAGAACTTTACCCAGGTATTGAAGAAGAAGTTGCTGAAACTTTGAAGGAACGCAATATGCACAAACCGAATAATAATAAAATTATTATTCAATCGTTTAACCATGAATCGATGCAAACATCTAAGGAACTGTTGCCAGGCATCCCACATGGTGTACTTGCTGGGATGTCTTGGACAGATGTTACAGATGAACAACTTGCACAATTTGCAACTTACGCTGACTACTTTAATCCGAATATGAATATAGTTACATACGATCTGGTTGACCGTGTTCACGCTAAAGGAATGGAAATTCACCCTTATACGGTGCGTTCACAAGAACAAGCAGATAACTTATTCGAACTTGGAGTTGACGGCATTATTACTGACTTTCCTGAATATGTTGATAAACATCCCGGGGGAAAATAAAAAACACAGCATCTCTAGCAGCAATGCTGCTTAACAACAGAACTGTTGTCGCTGACCAGCCAAAAAACGGGGCTGGCGATGAATGGGCTGATCCTAAATCTTATAATTATCAAAATGACTCCAGTTTTGGAGTCATTTTTGAAGAGCAAAGAAAGCATAAAATTTTGGCGATTATCTGTCTAGCTCCAGCGCCTAGACACTCGAGACATAA
>NZ_JBYQFJ010000058.1:0-6652 GCF_057836705.1 Virgibacillus carmonensis | reverse complement strand
CAATGGAAAAGTTATGATTCCGATGGGGGTAAAAATTTGGATAAAGATGTTGACGTTCTTGTTATCGGAGCAGGTCAGGCTGGACTAGCGATGGGCTATTATTTAAAGCAATCAAATCTAAGTTTTGTATTGATTGATTCAACAAAAAGAATTGGGAATGTTTGGAGGGATCGCTATGACTCCTTGGTTATTCAGCCCAAGAGGTCACAGTGCTTTTAATAGATCAATCTGGAGCTGGATGGAGCGTTAACATTCTTAATGGCGAAATCGACGGTTCTTATATACGTGTAAAAGTACAAACAGATGATTCTAGTGAACCAGGAAACATTGAATATGGAAATGTTGTTGGTGAATATGCACACGATACATCGATAAGTGGTGAAATTGGTATTAGTATCGGTTGGGCAAGTATCTCGTTTTCTAGCGGTTCAGGATACGATACAGCAGCACAAGATTCTTTCAGTTATGTTCATTAAAAAAACCCCAAATGACGATCCTTATTCAATTAAAATGCCCCGTTCGTAAGAAACTATCCGTAAAAACCTGGTGTAAAACACACAAGCTTTTACTCCTACTTTTACATGACTAATTTGATTATTGTTTACCAGTAACTATAGATATACCTCCACCACAATCCTGCATCGTAGAATTTGAAATAATATTTGAATCACCTAATACGGTTCTGTCGGGAAGTAAATTTACTTTATAACGGTGATAAAACATATCTGCTCTAAGATCTATATTTCCATCAATTAATTTAAGTTCTAAAAATATATTACCTTTGTCACGATTAATTTTTAAATGACCGGGAGTATAACTTATATCCCAAAATTCAGGATTTTTGTAAGCTAACCATTCATTGTTTCTAATTTCTGCTAATAGGACATCGTGTGAATTATAGAATTTTGCATTCAGTAAAGCATTATCCTCATCGTCAGGATGAATCGTAATTAAAGGATGCTCATCTACAACCAAAATTTTTGGGGTCCTTATATAAATATTAGAACCTACACGTGTTCTTAAATCAGTATATGTAGATAAAAAGAAATCTTTAGAAACAAAGTTTTGATTCTTGTTAAAAGGATTATCTTTAGCTTTATTAATAATACTGACTGGAATTTCAGCACAATCTGCTCTATGGTGATGTTCGGGGCATAGCGCCACAAGATTTTCTTTAGTATGTTCGTTAACTTGATGAAATGCTTTAATATGGTGGTATTCTATAATAGGACTTCCACATAATACACAACCAAAATAAGCTTCTTTTCTCACATCCCTTTTCAAAGGTAGGGGAATATATCGTTCATTTGTCATTTTTTCACTCCTTGATTATTATTCCAACTATACTAGGTATACAACAAAACTAAACATAAACCCTTTATATAAAACCTTTTTATATAGAGCAAAATAATTAAAAACCAATTATTCCACAAAATGGAGCCAAAACCCTTAAGTTATGACACTGATTAAATTTCTTTCTACAAAATACGGAAACTACCCTAGTTAAAACAAAATGAATGTGTTTTGTAAAGCGCAAGCTGCCTTTTTTGGTTGAAAAATGACTGTAAGTCGAAGCTAGACAGGTAAACACCAAAATTCTTTCTTTATTACTAAAAAGTAAATGGAAGAGGTAGAACAAGGAATAGTTCTACCTCTTCCACCCAACAACCGCTTGAGTTTTCCACCACTTAATTTTCTATTCATAGGCTGCGTCGTCCGTGTTCTATGTTCTAAGCCTCTGGTACTTCGATCACAAACATAGTAACGATAACTTTTCCATCATGTTTGATCTCACCCCATATTTTATATATTCCGGGTTCCGGGAATATAGGATTGAAGTTTAATATCGGTCCTGTCATGCTCTCATCAACCGGATGAACATGAATATAATGCTTTGAATCCTCACTCATCATCACAACATGAGACATTGATCCAATATAGGATTCAAGGTCGGTTACCGGTTCTCCCGATTCCGCATGTTTTATCGTATAGCTCATGTTTAATTTTTTTCCTGCGACCAGTTTGTCAAAGCCTAGCGTTACTTCCATACCTTCAAACACTTTAGTCAACTCAGAATCTGGTACAGGTGCTGGTGCTTTCTTATTCTCTCCCTTCACCTCCACCCATTTTCTATCAACAATTTTTGCATTTTTCATTTTTTCTGGCGATAAAGTGGAGATTAATTGATAGTCCCCCCCTTTTGGAAAATTGATATCAATCACAAATTCCCCTTTATCGTTTAACATGGGATGCACGTGTTTGAACACAGACAGGTCCTTACTAACTACAATGAGATGAAGCTTGTCGACATGGATGTCTTTAAAATCCGTAATTTGTTGCCCCTCTGCATCATGAGCTGTGATCACCAATGGCTCATCCTTATTACTTTCCGGTGTCTCGCTGGAAAAATCCAGTTTTACCTTTACATTCTCCTCAGAAGTGTTCTGCTTTTTATTCTCTTTTCCGTTTTCACTTTCGGAATCGTTAGTATTCTGTTCTTCATTCTCTGCTGAACAAGCTGCCAGTATGGTTACTAAGGCAATTATTAGCAAAGCTAGCACTTTCTTCATTTTTCTCATAAGCTACTCCTCCTCAGATTGGGATGTCGTTATTTACGACTAAACATGGACTTTAAATAGGTCCGAAGATATGATGACAAGGCAAGACCAACCATCAAAAAAATGATTTGAGCTATAATTTTGAAAAACACCTCTAACAAATGTGCCCCTCCTTCTCTGAATCCAAATCTAGATATCATCAAGATTTCGTGGAATGTCCCTTTCTATTAGGTTGTTCACCCGTGCAAACCAATAGATAAAGGCAGTAGTAAATACAATAAACAGAGCCGTGAATAAGATGCCAATGATTACTCCAGCGCCCCCCTTTAACCCCTGAATGCTTATAGGTGCATCATTAAAGTAAGTAATGACAAGCAACTCAGCAAAACCCGAAACTGCTAGACCAATTAGCGAATTCCTTACCCAAATCCACCACCTATTTTTCATGAACAGTCACCCCTTCACCCTTTGGCAATTGACGGTAACGGTTGCGCCGCCGAGCACTCACTCTCAATCTTTGGAAGTAAGCAAGAGCGAGTCCTGTCAAACCAATAAATAGGGCAATTAGAAACAAAACGATTACACCTGCAAATGCATAAAAAAAGAAGGCACCAAGACCTGGGGACGAAGGTGGATTGAAAATCGTAAATAGATATCCTGGCAACTCTGAATTTGCACTACTGGGCGAAGCCGAAACACTCGAGCTACTTTCATTGGAGGAATTAGCTCCCTCGGATTGATTAGTAGTCCCGCCGCTCATACTGGACATTCTCGATTTTCTCATCATGCCCATCATGCCTGACATGCTTGAGCCATCCGAACCGCCAGTTCCTGACATGCTCGAGCCTCCGCTTCCACCCGAACCACCAGTTCCTTCCATACTTGATCCGCCACTTCCGCCGGATCCACCAGTTCCTTCCACACTTGATCCGCCGCTTTCACCCGAACCATCAGTTCCTTCCGTACTTGATCCGCCACTTCCGCCGGATCCACCAGTTCCTGACATACCTGATCCGCCACTGCCACCGGATCCACCAGTTCCTTGCATACTTGAGCCATCGCTTTCGCCGGATCCACCAGTTCCTTCCATACTTGATCCGCCACTTCCGTCGGATCCACCAGTTCCTGACATACCTGATCCGCCACTGCCACCGGATCCACCAGTTCCTTCCATACTTGAGCCATCGCTTCCGCCGGATCCACCAGTTCCTTGCATACTTGAGCCATCGCTTCCACCGGATCCGTCAGCGCTATTTTCAGCTGTCGTCCCACCACCGCTATTTGAAGTGGTAGTCGTCTGCGAACGTGGTGTAATACTAGCAGTTTCGTTCGGAAACACAAAAGGAATGAGGACGACCAACAATCCAAATATTAAAATGCCCCCTAAGGTGTACATAATAAGCCTAAGCCACGGATTCTTCATCGTTTTAATCCCCCCAATGACACCTATCCTATCTTCGAGTTATGGAAAACCTGTCGAGACGTCAAAATCCATCAGTTTTCCATAGAAAAGATATATGCTAAATTGTGAGGTGAATTATGTTTAAAAAATGGAGAAAAGCAACCAAAGATCGGATTGAACAGACCAAAAGAAAGGTTCGAAGGTGGATCTTCTACACGAAAATGACCTTTTTAATTATTTCTATTATCGCGGGAGCGCTACTGTTGACCTGGGTACTAACGCAAATGAACTTGATCGGTCCTCCTAGTGGACAGGAAGAAAACACAGCTAGACTGCCTCCTACTCCCTCAGCTGAAGTATCACCGTCACAGCAACCGACTCGAGAACAAAAAGAGCCTACATCGGAAACGACAGAATCCCAAGTACCAACAAAAAGCAATAAGCCTTTACCAGAAGCCAAAACACCCGTAGAACCAGACGATTCTACTGATCCATCCCTCCCGACAGCAGAAAACAACGAGCTCGCCTCCCCATCGCAGACCGAAGCAGAAAGTACTAAGGAAGAATCTGTTCGTGAGTTCATAATTACCGCTTATCCAGAAAAGGTGCAAATCGATGAACAATTAACGATAGATGGCTGGACTTATAACGGCACGTTGCCTGGTCCGATTATTCGCGTCAAGGAAGGTGAACAGGTACGCCTAATATTTCGAAATCAAATACCAAACATTGGGTCCGCCATACATTTACATGGCATTCCCGTTCGCAATAGTATGGACGGTGTGCCGACCGTTACCCAGCCCCCTGTTAATTTTGGAGAAGAATTTATTTATGAATTTCCTGCAGAACCGGCAGGAACGTACTCCTATCACGCCCATTCCTTCGGTAGTGACGTGCTCCAATTGGATAAAGGTTTGTTTGCCCCATTTATCATTGAACCCATGGGTCCTACCGATTATCCCGAGGCAGATACGGAATGGGTGGTCAGCCTGGATGAAATGAAGATTCCTGGTGAGGGTGACCCCCCGCCGGCATCGGATGGCAATCAGATGGATCAGAGCACCATGAAAAAGATGATGCCGAGTGCTCTTCTCGGCAGTACAGACCTTTATAATGTGTTCACCATTAACGGGAAACGGGACCCGAAGCATGTATTTAAGGCCGAAGCTAATGAACGGGTGCGGTTACGGCTATTAAACTTTGGCTTTCAGACCCACCGCATCAAGGTGGAGGGAATGGAAATGTACACAACCCACATGGATGGACATTCACTACCCGCCGCCCAGCCCGTTGAATATGCAACGGTCTCACCTTATGAGCGTGTAGATGTTTACTTGATCGGAGATAAACCGGGGGAGTACAAAATGGTTGATATAGATCCTGGTCACAGTGAGTTCGGGATGCGGGCGAAAGTAGTACTAACGCCTTCAGACACCTCTGATGCTAATAACCGCCCGAAGCCCTTAAATCTAGCTGATCCGCCAGAAAATGCTCCTAAGTATCAGGGGATCACGGCCGGTATTCCCGGTCCGGATAGAGCAGAATATGACCACGTCTACAACATGGACCTCGGCATGACCATGGACTCCGGGGGGAAGGTCTGGGCAATCAATGGTGAGACCTGGGATTCGTTCGGAGATGTGGAACCCTACGAAGTCCGTCTCGGAGAAACAATTAAGGTCAATCTGATCAATCGGTCACCAGAAAGCCACCCCATGCACCTGCATGGACATCCATTTCGTGTCGTCGCTATCAATGGGCAAACCTTAGAGGAACCTTGGCTTGTCAAGGATACGATTAATGTCAGGCCCATGCAACGTATTTCTATCGCATTCAAGGCTGACAATCCTGGAGATTGGATCTTCCACTGTCACCAATCACATCATTCAGACAATGGTCTGATGACCTACTTCAAATATGTCGAGTAGACAAAACCTGAATAGGCCAGAGAAAGGTCAATGACCTTTCTCTGGCCTATTTTCTAGTGTAAAGAAACAAATAAGATAAAATTTTATATAAACAGGACCGCGAAAATTACCTTCACTTTTTTGTTCAAAAAACCACTTCGTTTATTTTACTAAAAAGAGCAATTTTTTGTTTCTCTTATATAAAAAAGAGGAGAACTCCCAGAATTAAGCTTTTGGGAGCCCCTTGAATCGGTTTGCCGTTTCATCCTATTCCATATTTTTTTAATTACTGGATCCACTTTCTCTACTTCCATTACAACCACAGGGATTTCCTTGGGAGCCGTTTCTGCACTCATTACAATTCCCTTGCTGATTACTGGAACCTCTATTTCCGCTTTCATTACAACCACAGGAATTTCCTTGGGAACCGTTTCCGCACTGATTATAATTCCTTTGCTGATTACTGGAACCTCTATTTCTATTGCAACCACACGAATTTCTTTGGGAACCGTTTCTGCACTGATTACAATTCCTTTGTTGATTACTGGAACCACTATTTCCGCTTCCATTACAACCACAGGAATTTCCTTGGGAGCCGTTTCTGCAATGATTACAATTCCTTTGTTGATTACTGGAACTACTTTTTCCGCTTCCATTACAACCACAGGAATTTCCTTGGGAGCCGCTTCCACAATGATTACAATTCCTTTGTTGATTACTGGAACTACTATTTCCGCTTCCATTACAACCACAGGAATTTCCTTGGGAGCCGCTTCCACAATGAT